>CALXFI010000005.1 GCA_944387535.1 uncultured Clostridia bacterium | reverse complement strand
TCCTATCATAATAGAAAAAAGTATAATAATCAATTATTTTTATAATTAATTATTATACTTTTATGGTACCAAACAGCATCTATTTATATAATAATGTAATTGTTTTTCCATCTTTCTTTATAAAATTTTCTTCTTTTAAAAGTTTAAGTTCTCTCATCATGGCGCTTCTATCTACACTTAGGTAGTCTGCTAAGTCTGTAAGAGAAAAAGGAAGTTTAAAAGTTTTACTTAAATTTCTTGTAGAAAGAAGATTAAAATATCCAAGAAGTTTGTCTCTAGTAGATCTTTTAGTAAGAAGTTCAACTCTCATATTTAGGCTTGTTACTTTGTCTAGAATTAGCTCTGGTAAGCACTCGGTAAGTTTTTGGTGAAATTTACAGTTTTGCTTACATTTATAATGAATATTTTGATAACTGTATATTAAAACCTCACATTTTGATTTTGCTTCAACTAATAATTCATTATTAGTTGTTACATCATAGAAAACCTCTCCGAAAACATCATTGTTTGTAAAGTGGTCTATTATAGTTCTATTTCCGTTTAAATCATAACGAACTAAATCGGCATTACCAGAAATTAAAATACAAAATTGATTTCTTTTTTGTATATAAGACGTAATTACTTCACTTTTTTCAAAAGTCTTTCTTTGTACTTTATTGCAGCTGTTTTCAAACTCTTTAATAAAGTTTTCTACATTAAAACTAAGGTTCATTGTAATCTTCCTTTTTATTTTTATCTTATTTTATAAAAAGATTATAATATAAAAAAGTTGCAAAAGCAACAAAAAATAAAAAATATTTTATCTTAAAATAAACATAAAAAATAACAATAAAAGAAATATAGTTGTAACATTTTTGTAATATAAATGTAATATTTTTGTCAAATCTTAGAACAAAGCAAAGTATAAAATTCGACAAAACGTTTTGTTGCTTTTGCAACAGAAAAACAAAAAAGTTGTTATATAATAAGAGCATAAATTTACTTAAGGGGGAAATGTAAAATGAAAGTTATCAAAAGAGACGGAAGAGCTGTAGACTTTGATAGAGAAAAAATTAGAGTCGCAATTTCTAAAGCAAACAAAGAGGTAAAACCTAAAGAAAGAGCAACAAGAGAAGACATGAATGAAATAATTACTTATATTGAAGATTTAGGTAAAAAAAGAATTTTAGTAGAAGATATTCAAGATATTATTGAACAAAAACTAATGGAATTACAAAGATATGAATTATCAAAAAAATATATCGTGTATCGTTATACGAGGGCATTAGTTAGAAAACAAAATACAACTGATGAATCAATATTAGGATTAATTAGAAATGAAAATAAAGAATTAGCAGAGGAAAATTCAAACAAAAATACAATGCTTGCATCAACTCAAAGAGATTATATAGCAGGAGAAGTATCAAGAGATTTAACAAAAAGAATGCTATTACCAGAAAAAATTTCAAAAGCACATGAGGACGGAATTTTACATTTCCACGATGCGGATTATTTTATTCAACCAATATTTAATTGCTGTTTAATAAATATATCTGATATGTTAGATAATGGAACAGTAATGAATGGAAAAATGATAGAAAGTCCAAAAAGTTTCCAAGTTGCATGTACTGTAACAACACAAATAATTGCAGCAGTTGCAAGCAACCAATATGGTGGACAATCAGTAGATTTAATCCATTTAGGAAAATATTTAAGAAAGAGTTATAATAAATTTAAAAAGGAAATAGAGGGTAAATATAAAGGAAAAATTCCAGATGATGTAATAGAAGGAATAGTACAAGATAGATTAAAAGCAGAATTAAAAGCAGGAGTTCAAACAATTCAATATCAAATAAATACTTTAATGACAACAAATGGACAATCACCTTTTGTAACATTATTCTTACACTTAGAAAAAGATGATCCATATATCAAAGAAAATGCAATGATAATTGAAGAAGTATTAAGACAAAGATATGAAGGAATTAAAAACGAAGCAGGAGTATATGTAACACCAGCATTTCCAAAACTTGTATATGTTTTAGATGAATTTAACTCTCTAAAAGGCGGAGAGTATGATTATTTAACAAAACTTGCTGTTAAATGTTCTTCAAAAAGAATGTATCCAGATTATATTTCAGCAAAGAAAATGCGTGAAAATTATGAAGGAAACGTATTTAGTCCAATGGGGTGCAGAAGTTTCTTATCACCTTGGAAAGATGAAAATGGAAACTACAAATTTGAGGGAAGATTTAATCAAGGTGTTGTAAGCATAAACTTACCACAAATAGGAATAATAGCTGATGGTGATGAAGAAAAATTCTGGAAACTGTTAGATGAAAGACTAGAACTTTGTAAAGAAGCTTTAATGTGTAGACATTATGCATTACTTGGAACACATTCAGATATAAGCCCAATTCACTGGCAATATGGAGCTTTAGCAAGACTTGAAAAAGGTGAAAAAATAGATAAATTATTGTATGGTGGATATTCAACAATTTCACTTGGATATATTGGAATATATGAGTTAACAAAATTAATGAAAGGTGTTTCTCACACAGATCCAAAAGGGCATGATTTTGCGATAAAAGTTATGAAATATTTAAAAGCAACTGTTGATAAATGGAAGAAAGAAACAAATATAGGATTTGCTCTATATGGTACACCGGCAGAAAGCTTGTGTTATAGATTTGCAAGAATAGATAAAGAAAAATTTGGAACGATAAAAGATATAACAGATAAAGGATATTATACAAATTCATATCATGTAGATGTAAGGGAAAAAATAGATGCTTTTGATAAATTAGAATTTGAAAGTGAGTTCCAAGGAATTTCGACAGGAGGATGTATTTCATATATTGAAATACCAAATATGGCTAAAAATATAGATGCATTAGAGTCTGTAGTTCAATTTATTTATGACAATATTCAATATGCTGAATTTAATACAAAATCTGATTATTGTCATGTGTGTGGATTTGATGGGGAAATTATAATAAATAAAGATAATGAATGGGAATGCCCAAACTGTGGGAATAAAGACCATAGTAAAATGACAGTAGTAAGAAGAACATGCGGTTATTTAGGAGAAAATTTCTGGAATGTAGGAAAAACTAAAGAAATTAAACAAAGAGTAATGCACTTATAATAAAGAAGGACAAGTAAAAGCTTGTCCTTTTTCATTGAAAATACATTTACTTTGTGATATAATATTTAAAGTATGTAATGTATCATACAATTTTTAGGAGGGAACATGTCTAAAGTAAGGCAAAAAAGGGATGACACAGTAGAAGATAGAAATAATATGTGGCGTTCCATAAAATGTGTCCAAATTGCAGCGCAAGATATTGAAGAGGGAACATTGACAATACAACAAGCAATTTATCAATCACTTCAAGATGATAGTGAGCTAGAAATTGACGAAAGAACAGTAAGAAATATTGAGGTAATGATTAGGAACCTTTTATATTTTGCTGAAGATTTCAAAAGTCAAATAGATAGCTATAGAAGGCACATGAAAAGTTAGTTCCTAAAAAGGAGCAGGTTTAAATACCTGCTCCTTTAATAATAAATTATAAAGTGTTATAATATATCTAGCTTTTGAGTAAGCAGACCTTGTAACTTTAAGAGAAAGGACATATCATGAAAAGATTTTTCAAGGTCATAGGTACAATAATTAATAATCTAAGTTTGATATTTTATGCAGCCTTTTTAATTGTAGTATCAGGAGTACTTCTTGTATTCTTGTATGTTATTTTACAGATAATAATTCCAATACTATCTGCAATAATTTATTGGGTATTAATAATTGGAATAATGTTAATAGTATCGTTGGCATTAGTAATATACATATGTGCAAAATGTAGTAGATTTTCTTTTATTAGGAAATATGCAAAAAGACATGGGATAAGTATAAGTGAGGCTCGGATAAGATTATCAAATAAGAATTTATAAATTATTGTAAAATAATCCCTAAATCTTAATTAGATTTAGGGATTATTCTTAGTCTCTGCTAAAAATCTATTTAACAATTGTTTTCTACATAAATTTTCGAAAGTATCATCTAAAGGTTCTAATACAGTATCTTCATTATATTTTCTATCTAGAGAGTATTTAATAATAAAATCTGCAAGTTCAGGGTTTTTAGAAAGTAATGGACCATGTAAATATGTAGCAATAACATTTTTTAAGAAAAAGCCTTCATTATCATCTCCAAATTTATTTCCATTACCGAAAAGTACTTTGCCAAAAGGAGTTTCTACATCATATGTTTGACCACCGTGATTTCCAAATCCTATTACCTTAGTTTCTTTACCGTTCAAATTAACATTAATTACAATATTTCCAATACATCTTTTTTTCCTATCATTAATAGCTTCCGTATAATATGGAAAAACATCAAGTCCAGGAATAATATTTCCTTCTACACCTTTATAGTATTTACCAAATAACTGATATGCACCACATATAAGTAAGAAAAATACGCCAGCATCTACTGCTTCTTTTATATTATCTTTATATTTAATTAAGTCTTTAGCTAAAATACTTTGCTCTTGATCAGCGCCTCCACCTGCAAATACTAAATCGTAATCTTTAAAGTTTGGCACATCATCTCCAATAGAGTAGCGAATAACATTTGCTTTAATGCCACGCTTTTCTAAACGGTATTTTAATATTTGAATATTTCCATAATCTCCATATAACTCCAATATATCAGGATATAAGTATAATATTTTTAACTCTTTCATAATAAATCTCCTATAATTTTAATTCTTTTCTTGTTGGTTGTAAAGCTGTATAGTTTGCAATAACATATTTTTTAACGTCTGTTTTATATAAAGCTTCCACAGCTTCATGTAAGTCTAAATATGGTTCTATTTTACTTGCATCAAAGCCTGAAGTTTTTATTCTAATTGCTATATCATAAGCTCTTGTTCCAGAAGTTACAATTCTTGATACATTATTTAAATTATCAAAATTAATATCCCAAATCCAAGAAACATCAAATCCATCTGCAATATTATCATTTAAAACAAATAACAATTCTTTTTCTTCATCATCTTCATTTAAAATTCTAAGACTTACATTACTACCGGTTGGGTTTTTAGCTAAATTTATAATAGTTGGAACGCCTCTAACTTTTACTTCTTCTAATCTACCATTATTTAATACAAATTTAGATAAAGCAGTTTTTACAATTTCAGTATCTATATTATATAAACTAACACAAGCAATTACTGCAGTTAGATTATATATATTATAAATACTATTAAATCTTATTTTATAGCTCACATTATCTACTTTAAAAGTTCTGTTTTTTAAATCAACATCAGTAGCTAATTTATAAATTGGATTATCACCATAACCACAGTTTGGACATTTGAATTTTCCTATGTGAGAATATTGATAATATTCATATTCAAGTTTTGTTTTACAGAAAGGACAGAATTTTCCTTCACCTGCTTCTTTTTGTTCTGTAGTTGCAAAAGCATATTTTTCTACACTAAAGTAATAAATATTTTTGTTATCAGGATTAGCTTTTCCAAGTCTTGCAACATTTGGGTCATCAGCATTTAATATTAAATTTCCTTTGTAAGTTTTTAAGAATTCATTAATCTTTAAAATTAAAGATTCTACTTCACCATTTCTATCTAATTGGTCACGAAAGAAATCTAAAATAACTAAAGTATTTAATGGAAAATCTTTAAATACTACAGGAACATAACCTTCATCAACTTCAAAAACTAAGTAATCTGCTTTTATTTTTCCAGTTAAAGTACAATTTTTAAGTATAGTAGATAGTATACCTGTTTCCATATTATTTCCTTCTGTGTTACTTACAACTTTTTTGCCAGCAGTTTTAAACACAAAACCTATAGCATTATTTGTCATGGTCTTACCATTTGTTGCAGTAACTGCTATAACAGGACATTTTACTTTAAAATATTTGAAAATTTCAGGGTTCCATTTATATGCAATTTTTCCTAAGAAATTACCTCCATGTTTACCAAAAATTTTTAAAATCACATTTAATATTTTCATAATTAATATAATAAAAAAGTTTCTCATAATTTTTTCTCCATATTTATTTTTTTGTCATTATATCACAAGGGAAAGTTAAGAACAATATAATATTAAGAATTTAGGAAAGAATAAACAAATAAGCAAACAAATTAATTGACATAGCATAATTATAGTGTTATAATATTAGCTGATTAAAAAATACGGAGGGATAGATATGAAAAGAATAGTAACATTAAATACAAGAAATTTAGAAGAAAGTAAATTACATGGAGGATGTGGAGAATGCCAAACATCTTGCCAATCAGCATGTAAAACATCTTGCGGTGTAGCAAATCAAAAATGTGAAAATGTAAATAAATAGGATAAAATAAAATTGCCGGCTTAGGTCGGCAATTTATTTAAGTAATAGTAAATTTACATAAATGGAATATTAAATAAATAAAAAATAAGGAGTAATAGAAATGATTCATCAGTATAAATTAAATGGATATAATATAGTATTAGATACATATAGTGGAGGAGTACACGCAGTAGATGACTTAAGTTATGACATAATTGGATTAATGGATAAAGGAATTGATAGAGAAGAAATAAAAAAGAAAATGCTAAATAAATATGAAGGATTAAAAGATTCTGACCTTGAAGAAACATTTGGAGAAATTGATAATTTAATAGAAAATGGACTGTTATTTACAGAAGATAACTTTAAAGGACAAAATCTTGATTTAAAGAAAAGGGATTCTGTAATAAAAGCACTTTGCTTACATGTAGCACATACGTGCAACTTAAACTGTGAGTATTGTTTTGCAGGACAAGGAAAATATCATGGTGAAGATGCCATAATGAGCTTTGAAGTAGGAAAGCAAGCATTAGACTTTTTAGTAAAGAATTCAGGAACAAGAAAAAATCTAGAGGTAGACTTTTTTGGCGGAGAGCCTTTAGTTAATTTTGATGTTGTAAAACAGTTAGTAGCTTATGCTAGAAGTATAGAAAAAGAAAATAATAAACATTTTAGATTTACATTAACTACAAATGGTGTTTTACTAGATGACGATGTAATAGATTTCTTAAATAAAGAAATGAATAATGTAGTATTAAGTCTTGATGGAAGAAAAGAAGTAAATGATGCTAAAAGAAAAAGATTAGATGGAACAGGAAGTTATGACATAATAGTTCCAAAATTCCAAAACTTTGTTAAGAAAAGAGGAAACAAAGAATATTATATGAGAGGAACATTTACTCGTAATAACTTAGACTTTACAAACGATATATTCCATATGCTAGATTTAGGATTTAAAGAATTATCAATGGAACCAGTTGTATCAAAACCAGATACAGAATATAGCCTAAGAGAAGAAGATTTAGATACAATATATGAACAATATGAAATTTTAGCAAAAGAAATAATAAAAAGAAGAAGACAAGGAAATCCATTTACATTTTATCATTATATGATAGATTTATCAGGAGGACCATGTATTTATAAAAGAATAACAGGTTGTGGTTCAGGAACAGAATATTTAGCTGTAACACCAAATGGTGATTTTTATCCATGTCATCAATTTGTGGGAGACAAAAAATTCTTAATGGGAAATGTAAGAGATGGAATTACAAATACAAAATTAAGAGATGAATTTAAACTATGTAATGTATATTCTAGAAAAGAATGTGAAAATTGTTGGGCAAAATTATATTGTAGTGGTGGTTGCGCAGCAAATAGCTATCATACAACAGGAAGCATAAACGGAGTATATGAATATGGTTGTAAATTATTTAAGAAGAGAATTGAGTGTGCAATTATGGTAAAAATAGCAGAAGCAATGGATGAATTAGAAGAAGAGGAGAAATGATATTGGGTAATTTACAAGAAAAATTAGAAGAATATTATAATGAAAATTATTTACCAATGCATATGCCAGGACATAAAAGAAATATAGAATTATTAGGAGAAAAGTTACCATATAAAATAGATGTAACAGAAATAGATGGTTTTGATGACTTACATCATGCTAGTGGAATAATTAAAAATATAGAAGAGAAAGCAAAAAAAATTTATGAAAGTAAAAGAAGTTTTATATTAGTAAATGGAAGTACTTGTGGAATTTTAGCAGGAATGAGGGCTACTGTTAATTTTAAAGACAAAGTATTAGTGGCTAGAAACTGTCATAAATCAGTATATAATGCAATAGAAATAAATGGATTAGACCCAATTTATATGCTACCAAAAATAGGTGAAGATGGAATTGATAGAAATATAGATTGTAATGAGGTAGAAGAAAAGCTAAAAGAAAACAAAGATATAAAACTTGTAATATTAACATCACCAACTTATGAAGGAGTAATTAGTAATATAAAGTCTATTGTAGAAATTGCTCATAGATATAATGTCCCTGTTTTAGTAGATGAAGCACATGGAGCACATTTAAGATTTATGGAAAATTTAAGTGATAAAGAGGCTTTGAAGGGAGGAGCAGATATTGTAATTCAAAGTCTTCATAAAACTTTACCTGCACTTACTGGAACAGCTTTATTACATATACAAGGAGATTTTGTAAAAGAAGAGAATGTTGCAAGAGAATTAGCTATTTTTGAAACAAGTAGTCCGTCTTATATATTAATGTCTTCTATAGAAGAATGTTTGGATATTATAGAAAATGACGGAAAAGAATTATTTAGAAAATATAAAGAAAATTTGAATTACTTTTATAATGAAACAAAAAGTTTAAAGAAACTTAAAATATTAGGAAATGAAATATTAGAAAAAGAAAATAAAAAAGTCGAAAATGATATTTTTTATGATTATGGAAAAATAGTTATAAAAACAGATGAAACTAATATAACAGGTAAAGAACTTTCTAATATTTTAAGAAAAGATTATAAAATAGAATTAGAGATGGCATCTATTTGGTATAGCATAGCAATGACAAGTATATGTGATAGTAAAGAAAATTTCAAAAAATTAATATATGCTTTAAAAGATATAGATAACAAATTAAAGACAGAAGAAAAGCAACAAAAAATAGAAAATAAAATAGACATATTCTTACCCCAAAAAGAAATAAGCATTTTAGATGCAATTAAAAATAGTAACTCAAAACTTGAAAATTATAAAGAAGTAGAAGGAAAAATCTCAAAAGAATATATATGGGTATATCCACCAGGAATACCTCTAATTACACCAGGAGAAGTAATTAATAAAGATATTATAAAAAAAATAGAGGGTTTTGAAAAAGCAGGTATAGAAGTTAGAACAACTTTTGATAAGTTTCCTAAGATAGAAGTCTTAAATTCGTGAATAAATGCAAAATTTTTATATAAAAATTAAAATTTCATTAAAATAGTTGTAAAAAAAGTAAAAAATTGATATACTTATTAAGAATTTATAATAAGTATATCTTTTTTATTTATAGGAGGAATTTAAGATGAGTGAAGAAAATAAAGAAAACGTAGAAAACAATGAAAAAGTGGAGAACAAAGAAAAAGGAAAAGAAGAAATAGTAGAACTAGATGATG
Source organism: uncultured Clostridia bacterium (assembly GCA_944387535.1). Lineage (GTDB taxonomy): Bacteria > Bacillota > Clostridia > TANB77 > CAG-508 > CAG-269. The sequence goes on along the minus strand of CALXFI010000005.1, from coordinate 39,988 downwards.
AAATAAAGACAGAAAACGATGGAATAAAAATATCTGATGATGTAGTTGCAGTAATTGCTGGAGTTGCAGTGTCAGAAGTACCAGGCGTTTCTGGTATGGCAGGAGGATTTGCTGGAGGAATATCAGAAGTATTTAGTGGAAAGAAAAATTTAGCAAAAGGAATAAAAGCAGATATAGATGAAGGAAAAGCAAAAATAGATGTAAACATTATAGTAGAATATGGTTCTAGAATACCAGATGTGGCATTTGAAATTCAAAATAGAGTAAAAAAAGCAGTAGAAAGTATGACAGGTTTAAAAGTAGAAGAAGTAAATGTACATGTTCAAGGTGTCAATACAGATACAGCAGCTTCTGAAAAATCAGATGAAGAAGAATAGTAAAAATAAGAAAAATAAGCTTGAAAAAATAAGAAAAGAAATAGAAAAAGAAGGAGAATAAAAATGAAAATTTTAGAAAAAATCACATTAATTATATATTCTTATATTATGTTAATATTATCAATAATATTATGTTTATTAGTATTTGGATGGCTAGATATGGATCTAGTTGGAAATATATGCTATAACCTTGTTGTAGGAGAGACATCAAGCAAGATATTACTTGGAGTAAGTATAGTATTTATCTTACTTTCTATTAAATGTATATTCTTTGATTCAACATCAAAAGAGCAAATAAAAGAAAGACAAGGAGTTTTATTAGAAAATGAAAGTGGAAAACTTTTAATTTCTAAAGAAACAATAGAAAACTTAGTAAATTCAGTAGCATTGAACTTCCAAAGTGCAGAAGATGTTACAACAAGAGTTGAACTAGATAAAGATAATAATGTAAATGTATATGTAAATTTAATAATAAGTTCAGATGCAATTATTAAAGATTTATCAGCAAATCTTCAAACTAAGATAAAAGAAAAAATAAAAAGAGCAACTGATCTAGAAGTAAAAGAAGTAAATATAACTGTAAAAAAGGTTGCACCAAAGGAAAATCAAGAAGCTTAAAAGCATGAAAGGGATGATAATATGAATGGATTTAAAGACTTTTGGGAGCATTATAAAGGAGCAATTATAGGTATAGTTATTGCTGTTTTAATATTAATAACAAGATTACAAGATTTAATATTAGCTTTAGTTGTTATTATACTTGGAGCTATTATTGGAAATTATGTGCAACAAAATAAGGAAGATGTAAAAGCAAAATTAAAGAGTTTTATAGATAAGATGTAGAAGGGGAATAAGATGAATCGTTCAGAAATAAGAGAAGAGGCTTTTAAATTAATATATAGCTTAGAAATACAAAAAAGTAATAATCTAGAAGAACAAGTAGAACTTTATTTAGAAAGTAATAATATAACAAATAAAAATGCAATAGAATATATAAAAGATGCAGTATTTGGAATAGAAAAAAATAAAGATGAGATATTAAAAGAGATAGAAAAGCACTTAAAATCAGACTGGAAAATTGATCGTGTTTCTAAAATAGATTTGAGCATATTAAAACTTGCTATATATGAAATAAAATACAAAGAATTACCATTTAAAATAGCAATAAATGAAGCAGTAGAACTAGCAAAAAAATATGGAGAAGATACATCTAGGAAATTTGTCAATGGTATCTTAGCAAACATAGTAAAAGAATAGAAAAGGATGAATATTATGAGATATAGTGATATGGCAGTTACTGTTTCTGACTTAAACAGATACATAAAGGACAAGATAGCAAATGATGAAAACTTGAGCCAAATTTTAGTTAAAGGAGAAATATCAAATTTTAAGAATCATTATACAGGACATATGTATTTCACATTAAAAGATGAAAATTCTTTAATAAAATGTGTGTGTTTTAAAACATATGCTGAAAAGTTAACTTTCATGCCAAAAGATGGTATGAAAGTTATAGTTTTGGGAAGTGTCTCTGTTTTTGAAAGAGATGGCGTATACCAAATATATGTAAAAATTATGGAAGAAGATGGCCAAGGTGATTTATATACTAAATATAAAGAGCTAAAAGAAAAGTTAGAAAAAGAAGGCTTATTTGATGAAACACATAAACAAAAAATTCCTCTTATGCCAAAGATAATTGGTGTTTTAACTTCACAAACAGGTTCAGTAATAAGAGATATAATAAATGTTTCAACGAGAAGAAACCCAAATGTATATATAAGATTATTACCTGTTCCAGTACAAGGAGAAGGAGCAGCAGAAAAAATTGCAGATGGAATTAGGTTTATGAATGAAAACAATTTAGCAGATGTACTAATTTTAGCTCGTGGTGGAGGTTCACTAGAAGACTTATGGCCTTTTAATGAAGAAGTAGTTGCAAGAGCTATTTACGCTTCAAAAATACCTATTATATCAGCAGTAGGGCATGAAACGGATTTTTCAATATCAGATTTTGTAGCAGATTTAAGAGCACCAACACCATCTGCAGCTGCAGAACTTGCAGTATCTGATGTGTATGAAGTAAAAAGAAAAATAGAAAGTTACCAAGATAGATTAAGAATGGCATTAGTAAAAAAGGTAGAGGTAATGAAGTTAAGATTTGATAAATGTATGGCAAGTGTTGTATTTAAAGAGCCGTTAAGAAAAGTTAATGATAATTATTTAGTTTTAGATAATTTACTAAAAAGATTAGAAGCAGCAATTAAAATAAAACAAGAAAAAGAAAAAAATAGATATATAGAACTAATATCTAAATTAGATGCTTTAAGCCCTTTAAAAACATTATCTAGAGGTTATACTTTAACAGAAAAGGACGGAAAAATAATAAAGTCTAAAGATGATTTACAAAAAGGAGATAAAGTAAGTTTAAGATTCACAGATGGAAATAAAGATGCTGTAATTGATTAAAATATGATATTAGATAGGAGAAAATATTATGAGTAAGAGTTTTGAAGAACAAATGGAAAATTTAGAAAAAATTGTTTCAGAATTAGAAAAGGGAGATTTAAATCTTGATGACTCTGTAACAAAATTTGAAGAAGGAATTAAAATTTCCAAAGAATGTAATAAAACATTACAAGAAGCAGAAAAGAAAATTACTATGTTAGTAAAACAAGATGGAGAAATTAAAGAAGAAAACTTTGAAACAGAAGAATAATTGAAAGGGAGAATTTTTAGAAATGGAAAATAATTTTATGGCATTTATTCAGAGCAAATATGTATATGTACCATTTTTGCTATGGTTTGGAATACAATTATTTAAATTAATATACGACTTAGTTACAACTAAGAAATTTAATTTTAAAAGAATATTAGGAGCAGGAGGAATGCCAAGTTCACATTCAGCAGTTGTAACAAGTCTTTGTACACTAATTGGAAGAAGTGAAGGAGTAGGCTCACCTATATTCGCACTTTCTCTTGCATTTGCATTTGTAGTAATGTATGATGCGTGTGGTGTAAGAAGAGCTGCAGGAAAACAAGCGGCATTATTAAATAAATTAGTAGAAACACCAGGTCTTACCGGAGTTCAAGTATCAGAAAAACTTGTAGAAGTATTAGGACATAGTCCAAAACAAGTACTTGTAGGAGCATTAATAGGAATTGTAGCAGGATTTATTGTATAAAGGGGAAAATATAAGGTGCGAAGTGATTATATAAAAGGACTTAGAAGTAAAATAGGTCATATGCCTATTATTTTACCAACAGTAGGAATAATTATTTGTAAAGATGGAAAAGTATTATTACAAAAAAGACAAGATGATAATATGTGGGCAATGCATGGTGGAGGAATGGAACCAGGAGAAACCATTAAAGAAACATTATATAGAGAAGTAAGTGAAGAATTAAATATAAAACCAATTAATCCAAAGTTACTTGGTGTATATGCTGGAGAAGATTTACATCATTTTTATTCAAATGGAGATGAGGTTTATTTCGTTACTCATGCTTTTATCTGTAAAGAATATGAAGGAGAAATTAATTTTACAGATCATGAAGTATTAGAATGTAAATGGTTTGATTTAAATGAGTTACCAGAAAATATTTTACCAGCAGATAAACAAGCAATTTATGATGTTAAAGAATACTTAAAAACAGGAGAAGCAATGATTCGATAAAAAGGAGATGGTATTATGACAGATATAGAGATTGCAAGAAATACTAAGTTAGAAAAAATAGATAAAATAGCAGAAAAAATAGGAATTGAAGAAAATGACTTAGAATTATATGGAAAATATAAAGCTAAGATATCAAATGATGTTTATAATAAAAGAAAAAATAACAAAGATGGTAAACTAATTTTAGTAACAGCAATAAGCCCAACACCTCTAGGAGAAGGGAAAACAACTGTATCAATAGCAATTGCTGACGGACTAAGAAAAATAGGTAAAAATTCTATTTTAGCTTTAAGAGAACCTTCACTTGGACCTGTTTTTGGAATAAAAGGAGGAGCAGCAGGTGGTGGAAGAGTACAAGTTGCACCAATGGAAGATATTAACCTTCACTTTACAGGTGACATACATGCAATGACAGCTGCAAATAACTTGCTTTCTAGCATGATAGATAACCATATCTATTTTGGAAATGAATTAGGGTTTAAAAAAGTAGTTTGGAAAAGATGTATGGACTTAAATGATAGACAGCTAAGAAAAGTAGAAACTGGTCTTTCTGGTGAAAAAAGAATTGTTCCAAGAGAAGACGGGTTTGACATAACAGTTGCTTCAGAAATAATGGCAATTGTATGCTTATCAAAAGATTTAAAAGACCTAAAAGAAAAATTAGGAAATATAATTGTAGGATATAATGATGCAAATAAACCGATTTTTGCAAGAGATTTAAAAGCAAATGGAGCAATGACAGTTCTTTTAAAAGATGCAATTAAACCCAATTTAGTACAAACATTAGAACATACACCAGCAATTATTCATGGTGGACCTTTTGCCAATATAGCACATGGCTGTAACAGTATTATTGCAACTAAGATGGCATTAAAACTTTCTGATTATGTTATAACAGAAGCAGGATTTGGTGCAGATTTAGGTGCAGAAAAATTCTTAGATATAAAATGTAGAAAAGCAGGGGTAAAACCAGATGTAGTAGTGTTAGTTGCAACAATAAAAGCACTTAAATATCATGGTGGAGTGGAAAAAGAAAAAATACAAGAAGAGAATATGGAAGGTCTAGAAAAAGGCATTGATAATTTATATCGTCATATAGATAATTTAAAGAATAAATTTGGCTTAAATGTAATAGTTGCATTAAATAAATATACATCTGATACAGAAAAGGAAATTAATTGGTTAGAAAATAGCTTACAAGAAAAAAATATACCAGTAAGTGTTGTTGAAGGATGGGCAAAAGGTGGAGATGGTGCAACAGATATTGCGAAGAAATTAACAAATTTAGTAGAGGAAAAATCTGATTTTAAATTTATATATGATGATAATGATACTATTAAAGAAAAAATATTAAAAGTTGCGACTAAGATTTATGGAGCAAAAGGTGTAGAGTATTCAGATGAAGCAATAGAAAATATAAAAATGATAGAGGATTTAGGCTATGGAAATTTACCTGTTTGCATTGCAAAAACACAATATTCTTTCTCAGATGATCCTAAAAATCTAGAATGTAATAATGATTATAATATTCATGTAAGAGATATAGAATTAAAAGCAGGAGCTGGATTTATTGTAGTACTAGCTGGAAAAATTATGACAATGCCAGGACTTCCAAAAGTTCCTGCAGCTGAGAGTATTGATATTGATGAAGATGGAAATATAGTTGGTATTTTTTAAATAGCAATATTATTGTAAAAACTATAATAAGAACGAAGATAGTAAAGAAACTACTACCTTCGTTTTTGGATTTAATATATTATTTTTAAAGTTTTGTGTTAAATTTAAGGTTTTCTATTGCTAAAGGAATAATAAGGTGATACAATTAAATTGCAATGTAGGAAATCTACTTTTGTTAGGAGTTATATTATGGGTAAGAAAGAGCGGTTCTATGCAGATATTATGTCTGTGCACCCAGAAGTTACTGGTTCTTGCAATATTGTAACTGTCCGGCTTCCAAATGGGGAAAAGTTCCATTTTATTGTTGACTGTGGTCTATTCCAAGAAAAAGAGTACATGAAACGTAATAATGAACTTATGTTTAATCCAGACAATATTGAGTTTTGTTTGGTTACACATGCACATGTGGATCATATTGGACGATTGCCTTTCTTAATTAAGAAAGGATATAGTGGGTATATTTATACAACAGATGTTACAAAAAACATTATGCCTTCTGCATTGAAAGATAGTGCTAAGGTACTAAGAGAAAGCGCTAAGAGAAATAAAGAAAAAGCAATTTATGCAGAAAGTGATGTCGAACATACCATGCAACATGTAATGGGGTATGGTTATAACCAATGGATCCGTATAAATGGATATATTAGAATAATTTTCCTTGCTAATGGACATTTGTATGGCGCGGCTATGATACTGGTTCAAATTAGTTATCCTGGTGAAAAAAATATTAATATTCTTTTTACAGGAGACTATAACAACAAGAATATTTTCTTTGATTTGGAACCAGTTCCTAAGTGGGTTTATAGTTTGCCACTTACAATTGTTCAAGAATCTACATATGGATATATGGATTCTACAGATATTATGGAATGTTTTAATGACAACATCCTTAAATGTGCCAGAAAAGGTGGAACTATTGTAATACCTGTTTTTGCACTTGGACGTATGCAGGAAATCCTTTATTATCTTAAAGGTCTGCAAGACCTTGAACTTCTATCAGCGGATATTCCAATATACGTTGATGGCAAGCTTGGTAATATATATAATTCAATGTGCAAAGATGGTTTGCTTGGCACTAGAGAAGATATGAGAGATTTCTTGCCAGAAAATATTAAATTTGCTGACAAGACAACAAATGGAACTTTGTTACAAAGCAAGGAAGCAAAGATAATTGTAACAACTTCAGGCATGGGCTCTCATGGACCAGCACAAACCTATATTCCATCTTATATAACCAGAGGAAATGCACTTATACAGTTTACTGGTTATGTAACAGAAGGAACATTGGGAAGAGACATCAAGGATGCCGAAAAGGGTAAACCTGTTAAAATTAGAGGTATCCTTTATAAGAAGGCGGCGGACGTTGAATATACCAATGAATTTTCAGCACATGCTAAAGCTGATGAAATGATTAGCTTTTTGCAAAGGTTTGAAAATCCAAATCTAGTGTTGATAAATCATGGTGAAGCGTCTACAAAGGAAATATTTGCTAGAAGGGTGCTTGATGAAGTTCATCCGAAAAAAGTAGGAATACTTGGGCAATATTTCTTTAGAATCAATCCATATGGCTTAGTTACTAGTAAGTCGGCTAAGTTCATGTAATTCCAAGAGAAGGCATCCAAACTTGGGTGCCTTCTCTTTTAGTGTTGAAAATTTTGTGAATACGTAGTATAATATAATTATGTCATTTGTTATGACCAAAATAGAAAAGGCGTTCTAAGGAGTGAAAATGAAAAAAACAGAAATTGCGGTAGATATATTTTCTAGCTTCGGCAAGAAAATAACTGGAAATGTTGTGTTTGAAAATGAGGATGCATTTCTTGAAGCAGAGTATCTGTGCTGTGATTCCGGAATTTTGGTTTTACGGGCTTATGAAGACAATATCGAGCCAAAACAGGTAATTGAACTTTTGGCAGGATGTGCAAAAGATCCATCTGTACTGGAAGAGATTCTCAAGGAGAAAGATGTTATTGAGTCTTGGGAGGAAATAACCGGAGTTGTGATGAGTGTGAGTGGCATTCCTGTTCTTGCAACTCGTTACAATTACGGTCCAGAAAAGCTTTACGTAGAGTGGAACAGGCAGAAGAAGGCAAAAGATGAAAATGGTAATAAAGGTTATTTTGACGCATCTTATTTTGGTTAACAAATAATAGGATAATTATCCTATAAGAAGGAAGAAGTCTCGAAAGAGGCTTCTTTCTTTTATACAAAAAGAAGGAAAAAAAGAGAAAGAACAAAGACATTAAAAAGAATATAAAAATTCAAATATTACAAATTTTTAATTTTTTTAAAAAATAATAAAAAGCGTTTACAAATTATGGAAAATATGATATATATAATGCATATTCAAAATTAATTCAAATAAGCCTTGCATACAAAGGTGTATTATTTAAAATCAAATATTTGAGTCGAAAAAATTTCAAAAAAGGAAAAAGAAAAAATAATAAAAATTAATAAGTAAATATGGGGCTATCTTATTATTTTTTAATAATAATTTATAGGTCTTATTTTTATTAATTCTAGAATAAATATATAAAAATTTATCAATAAGTATTGTAATTAATTGTTATACTTGATATAATTTGGAAAGGAGAAATAGTTTGTTATCTATAATAAAAAGAGACGTAATATTTAAAGCTTTTTCTAGTAGAAAAGGAAACGAAAAATTTTTAATAAATTTTTTAAGTGCTCTATTAAATATAAAAATATATAAATTTAGAGTAATGCCAGAAGTCTCAGTAGAAAAACTATCTGAACAAGAAAAAGGCGGAAGCATGGATATTTTAATTGAAATTAATGATAACACAATTGTAAATATAGAAATGCAACAAAAAGATAACAAGAATATAGAAGAAAGAACAACATATTATAGTTCAAAAATAATATCAAGAGATGTTAGAAGACGGAACTGATTACAAAAAGATTAAAAAAGTCATTATGATAAATATGTTAGATTATATTTTATATAAAGAGCACAAAGAATATATATCAAAAACAGCTATAGTGTTAGATAAGCATAGAGAACATGAGGTAATTAAAGAAATAGAATGGTATTTTATAGAATTACCCAAATTTGCGAAAGCAACTGATATTGATATTAATGATACAGTAAATCAATGGTTAGCTTTCTTTAATAATGATAGGAGGTTTATGAAAATGTTAACTGAAAAAAAGAAAATTTTTAGAGAAGCAAGAGAAGAAGTAGAATATTTAAAAGGAGATGCAGAAGCAAGAAGACTACAAGACCTAAGAGACAAATGGGAAATGGACAGAGTTAGTGAAATTAATTATGCTACTGAACAAGGTAAAAAAATTGGAGAAAGACGTGGAGAAAAGCGTGGTAGAAAATTAGGGAAAGAAGGGATTATTAAATCATTATTCAAAAGTAATATGTCCCCTAAAGAAATAGCTGAAAGAACAGGTGTAAAATTAGCAGAAGTATTAAAGATAATAAATTGTTAAAATATTTTGTGAGGAGGAGTTAAAAAGGACCAAGTATTTAGTTTGTGAGGTCCTTTTTGTTTTGATTTTGTTTGTTTTTAGGTTTTGCTTTTAGTTGTCTTGTTTTTAAAGTTGGTTTGTAGTATAATATTTCGGGGTGAAAATATGAACGATAAAATAGTAATAAAAGGTGCAAAAGAACATAATTTAAAAAATATAAGTTTGGAAATACCAAGAGACAAATTAGTAGTAATAACAGGATTGTCAGGTTCTGGAAAATCTAGCTTAGCATTTGACACTTTGTATGCAGAAGGACAAAGAAGATATGTAGAAAGTTTGTCATCATATGCAAGACAATTCTTAGGATTAATGGAAAAGCCAAATGTAGATAGAATAGATGGTTTGTCACCTGCAATATCTATAGACCAGAAAACAACCTCAAAAAATCCTCGTTCTACAGTAGGAACAGTAACAGAAATATATGATTATATTCGTTTGCTTTATGCAAGAATAGGTGTTCCTTATTGCCCTAATTGTGGTAAAAAAATAGAAAAACAAAGTATAGATCAAATAATAGATAATATAATGAAATTACCAGAAGGAACAAGAATACAGGTACTAGCACCAGTAGTACGTGGACGTAAAGGAGAATATACAAAACAATTAGAAGGATACCAAAAAGAAGGATTTGTAAGAGTTAGAATAGACGGTGAAAACTATGAATTATCTGATGATATTGAGTTAGATAGGAAGAAAAAACATAATATAGAATTAGTTGTAGATAGGTTAGTAATAAAACCAGATATAATAAGTAGATTAACAGAGTCAGTAGAAATAGCTTTAAAACATGCAGATAAACTTGTTTTAATAGATGTCCAAGGAAGAAATCCAATTCTTTATAGCTGTAACTATGCTTGTCCTGATTGTGGATTTAGTTTCCCAGAGCTTACGCCAAGAATGTTCTCATTTAATAATCCATTTGGAGCATGTCCAGTATGTACTGGTATTGGCTACTTAATGAAAATGGATGAAGACTTAATAGTACCAGATAAAAATAAAACATTATATGATGGAATAAAAGCCTTTGGTTCAAGTACCATGAAAAAAGGTGACACAATGGCAAGAATGTATTTTGAATCAATAGGAAAACATTATGGAATAGATATAAAAGGAAAGAAAATAAAAGACTTGCCACGTTGGTTCATGGAAAAAATACTTTATGGAACAGGTAAGGAAGAAATAGACTTTGAATATGAATCATATGCAGGAACAAGAAAATTTACTGCTCCATTTGAAGGAGTGCTTCCAACATTAGATAGGCGTCATAACGAAACAAAATCACAAGGAATGAGAGACTTCTATGAAATGTATATGACAAATTCAGAATGCCCAGCATGTCATGGAGCAAGATTAAAACCGGAGATTTTATCAATAAAAGTAGGAGATAAAAATATAAATGAATTAACAGCAATGCCAATTAGAAAAATAAAAGAATATTTAAATAACCTAGACTTAAATAAAACGCAGGCTATGATTTCAGAATTAATATTAAAAGAAATAGACCAAAGACTACAATTCTTGATAGATGTAGGGTTAGAATATTTAACATTATCCAGAAGTGCAGGAACATTATCAGGAGGAGAAGCTCAAAGAATCCGCTTAGCGACCCAAATAGGATCTGGTTTAACAGGAGTTCTTTATATATTAGACGAACCAAGTATTGGACTTCATCAAAGAGATAATGATAAATTATTGGCTACTCTAAAAAAATTGAGAGATTTAGGAAATACATTAATAGTTGTAGAACATGATGAAGATACAATGTATGCAGCAGACCAAATAATAGATATTGGTCCAGGTGCTGGAAGCCATGGAGGAAGAGTAATGGCTCAAGGCACTGCAGAAGAAGTAAAAAAGGTAGAAGATTCTATTACAGGACAATATTTAAGTGGCAAAAAGAAAATACCAGTTCCTAAAAAGAGAAGAAAAGCATTAAAATCAAAAGTAATAGAAGTACAAGGGGCTACTGAAAATAACTTAAAAAATATAAGTGTTAAATTTCCTCTTGGAGTATTTAACTGTGTAACAGGAGTATCAGGCTCTGGAAAATCAACTCTTGTAAATGAAGTTTTATACAAAACAGTTGCAAAAGAATTAAATGGCTCAAATGAAAAGCCAGGTAAATGTAAAGGGGTAAAAGGTTTAAATAATATAGATAAGATTATAAATATAGACCAATCGCCAATAGGAAGAACACCGCGTTCTAATCCTGCAACATATACAGGAGTATTTGATTTAATAAGAGATATATTTGCTTCAACAGAAGAAGCAAAATTAAGAGGCTATGCAAAAGGAAGATTTAGTTTTAATGTAGCTGGTGGTAGATGTGAGAGTTGTAATGGTGATGGAGTTCATAAAATAGAAATGCACTTTTTACCAGATATATATGTACCTTGTGAAGTATGTAAGGGAAAACGTTATAATCGTGAAACATTAGAGGTTAGATATAAAGGTAAAAATATAGCAGATGTATTAGATATGACAGTTGAAGAAGCATTAAAATTTTTTGAAAAAATACCAAAGATTAAAAATAAAATCCAAACATTATATGATGTAGGCTTAGGGTATATAAAACTCCGGACAACCTTCAACAACACTATCAGGAGGAGAGGCACAAAGAGTTAAGCTTGCAACTGAGTTATCAAAAAGAGCAACTGGAAAAACATTATATATATTAGATGAACCAACAACAGGACTTCATATTGCGGATGTTCATAAATTAGTAAATATATTACAAAGACTAGTAGATACAGGTAATACAATTATTGTAATCGAACATAATTTGGACTTGATTAAAACTTGTGACCATATAATTGACTTAGGACCAGAAGGTGGAGATAATGGAGGAGAAGTAGTGGCAGTTGGGACTCCTGAACAGATTTGTAAAAATGAAAGAAGTTATACAGGTAAGTTTTTAAAGAAATATCTAGAGCAATAGATAAAACTTAAGGTAATTACCAAAAAAACCAAGGTAGTTACCTTTATTTTTTCCAAAAGTTGAAAAAAATCTAAAAATATGGTAAAATAATTATGTTAAACAAATGAAGGGAGATAATAGTTATGGAAAATTATTTAATAAATGATTATATAAATTCGCAAAAAGGAAATAATAGTAGAACTAGTATTGCTGAAAGCAGAAGAAAGAAAAAGGCTATAGATTTATTTGAAAATAAGCATATAGGAATAAAAGAAATTGCATCAATATTAGAAGTAAGTGTTAAAACAGTAAAAGAAGTATATCTAAGAGAGAACAGAATAAGAAATGTAGCAGTAGAGCTATTTGGAGAGGGAATGGAAATAAATCAAATTGCTAATGTTTTAGATGTAGATGAAAGTGTTGTAAAAGGATATTTAGATAGCGAATTAGCAAAAAGAGCTAGTACTGATAAGAATAAGGAAGATGAAAAAACAACTCCAAAAAAGATTAAATCTAAAAAAATGCCAAAGAGGCAAAAGTTAACTCCAAGAAGAGTAGATAATTTAGTAGCTCAAAGGGATGAATTAATAAAATGTCTTTATGGAGAAGGTTTTACTATTGCAGAAGTTGCAGATAGAATGAGTTTAACGATAGATCAAGCTAAAGAAAGATATTCTTTTTTAGGATTAAGCATATATACTCCAGAAGAGCTTGCAAAAATGAGAGCGGAAGATATAGCTAAAAGGGAAGAAGAAAAAAAGAAAAGAGCAAAAGAAAAAAGAAGAATAAGAGATAGAAAAAGAAGAGAAATACAAAAAGAGCAACAAGCAGAAGAAGAGAAGGAAGAACAAGAACCAAAAGAAGAGGAAAGTTCAGACGAAATTACAAGTTTTACTGAATTGAAAAGAAAAATGTTTGAATTAACAAAAGAAGGAAAATCTCGAAAAGCGGCTACTCTTGCAAGAGAGTATATTGCATATGGAAAATTTTTAAATCCAAAAGAAATAAAAAAATTAAGAGATATGGTAGATTTTATAGATTTAATGCATTCAGAAGAAAGAAAATATAAAAACAAAACAAGAGATGATTATGATAGATAATATATGTGAAATAAAAATTGTATAACAAAAAAATTCCAAGGAATAAGAAAAAAGAAAATATTTTTAAATTATTTAAAAGTATTTTCTTTTATTTTGCATAAAAAATAGAGAAATATTAAAAACTAAAGAAAAAAATGGAGGGATTATAATGTATAATTTTAGAACAGATTTAGCAACTGAAAGAAGAGATATTTATCAAAAAGCTAGTAAACAAGAAGGAGAAATTGATGGAATTGAAAGTACTAAAGAGGAAATAAATGAAAATGTTAAAGTAGAAAGAGTAAAAATTACAAATGAAAATGGTGAAAAAGCAATAGGTAAACCTATAGGGAGTTATATAACAATAGATATAAAGAACTTAAAAATAGCAGGTGAAGAAGAAATTGAACAAGCAGCAACAACGTTATCAAGTGAATTAAAGAAGATTTTAGACGCTCATATAGATAAACAGGGGGAAATATTAGTTGTAGGACTTGGAAATATATATGTAACTCCTGATAGTTTAGGGCCAAAAGTAATTAATGAAATAGATGTAACAAGACATATAATAAATTATTTACCTCAATATGTAGAAGAAGGAACAAGGATGGTAAGTGCTATTGCACCAGGAGTATTAGGAACAACGGGAATAGAAACTGTAGAAATTTTAAAAGGAATAGTGGATAATATTCATCCAAAACTTGTAATTGTAATAGATGCTTTAGCATCTAGAAGTATAGAAAGAATTAGTAGTACCGTTCAGCTTTCAGATACAGGAATAGTACCAGGTGCAGGAGTTGGAAATACAAGAAGCGAGATAAGTGTAAAGACTTTAGGAATACCAGTAATTGCAATAGGAATACCAACAGTAGTAGAAACAGCAGTACTTGTAAATGATAGTTTAGACTTATTTATAGAAAAATTACAAGAAGAAGCAAAATCCAATGATTATTTAAATAAATTAAAAGAAGAAGACAATTATGAAGAAATAAAAGAAGCTTTAGTACCAAAAGATTATAATTTAATTGTTACACCAAAGGAAATAGATGAATTAATAGAAAATATGAAAGATATAGTAGCTTCTGGTATAAATATGAGTTTATAGGGATGTTGACTTTTTAACAAAATGTCCATTTTGGAAAATATCTGTTAAATATTCTTAAAAATTATTGATTTTTAAAGCAATAAGAAATATAATAACAAAAAATAAAAAGAAAAGGAAAATAAAATGGGGAAAATTATTGAAGAAAAAAGTAAAAAAGGAACTGTAAAAAAAGATGAAATAAAAAATTCTAGAAATAAGACTAGAAAAAAAGGAATAGAAGAATTATTAGTTGAGTTAAGAACTAAAAATGGATTGTCTAGAATAGAACTAGTATATAAATTAAACGATAGTAAGGTGACAGAAAAAGACATAAAAAGATGGGAAATAGGTTTAGACTATCCTGATTTAGATATAATATATAAATTATCAGAAATATATAAAGTGCCAAGTGAAGAATTTATATTAGCAAAAAATAACAGCTATGAAAAAGGATTAGGAGGAATGAATAAAAAAGTAATAAGATGGTTTGTTTATACTTTAAACGTATCATTTTATGCAGGAGTAGTACTTACAGTTATTTTGTATATTGTAACATTTATATTAGCATTATGGTTCTTTATGACAGCTGCATCACAAGCAAAGAACTTATAAAATATAAAAAATAATAAATGAGACATAAAAACAGAAAAATTAAGAAAAAAACAAAAAAATGTTGAAAAAATGAAACTATTAATATATAATTTAAATATAGTAATATAAAAGGTAGGGAGAGGTTGTTATGGAAGAAAAAAAGAATGATTTAAAAGAAGATAAGAAAGTAGATAAAAAACAAGACGTTAAAAAAGAAGCTAAGGATAATGAAGTAAAAAAAGAAGAACCAAAATTCAAAAAAGTAGATAAAAAAGAAGTAAAGAAAATAGAAAACAAAAAGGAGAATAAAAAAGAAGGAAAAGAAGAAGCTAAAAAAACATGGATACCAACAGTTATAACTGTAGTGATTGTATTATTAGTTGCAGCATTATTAACAGTTATGATAGTAACTTCAAGCGCTCCAAAGAAATCTTTAGATGCATTACTTACTAATTTAAAAGCAGGAGATTTTGAAAAGGCACAACAATATTTAAGTGGAGATATGAGTTTAACAACAGATGACTTAGATCAAGAAACACAAAAATTATTATTTGATAAATTAAATTGGAAAATTAATAAGGTAACAGAAACAGACGAAAACAATGCAACAATAGAAGTTGAAATAACAACAAAAAATTTCCAAACAATTGTAAATAATTATATGCAAAAAGCATTAGAAGCAGTAAGAGGAGCAATTACAGGAGGAAATAGTACTGAAAGCTTCTCAAGTCAAGATTTTGAAAATTACTTTATAGAAGAATTGAAGAATGAACAAATAGAAACAACAACTGTCACATCAACTGTAAATGCAGTTAAAGAAGGTAAAGATTGGAAAATAGTTTCTGATGATACTTTAGTAAAAGCATTATTACCAGGATTAGAAGAAACAGTTGATTCATTATCATAAAAAGAAAAAAGAATCCCAATATCAGATGGTATTGGGATTCTTTTCTCCTTTTGAAGTTTTATAAAGCCTGCAAATATTGCAATCAGTACAAATATGAATTCGATTCTCAAAAATAGCTTGAAGAGTATTAATAAATTCATCTATATAATTATCGATAAGATGTACATATATTTTTTTAGGAAGAAGTGTTAGTAATGAATTTAATGTATAATCATTAGAAGAAAAAGAAATGTCACTTAAGTATTTAGTATTTAAATTATCTTGAGAAATATCTATAATTTGTTTATTTTCATCTAATAAAATAGTATTTGAGTCAGAATAGATAATGTGTACTATTTCACAATTAGAACCTTGTGAGCTAATATATAATTTTAATAAAGAAATAAACTCTAAATATTCTTTTTCTATAACATAACTGTTAACAGCTCTAGTTAGGATGTCATCTAAAATATTAAAATAGTTCTTAAGCCTAAAATTACTAAAACCTTGTAGGTATAAATTTCTGTTATCTAGCAAATAATCATAAAAAGAATTATAAAGTGCCCTGAATTTTTTATCAAAATTATTAGAAAAATCTTCTGTCATAATATCAAAACATAAATTTAAAATATCTTTTCTTTCATGTACGTCAAAATAAAAATAATTTTGAATAAGTAATTTATTTATAAAATCTTCTTCAAGTTCATCAATAACAAGAAGAGATAAGATACTCGAAATTTTATCTAAAAATATATAATTATTATCACCTTTATAATGAATGATTACATTTTCATAATGCTTGAATCTTTGGGTAGAAAAACAAATATGTTCCAACTCTAGATGTTGTAGTTCATTTAGTAGATATTCTATTAAATCAGAATTATTTGTTTTTATACATAATGACTTCATTGAAAATCTCCTTTCTAAAAAATAGTATCTACTAAATGCTTAAAACTTATACATTATAGTATGCTAATTAGAAAAAAATGTACCTTGTAAAATAAAGAAAAAATAAGATGAAGTTTTCCTTCATCTTATATATTTAAATATAAAATTTTAAGTAATTTATTTTATTATCTAAAATTAATTAAATAATATTATCCATAAATATTGTAATCAATATCAGGGAATAAGCAATCCTTTTTATTAATGTCTTTTAAGAAATCTTCATCAATTTTGTCATCTTTAATTTGGTAATATAGCTTAGTAAAACGACCAATATGGTCTTTAATTCTTTTCTTAGCATAATCAACCATAGTGCCATTTGTAATAATAAATAACCAATCACTACTTTGTGCTAAAAGAAGTTCCCTTGCACATTGGTTTAAAGCTTTTTTCTTTAACCCTTTTGCATTTGGATAAAGAGTTGCTAGTTCACACATTCTATCTCCTGCAACATGAAGGTGTCTATGAACATAGTCATTTGTTTGATTAAGCCATACTTCACTATAACCATTAGCACCCCAACTAGAACGGCAAGGTGTTGCAACTTGAATATCTGGATATTTATCAATATATTCAGAAGGGGTAATTAATTTAAAGTTACAATCATCATAATAAATTTTCTTAAATAAAATATATAACCAATAAGGTCCTTCGTACCACCAATGACCATAAAGTTCAGCATCATAAGGACATAGAATAATAGGTGGCTTGTCCATGAATGAAGCTAAATGGTTTATTTGAGCAGTCCTGCAATCTAAGAAATGTCCTGCTTGTTTTTCAGCAGAGTCTTTAGCCCATTGTAAATTATAGTAATCTTTAAATTCAGTTTTACCAGTAATTCTATAATATTTAATACCAGTAGGAACTCTAACACCATCATGAGCAATATAAGGTTTTATATAATCATAGTCAGCATCATAACCAATATCACGGTAAAATTCACGGTAATTAAAATCTCCTGGATAACCATCTATAGAACTCCAAACTTGTTTTGAAGATTCTATGTCACGACCAAATGCAACAACACCTTGAGGAGAAACTATAGGAGCAAAAGTACCATAAATAGGAGTAGGGTCAGCATATAAAATACCGTGTGATTCTGTTATAATATATTGGATTCCAAATTCTCTTAAATATTTATCAGCTTCTGGAATGTAACCACATTCAGGAAGCCAAATACCACGTGGTTTTCTTCCAAAATATTTCTCATATGTTTGAACACCAACTGCTATTTGAGCTCTAACAGTCTTCTCATTAACATATAAAATAGGGAAGTAACCATGTGTTGCGCCACATGTAATAATCTCTAATTTACCAATATCTTGGAAATGTTTAAAACCTTGAATTATGTTACAGTTAAAAACATCTTTAAATAATCTCAAATCATCTGAATACCTATCATAATAATAATGAGAAAGTTTATTTAAACGCTCATCACCAGCAGTTCTTTTAATTTCTTTTCCAGATAATTCTATTTGTCTTTTCAAATATTTTATATATTTTCTTTGTAATAATTTATTATCAAGCATTGAAAGTAGAGGGGGAGTGATAGACATTGTAAGTCTAAAATCAACACCTTCATCTTCTAATTTCTTGAAATTTCTAAGTAATGGTAAATATGTTTCCGAAATAGCTTCATAAAGCCAAGATTCTTCCAAATAATCATCACTTTCTGGGTGATGAATAAAAGGAAGATGTGCATGTAATACAAAACTTACGTAACCTTTTTTCTCTTGCATAATTTTATCTCCTTTGTGAGACAAAAAGGGACGGACCTTTTTTGTCTCAAATTTTTGTCGGTTTTTGTCTATTGTATAAACAAAAAAGAATGAGACACGTAAGACAACTCCCTAAGTGTCTCATATTTTTATGAAGATGGATGTGAAGAAGGATTTTTCAAATCATAAATTTCTTTTACATCTTCATTTTGATACATTTCTTTATATAAATCATAAATATCATAAATTTTACCCATATTTGTAATAAAT
This sequence comes from uncultured Clostridia bacterium, assembly GCA_944387535.1. Lineage (GTDB taxonomy): Bacteria > Bacillota > Clostridia > TANB77 > CAG-508 > CAG-269. The sequence continues at coordinate 21,269 of CALXFI010000005.1, read as the reverse complement.
GATAAAGTATTTATTGGTTTTTCTGTAACAGCTCCTGTTTTTACATTTTTATAGTATACCATTTTTTGTTCTTTATTAAATAAAATCCTATCATTTGGAGATTCCATCTCATTTGAGGTTGCAACATATATATAATCATTTTTTAGTTTTTCATTTTTTACAATAGGACGTCTACCAAGCTCAATTCTATAATCGCATTTACTATCAGCTACATGTAAGTACCAACTATTTGCAAAGTCATTAATTTCTACTTCAAATTTATAACCTAATGTATCATTATAAACAATCAAAACAGGTTTTGAATTTTGGAAGAAATCTTCTCCAAATTCTTCTTCGTATTTTTTTCTATCATTATCTGAAATATCCCAATAAATAAATAAAGTAGTAGGTGTTTGTGCTAAAACCTTTACAACTGTTTGATTATAACGATAAGGTAAATCATAATATTCTACAGGCTCTATTTTTACTTGTTTTTTTACAGATTTTTTTCGTGCAGTAGTCTTTCTAGTAGTAGATTTTTTAGTAGTTTTCTTAGCTGATGTTTTAGTACTAGAACTAGCTTTTTTTGTAGCTGTTTTCTTTGCTACTGTCTTTTTTGTACTTTCTTTTTTAGAGGTAGCAGAAGTAGCAGATTTCTTCTTAGCAGTTGTTGTTTTCTTTGTGGTTGACTTAGTTTCCTTTTTTACTGGTTTTTCCTCTTTACTTTTAGCTGTTTTTTTATTTGTAGAAGCTTTTTTAACAGTAGCCTTTTTTACTTCATTTTCTTTATTTTCTGATTCAATTTGTTCTTTTGTTTTTCTTGGCATTTTTATCCTCCTATGTAATCTCTAAACTTTCCTTTATATATTATACTAAAATAGAAATAAATTCAAGACTAAAAAGTAACTTTTTAAAAAATATATTGCAATATAATTATAACTAAAAATAAAAATGTAAAACAAAAAAGTATAGCTTTAAAACTATACTTTAAATTAAAATATTAATCCACGTCTTTCTTTGGTATACCTGCGTCTTCTAAAAGCTCAGGGTGATTTAAATATCTAATAAAAGCTCTAAAAGATGAAGCATAATAATAACCATCACAAATTCTTTCATCTCCAACAAAAGCAATGGTAATACATTTTTCTTTTTTAATTTCGTCATCTTCGTAAATATAACTTTTTTTCTTTTTGCCCATAGCAAAAAACATGCTAGTTGTACCAAAATTATATAAATGATGGTATATTGTATCTATTCCAAGAGAGCCAACATTAGTTAAAAATACACTTGTATGAAAAGGACTAGCATTAATTATGTTTCTTGGTAAAAGCCCATGTTTATCTAAAAATCTAAATAGATTTACTGCAAATTTAACAACTACAGTTGGAGTTTTTGATAAAGCTCCAGCAAGATTATCTGTATTGTTAGAAGTGGCTGTATCTTTATTTTGTTTTATTGTATTTTCTAATTTGTTTTTTATTTCCAAAATATTTTCGGCCCCATTATATCTAATCTTTAATGTAGTTTCTTGTCCGTTATCAGACAAGCTCTTTTTGATAGCAAGTGATACATAAATTCCATCTCTTGCATATAATCTACCATTCATAGCAAATCTATTTAAAGCAGGCCTTTCTGCGATTATTCTAACAACAGTTGCATAAATGATATCCATATATGATATTTTAATTCCTTCTTCAGCTTTTTTTGCAATATATTCATCCATGCCATTTAAAACTATATCTTGTTTAAAATAAACTTGTGAGTCATTTCTAGTAGGCATAACACTAGGTATAACCTTAAAAAATGGCGGTATATTTTTTATTTTTCTCCCATCTGATCTATGTCCAAACATAATAAAACCCCTTTTATTCTTTATTAAATAGATATTATAAATAAAAAATTTTTATACATTAATTTTTTATAAATTGTCTTATTAAATTTTAAATGCTTTTATATAAAAAAGTCAAGAAAAAAGTTGAAAAATGTCGAAAAAATAACAAAGAAAAGTTATAATAATAGATAGAATATGATTATTAAATTGTTGATATTTTTGTTAGTATATAGTAGAATGAATTCGAGGAGAGAATATCATGGAATTTATAAAAGAAGATATATTAAAAAATATAAAATTAACAAAAGAAAATATGTGTGTATTATTAGATTTTGATAAAACATTAACAAGTTATGAAAGCCTAGACTCTTGGGCAGTTGCTGGTATAGCAGCAGAAGAAGGCTGTGAGGAAGAAATAAATAAATTATATGATAAAAACAGACCAATTGAAATGGATTATAATATTTCTTATGAAGAAAAATATAAAGCAATGGAAGAATGGTATAATTCGTGTATGAATTTGTATTATAAATATCATCTAAATAAATACAAATTGCAAGAAGCAGTAAAGAATAGTGACTTGATATTTAGAAAAGGAGCTAAAGAACTTTTAGAATATACATATGAAAACAATATTCCAGTAATAATATTATCAGCAGGAGTAGGAAGTGTAATAAAAGAATTTTTAAAAGAAAAGAAATGTTATTTTGAAAATATTTTTTTAATTAGCAATACTTTTATTTATGACGAAGATGGAAATGCTTTTAAATTAGAAAATTATTTAATACATACAATGAATAAAACAGTAGAAGGACATTTAAAAGGAAAAAGAAGAGAAGAATTTGAAAAAAGACCATATAGGTTATTATTTGGAGATACTATAGAAGATATAAATATGACACCTAAAAAAGATTTAGAAAAAACTATTAAGGTTGGATTTTTAGATGAAGCTTTAGAAAACTTAAATAAATATCAAGAAAAATTTGATATAGTACTTACAAAAGAAGACGCAACATTTGATGAAGCAAGAAAAATAATTAAAATATAGAAATGAAAGGAGAAGTTTATGAAAAGATTTGGAAATATTTTATGGGGGTTATTAATTCTTGCAATTGGAATAATATGGGGCTTAAACGCATTAGGAATTACTAACATTAATATATTCTTTAATGGATGGTGGACATTATTCATTATTATTCCAAGTTTAATATGTTTATTCACTAAAGAAAGTAAAATGTGGAGTTTTATTTGGCTTGTAATAGGAATTGTTCTACTTTTATGCTCACAAGGAATACTTACATTTTCTCTAATTTCAAAACTAATTATTCCATTTATATTAGTGGTAATAGGGTTAAGTCTTATTTTTAAAGGTTCTATTGATAAAAGACTAAAAGAAAGAATAAAATCATTAAATGAAAATAAGGAAAAACAAGTAGAATATTGTGCAACATTTGGAGGAGAAGAAGCAAGATATGATGGTAAAGAATTTAAAGGAGCAAATATAGATGCTATATTTGGAAGTGTGGATTTAGATTTAAAAAATGCAACTATAACAAAAGACCAAGTAATAAATGCAAATGCAATATTTGGTGGAATTGATATAATAGTACCACCAAATGTTAATATTAAAGTAAAATCAACACCAATATTTGGAGGAACATCTAATAAGTTAAAAACTACATATAATGAGAATTTACCAACTATATACATTAACAGTCTTACTATGTTTGGAGGTGTTGAGATAAAATGAAACCTTTTCAAAAAGTAATAAAATATGGAGCAATGGCATTTGCAATTTATTTGGCCGTAATGATTATTAGTATAATTGTTTTTGTAATTACAGCAATATTCGGCATTGGTGCAGGAATTGGAGCAGTCAGCAATAATATTAGTAATAGTACAGATAGTAGCGAGGTTTTAACATATACACAAGGATATAATGATATAGAAAGCTTAGATATAGACCTAAGTAGAAGTAGATTAGAAATAAAAACAGGAGATAGTTTTAAAATAGAATTTGTAAATGTATCTAAGAAGTTATCCACTAGATTAGATAATTCTGGTAAGGAATTAAAAATAGAAGATGAAACTTTAAAACTATTTGAAAATCGTAATAGTGACTCTAAAGTAATAGTATATATTCCAAGTGATTATGAACTAAAAAGTGTTAAACTAGATTTAGTAGGAGTAAGCGGAGCATATATTGAAGGTTTAAAAACTGAAAAGTTAGAAGTAGGTATAGGTGCTGGAAGATATGAAATAAATAATGTACAAGCAAAAAGTTGCGAAGTTGATAGTGGAGCAGGAGAGACTTATATAAATAATTCTACATTTGATAATTTCGAATTTAATGGTGGCGTAGGAAAAGCAACTATTAATTGTAAAGTAAATGCTAAAGGGAATATAGAGTCAGGAGTAGGAAAATTAGAAGTTAATTTAATAGGTTCTAAAGATGATTATAAATTACGTGCAGAAACAGGAATAGGAAGTTTAACTATAGATGGAAATAAAGCAAGAGATGGAGAAGTAATTGGTAATGGAAATATAGATATTAATGTAGAAGCAGGAATAGGGGAAACAAGTATTAATTTTGTAGAAGAAATAATTTAACGTAATAGTATAAAAATAGAGGAGATAAGTTTTGTTTATCTCCTTTTAAGGTTCTTCTATCAAGTCTTTCCAATATTTTTTAGGCATAAATTGCATTTGACATCTAGGGTTAGTACGCTCTCGGATAGCAATTGTATTAAAAAATAATTTCCACAAATTTTGATATGCAAGTTCATCATTAGAAACAGAAGGAATTTTTATGTTTTTACTACTTATAATTCTATACTCTTTACCATTATATATAAAGCACAAATCTCTATTTTTATCGTGAATTATAAATTGCATTGTAGGTAAGCGGTTAATAAAGTGTTTACCAAGTGGCTCTAATATGTTATTATCTGGATGTATACTTGCGTAACATAAATTATCTCCGACTTCTCTAAAACGTAATAACCCTTTTAGTTTATGGCATTCAGATAAAGCTTTTCTTCTTAAGTTAATTACTTTGAAAACATAAGAAATAGTAATTTTATTATTTATTTCAGGACCAATATCAAAGCCATCACATAAATATTTTAATATATTTATTTCTTTATCTTTGTCATCTGATAAAAATGCATAATAAGAATTATATAAAGCATCCTTGCAAATATTTTTTACTATTCCATCAAATACCCTTTGGGATTTTTCATAATCTGTATTAATGAAATCAGTTTTATCTAAAAAATTTTCTATATAATTATTTTCTGAAATTATTTTTTGAGGTAAAGTCTTGGTTGCATAGCTATCAAAAACAATAGTGAGCAAGCCATCAAAGCTACCATCGTAAATATATGTTTTATTTATAAGTTTCCAGTTAGACATTTTATTTTATCCTCCTTTGTAGGTTGTAATTTATCGAAAAGTGATAATTGTTTAAAATCAGGATTTGGTAAACAATTTCTTTCTTGATATACAAGATTTGTTTCTATAAAGTTTTCATTAAATTTATAAACTTTTTCAAAATATTTACCTTTACATGTGATAAAATATTTTGCTCTTTTTAATGTAATTCCTAATTTTTTTAAGCTTTCAAAATCAAGCGAATTGTTTCTTCTAGCTTTTATTATTTTCTTAGCAGAAATAACACCAATTCCTGGAATTTTAAGTAGTGTATAGTAATCTGCCTTATTTATTTCGACAGGAAATTTATCAAGATTGCGAAGTGCCCAGTCACATTTAGGGTCTAAAATAGTATTAAAATTAGGATGAGTTTCGTCTAATAATTCATCTACTTTAAAACCATAAAATCTAAGAAGCCAGTCTGCTTGGTATAATCTATTCTCACGAAGTAGTGGTGGTGACTCCAATGTGGGAAGATTTTTATCGTTATTAATACTTATATATGCGGAATAGTAAACTCTTTTTAAGTTTAATTTATTATATAAACTTTCTGATAATTTTAATATTTTTAAATCACTTTCAGGAGTGGCGCCAATAATTAGCTGTGTGGTTTGACCTGCTGGGACAAAATCTTCTTTATACCTATTTTTATCCAATTTGTTTAGCTTAATATTATTTGAAACATATGTCATGGGTTTAAGAATTCCTGCTTTTTCTTTTTGTGGTGCTAAAAGTTTCAAACTATCATTAGAAGGAAGTTCGATATTAATACTTATTCTATCAACTAACTTTCCGTAGTTTATCTATTAATTCTTGGCTACAACCAGGAATAGTCTTACAGTGGATATATCCATTAAAATTATATTCTTTTCTTAAAATGGTAACAGTTTTAACTAGTAATTCCATGGTGTAGTCCGGAGTTTTTATAACAGCTGAACTTAAAAATAATCCTTCTATATAATTTCTTTTATAAAAATTAATAGTAAGATCTGCAACTTCGCGAGGAGTAAAGGTAGCACGTCTTACATCATTACTTCTACGATTAATACAATATTTACAGTCATAAATACATGCATTTGTAAAAAGTATTTTAAGTAAAGAAATACATCTACCGTCAGCACCCCAACTATGACAAATTCCAGAAACATGACCATTTCCAATTCCGTTATTTGTGTTTTTTCTAGTACTTCCACTTGAACTACAAGAAGCGTCATATTTTGCAGCATCTGATAATATTTCTAGCTTTTCAAATATATCCAAATTCATCACCTTTAACGAACATTTGTACTCATTATAACACAAAAAAATAAAAAGTCAAACATTTATTTGACTTTTTTATATCTTAAGAAACATTTTTTCTTTATAAACTCTGAAAAATCAGTAGGTTTACCAATTGAAAAATTTCCTTTATTTATAATAAAAGCATGAGTTTTGTCTAGATAAAGATAAAAGAAATCTTTAGTTTCAAATGCCCTATGTAGTTTGTAATATTTAACAGTATTAGAAACCAGATTATCAGTTACTTTAAAACATTTTTCATAAAATTTAAAAGTAAAAGATTTTTCTTCTGCTATTGTTTTTCCTTTTAATTCTTTTGATACAACAGAAATAGGGTGGAAATAACGGTATAAGCAAAAACAGGTAAAAATAATGCAAGTAAAAATTGCAATAGAATAATATTTATAGGTTATTTGTAATATTATGCAAAAAAGAATAAGAGCAATAATAATTATATTAAATAATGTGTATTGGAAATTATATTGATTACTATGAAATTCAACAAATTGTTTATATGTTTCTTTAGTATATTTAGTTTTATTTTTAAATAATATTTTCAAATTTATCACCATTAAAAGTATATCAATTTTTTAAAAAAAAGAAAAGGTTTGTTGAATAAATCTTTCAATTATGTTAAAATATAATATATACAATATATTTTTCTATCAAGTAGCAAGTGCTACTTTGTTTATACGAAATGATTAAAATACAACTGATAGGAGGAACAGCTATGATTTCTGAAGAGATGCTAAATGGACTTGAGATTGGTACTGTGATTAAATCAGATGTGCCAAAGAAAAAACGGGACTATGTAAGCTACAAATTTCGTAATGGGAAAGAAAATCAACGGCTTAGTTTTAAAGATGCAGGAGATACAATTGACTGGCTCTTCATCGGTATAAACTTTGTTGGAGAAAAGAAATTTCTCAAGTGTATTGAGAAAGATCCTGTTTTATCTCTTGAGTTTAGAGGAGCACCAGGTTGCTTTTTTGGAGAGAAGGAGCTTAGTAATATTGCTAGACATTGGTTTAACACTAAGAACATGAGATTTGCTAGAAGCATGAATGTTCATGATGTTAATATGCTGCTTGATGTGGAAAGGAAACCATCTAACAGATGGTATACTTTTAAAAATGGTGATTATTCACCAGAAAGTGTCACAAAACATCGAACAGCCTATGAAGGATTAAGAGTAAGACATTCAGCTTATTCGTATAGCAAGAATGAGTTACCAATAACTCCAGCAAGCGATATTGTTTTTATTGATAAGCCGTATTGGCTTGCTTCTAAAACTATTTGCGTTGAAAGTACCTGTGCGTACTTTGGACTTGGAGAGGTGACGAAGGACGGTCTTGTTAATATGGGTCATAGCCTTTTTAAATCTACTGGTGAGATTTTAGGAGGCTCAAATACTGCCTATATTAGATCAGTAGTTTATATAGACCCCAAGCTGTTTAGTCTAGTAAAGTTAAACAGCGGAGTATTGAGGCTAGTAGCATCATAAAGCTGTACAAAGAAGAGACCCTAAAAAGGTCTCTTCTTTGTGCTAAAAAACAGTTAAATAAGAAAATAAAATAATAAATAAAAGAGTAACAATTTGGATAAAAATTAATATAATTAAATAGGTGATACATATGGCATATTCAGATAGAGAATTACTAGCAAGAATAATACAATGTGAGGCAGGAGGAGAGGGCGACAATGGAATGAAGGCGGTAGCAAGTGTGGTTATGAATAGAGTGAATGCATCAGAAGGAGAGTATGCAAGAGTTTCACAAGGTGGAAATATTAGAAGCATAATATTTCAGGAAAGACAATTTGATTGTGCTACAGATAGCCTTTTAGGTAGATATAATCCACAAAATATCTATAATATGAACCCAACAGACGAACATTATTACATAGCAGATTGGGCTTTGTCTGGAAACAGATTAAATGAAATTGGAGAGTGTTTATGGTACTTAAATCCATTTAGGCCTTCATGTGGAAGTATTTTTCCTAGTAATGGTTCAGGAACATTTCACACAAGATTAGGAGAGCATTGCTTTTATAGACCGACAGATAGGTATAGAGAAACTTAAATTAAAGAAAGGAGTTTTCTATGGTTGATGATAAAAAAGATAATAACGAAAGAGAAACAAGACAAAATATGATAAATCAAGATTCACCAGAGATTTTAACTAATTCTATTTACACACCAGCTTTCTTAAGAACACAAATAGGAAAATTAATGAGAGTAGAGTTTTTAATTGGTACAAATAATTTAGTAGATAGAGTAGGATATCTTCAAGATGTAGGTGCAAGTTACATATTACTTAAAGCTGTTGAAAGTGATACGGTTACTTTTTGTGATATTTATTCAATTAAGTTTATCACTATTTCAAATGGAGGTATGTATGGAGGAGTAAATAACAGATATCATTATTATTAATAGGCCAAAAGCCTATTTTTCTTTATGTGGAGAAGAGCTATTACGAAAAAATGCGGGTACCCGTAAAAATTTGTAAAGCTAAAAATCATATTTTAAAAAATAGACAAATGTTTTTCAATATGGTATTATTATGGCAGTTAAAATAAAAAGGAGCTATTATGGGAGATAAAATAGTAACAATTGTTATGTCTATAGTTTTAGCACTAATTATCTTTTTTGGAATACCTTTTGTAATGTTGTTTTGGTCAGTGGGAAGCAATAATGAGATAGATTTAAGAAATATAGATAATGAAAATAGAGAAGAAATAATAGAATTAATGGGGTTATCAGATATGTCAAATGACATAGAATTAATAAAGGCAGAAAGGCCGACGGTATATAGAGACATATATTATAAAATCTATTTTTATTGTGATAACGATAAGGTATTACAGAAAAAAGAAAACAATGATGTCTATGGTAGAGATTTTATAGATGTAAAAGACAATGAGTATAGTTGTACTATTTACAGGTTAGATGATGGGCAGATAGATTTATTAGAAAATTTATTTGAAAAAATTAAAATGAATTAAAAAATAAAAAGAAAAAACAAAAAAGAAGGAAGATATGAAATATATTAAATATATAGAAACTAAATTAGGCAAAATAGGAATAGTAGAAGAAAATAGTAAAATAATTAAAATTATAATTATAAATAAAAATAAGAATGAAAATGGTAAAAACACCAAAAACAAAGATAAGGGAAGTAATAGTGCTAATAGTGATTACCAAGAAAAAGATACTAAACTACTGTTGGAAGCCAAAAAACAATTAGAAGAATATTTTGAAGGTAAAAGAAAAGTGTTTGATTTACCTTTAAAACAAGAAGGAACTGAATTCCAAAAGAAAGTATGGGAAGCTTTAGAAAAAATACCTTATGGAGAAACAAGAACATATAAAGAGATTGCAAAAATGGTAGGAAATGAAAAAGCATCAAGAGCAGTTGGTATGGCAAACAACAAAAATAATATACCAATTATTATTCCTTGTCATAGAGTAATTGGAAGTAATGGAAAGCTTGTTGGTTATGCTTTAGGCTTAGATATGAAAAAATATCTGTTAGATTTAGAAAGTAAAAATAAATGAGCTGTATGCTGTTTTTTTACCCCGTCCCAAAAAACAGCAAGAAAGAAAAAGCAAAATAGAGAGAAAAAGAAAAATAGAAAGGAAGATTAAATATGGATTATGATATTATTATAATAGGTGCAGGACCAGCCGGAATTTCAGCAAGTTTATATACAGTAAGAGCGAATAAGAAAACTTTAGTATTATATGAAGATTTATCAAGTTTAGAAAAGACACATAAAATAGAAAATTATTATGGATTCGAAAATGGTATAGATGGAAAAGATTTATATGAAACTGGAATAAGACAAGCGAAGAATCTAGGGGTGGACGTAAAAAAAGAAGAGGTTATAAAAATAGAAATGGAGAATAACACTAACTATAGATTTGTTGTTACAACTTCTAGTCATTCTTATAAATCAAAAGTAGTAATATTGGCAACAGGAAATAAAAAGAATAAACCTAAGATAACTGGGATAGAGAAGTTTGAAGGAAAAGGCGTTAGTTACTGTGCTATATGTGATGGATTCTTTTATAGAAACAAAGATGTTGCTGTTATTGGAAGCGGAGATTATGCTATTTCTGAAACTAATGATTTGATTAATGTTGTAAAAGATGTAACTATTCTTACTAATGGAGAAAAAGCTCCCGATTTTAGAGCTGATAATGTTAAAATAGAAACAAGGGGTATAAAAGAAATTATAGGAAATGATAAAGTAGAAGAAGTAGAATTAGAAGATGGAACAAAAATAAAAACAGATGGTATTTTTGTTGCTCAAGGCATTGCAGGGAGTTCTGATTTTGCTAAAAAACTTGGTGCTATAACTAACAAAGATAAAATTGTTGTAAATGAGAAAATGGAAACAAATATAGAAGGCTTATATGCTTGTGGAGATTGTACTGGTGGGTTACTTCAAGTATGCAAAGCAGTATATGAAGGAGCAATAGCAGGGCTAGAGTCTATTAGAAAATGTTAGATTATAAAACGAAATCAATATAAAGTTTAATATAAATTCTTTTGTAAAAAATAACAATAAAGTAAAGTGCGTAAAAAATAAAATTTACGCACTTTACTTTATACTAGCCTATTAATAAGAATATATTTCTTATATTTCTTTTTTTATTTTTTCAATTTCTTCTTTTGTTAATCCTAAAATTTCTATGATATCTTCAATATTTGTGTTTCTTTTTAACATTTTTTTGGCAATTTCTTTTTTCTCTTGTTTTTGACCTTGTTCAATACCTTGTTCAATGCCCTGCTCAATACCTTGTTCAATGCCTTGCTTAATACCTTGAGAAAAACCTTCCTTTGTTGCACGTTCCATTGCATCAGCTTCGTCTCGGATTGCTTTTAATCTAAATTCATAGTTGTTTCTTTCTTCGTTACTTAAACTCATAGAAGCTAATTTTTTATTGATTTTCTTTATTTCTTTATTTAGATTTCCGGCTTTTTCCATTTGTTCATCACTCCCTATAAACAACCATAACCATTGTGCAATTTTTGTATGCATTTCTGGATTTTTCTTTTTGAATTTTGGTAAGTCTATTATATGCATTTCCAAATATTTAGTTGCATATCTATCTTCTTTCTTATAACCCATATTTACTACTTCTTCTGGTTTTGGTTTTTCAAATATCATTCTTGCTATTGAATGATATTCATTTCTTTTATAATAATTAAAATTTAAAATGCTAATTACTATTGATTTTTTACATTGTGAATATGGCTCTCCTTCTTTTATTGTATTTGAATAATTGCTTGCCATATAATATGGCATTCTTTGTTCTACATTATTCTGATTTTGCATTTGCATTTCTACATCTACTATTATTCCATCATTTAATGTTACTTTTAAGTCTAATATTCCAAATTTACTATCATAATAATTTTTTGGTATTTCTGGATTATTTATCTTTATATTTTTTATTTTTACATCTAAAATGCATTCTAAGAAATCTTTTAGGGCACTTTTATTATCTTCTTGTCCAAATATTCTTTTGAATACATAATCATTTGTTAAGGGTAATTTATTTACCATATTTATTCCTCCTTAATTTTAACATCTTTTTTTTGTTTTTTCAATAGAATTTTGAGATTTATAGATAAAAATTTATCAAATAATTAATTATCACAAATATTACACACCGTTTTTTTATTTCTGTAATAACTTTTTTGAAAAATGAGAATAAAAATTTAAAAAATAAATTCTTTTGAAAAAAATAATATAACATTTATAATATAACACATAAAACATAAAAAGTATGTCGAAACTTGTCGAATAAATAAAAAATTATAAAAATTTTAAACTAAATTAGAAAATAATAAATGAAGAATAAGTTTGACAAATAAGAATAAGAGAAAATCTATATTTAAGTAAGATTTGCTCATGTTTAAAAATCAATACATTGTTCTATATCTTTTGGTAATTTTGCTATTAGTTCTATTTCTTTTGTTGAGATTGTACTGGTGGGTTACTTCAAGTATGCAAAGCAGTATATGAAGGGGAAATAGCAGGGGTGGAGTCAATTAGAAAGTGTTAATGCTATATTCATACTATTTTAACAGGGATTTGTAGTGATTTTTTAGATTTAAGCTTTGCTTACCTGCAGTTTTACTACCCTTAATTTCCCTACGTAAAACTGCCTAATCTAAAAAATCACTTAAATATTTTTTTATTTTACAAATATTTTTATATCTTGTGGAAGGTTTGCTGTCAATTCTAATTCTTTTTTAGTTATTGGGTGAACAAATTTCATTTTATAACTATGAAGAGCTTGTCTAGAAATTAAGGAAGAAGATGTACCATATAATGTGTCTCCTAAAATTGGATGGTGGGTAGATGCCATATGTAATCTTATTTGGTGAGTTCTTCCGGTTTCCAATTTACACAAAACCAAGCTATAGTCTTTAAATTCTTTTAATACTTTATAATGAGTAATTGCTTTTTTACCATTTTCGTCTATACATCTTTCTATTATACTTCCTTCTTTTCTTGCGATTGGAAGATTTATTGTTCCTTCTTTTTTATCAAATAAACCTGAACATAGACATATATACTCTTTTTTAAAAGTATTATCTTTCATTTGAAAGTTTAAAGATTCTTGTATGTATTCACATTTTGCAAAGATGACTAAACCAGAAGTATCTGTGTCTAATCTATTTACAGGTCTTATTTTTTTCTTTAAACCTATTTTATCAAAATAGTAACGTATTCCATTTGATAAAGAGTTATCAAAATGAAGTATTGAAGGGTGAATTGCAATTCCTGATGGTTTATTTACAACTAAAAGCCAGTCATCTTCGTAAACTATATCTAAAGGTATTTCTTTAGGTACTATATTTGAATTATCTTCATTATAATTAAAATCTATAACTAATTTATCTCCAATATTTATATTACTTCTTGTATCAACAACTGAACCATTTAAAAATATCATACCTTTTTTTATTAGCTTATTTTTAAGCCTTGTTGATATTTTAAATTCTAAAGATAATATTTCATTTATATTTTTATATTTATTGTTTTCTACTAAATATTCTAATTCCATTTTTTATTTAATTTCCCTCAACTCTTTATTTTCTTATTTATAAACAACATTATACTATAGAACAATTAAAGAAGCAAAAGAAAATACTCAAAATATTAAATATTGTAATGAAATTGTAATATTAAATTTTAAACATTAGAACAAACACCTACAATAAACGGACCTTATGTATTAAATGTTAAAACGGCATCAGAAGAGAAAAACTTTTCTTTAGGAGTTCATAGTTTGTATGCAATAGATACAGAAAATGATTGGTTTGCAACAGATGAATATGCACAAGCGATTGGCTATGAGGATTTAAAAGAATTATTAGGTGATTATGGATGCACAATAGAAGAGATGTTGACGGAAGGTTCTTTTATGAGAGATTATTCAGAAACGGAAGATTATACTACATCAGTAAATGAAAACGGAGGATTTTATATAGGAAGATATGAGGCAAGTGAAGAAAATGGTAATGTAGCAGTAAAAGGAGATGTAACTCCTTGGGACGACATAAGTCAAATAGAGGCATTGGACAAAGCAAAACAAATGTATAATAGTCTTTCTGGAAAAAACTTTGAAAGTTCATTATTAACAGGAGCAGCATGGGATAGAACATTGGGATGGTTAGAAGAAACAGAAGAAGTAACTTCATTTGAAATAGTAGGAGATAGTAAAACTTGGGAAAATTATAATGATGACGATTTTTCTGGTACAACAGATTTAGCTAATACAGGAGAATTTAGCCAAACAGAAAAGAACCATATATATGATTTAGCAGGAAATTTAAGAGAGTGGACAACGGAGGCGAATTCTACTGCTGCTACGCAAGTTAATCGAGGAGGCTGTTGCGGCGACAGTGGTTCTAACATTCCTGCCAGCCTTCGTTACGACCTCTTCAGCCCAGGCTACAGCAATCCTGGCATGGGTTTTCGCTTAGCTTTGTATTTGTAGAACTGAAAGCTAAAGCCGTTTGTTAGAAATGGTAAATGGAGTACTTTTAAAAGAATTAAATTAAAAAAATAGTCTTAACGACTTTTAAGACGTTTAAGTTAAGAACAAGAAAAGGAATAAGCAAAACAAGGCAATAACATATTGAAAGTTATTGCTTTTTTTATTTCAAAAATAATATATGGAAATATAGATAAAAGTTTAAATAAATTTATTATAGGTTTACAATAGATAAAAGTTTAAATAAATTTATCAACTTGAAATATTCATATTATTTTGTTAAAATAACTAAAGATGTGTCCCAGTTGCGACATTTTGCCGCAAAGGAAACGTCTAAAATGGAGGTAAAAATGAGAATAAGATATAAGAAATGGGCAAGACCTGAATTAGAAGCAAGTAAATTTTATGAAGATGAACCAGAAAAATGGAAAGGTAAATGGAAAGAACATTTTTCAGATAGTAGTTTACCATTTATGTTGGAATTAGGTTGTGGAAAAGGAACATTTATATCACAGCTAGCAGTTGAAAATTTAGATGTAAATTATTTAGCAATAGATTTAGTAGATGCAATGCTGGGATTAGCTAAAAGAAATATAGAGGAAACATATAAAGAAGCAAATTTAGATGTTGGAAACGTTTTAATAACAAGATTTGATATAGAAAGAATAAATTTAATATTAGATAAAGAAGATAAAGTACAAAGAATATATATAAATTTTTGTAATCCTTGGCCACGAGGAAAACACAGAAAAAAAAGATTAACACATACAAGGCAATTAGAAAAATATAAAGAGTTTTTAGTGCCTGGAGGAGAAATCTATTTTAAGACAGATGATGATGAATTATTTGAAAGTAGCTTATATTATTTTGATGAAAGTGGATTTGAAATAGTTTCTAAAACTTATGATTTACATAGTGAACCAATTTTTGAGAAAAATATAGAAACAGAACACGAGAAAATGTTTTCAGAGCAAGGAATAAAAATAAAAGCTTTAATTGCTAAATTAAAATAATTTGTTTTTTATTATATATTTAATTTATTTGTTTTTAGGAGGCTATATTATGACAGAGGATGAAGTAAAAGAAAATAGTAATAATAGAGAATTTATATTAAAAGCAGTAGCAGAAAATGGAAAGTTTTTAGACCTAGCATCACCAGAGCTACAAAATGATAAAGAAGTAGTAATGACAGCTTTAGACCAAGATCCAGAAAGCTTAGAGTTTGCAAGTAGTATGTTGAAAAACGATAAAGAAGTAATATTAAAAGGAGTAAAAGGTGCTCCTTGGACTATATGCTATGCATCAGAAAAACTAAGAGCAGATAAAGAGGTAATATTAGATAGTTGTAGAACATATGGACAAGCTCTATATTTTGCAAGTGAGGAACTTCGAGATGATAGAGAAGTTGTAAAAGCGGCAGTAGAAAATAAAGGAATAATAATAAAATATGCATCTGATAGATTAAGAAATGATAAAGAACTTGCGATGATAGCAGTAAAACAAAATAAACAAGCATATCACTTTATATCAGAAGAATTAAAACAAGATGAAGATATAAAAGCTTTAATGTAATTTTAGTTATTTTAAGCACAAGATTTGTAAAAAACTCTTGTGCTTTTTTGATTGTTCCTATATAATGTGGAAGGAATAATTACTAATAAGAAAATAAAAAAGAAAAATGTTAGGAGGAATTTTTAATGTCATTTATAGAAGAAATAAAAGACAGAGCAAGAAAAGACATTAAAACGATAGTATTACCAGAAGCAGAAGACATAAGAACTTTAGAAGCAACGAGAATAGTTCTGGATGAGAAATATGCAAAGGTAATATTAATAGGAAATAAAGAAAAAGTTTTGGAAAAAGCAAAAGAAAATAATATAGATATTTCAGGTGTAGAAATAATAAATCCTGTAGAATCAGAAAAATATGATGAATATGTAGAATTATTATATAATTTAAGAAAACATAAAGGGATGACAGAAGAACAAGCAAAAGAATTAGTAAAAGATCCTGTATATTATGGAATGCTTATGTTAAAAGATGAAAAAAGCGTTGCAGATGGTTTAGTATCAGGAGCAGTACATTCAACTTCAGACACATTAAGACCAGCACTTCAAATATTAAAAACAAAACCTGAAACAAAATTGGTATCAGCATTTTTTGTAATGGTAGTACCTAACTGTTCTTATGGAGAAAATGGAACATTTATATTTACAGATAGTGGTTTAAATGAAAATCCTAATGAAGAACAATTATCAGAAATAGCAATATCATCAAGTAAAAGCTTTCATCAGTTGGTTGGTAAAGAGCCAAAGGTTGCGATGTTATCATATTCTACCAAAGGAAGTGCAAAATCAGAATTAACAGAGAAAATAATAAATGCAACTAAACTGGTAAAGGAAAAAGCTCCAGATCTAATAGTAGATGGAGAGCTACAATTAGATGCAGCAATTGTACCTGAAGTTGCAAAATTTAAAGCACCAGATAGTCCTGTAAAAGGAGAAGCAAATGTACTTGTATTTCCTAACTTGGATGCAGGAAATATTGGTTATAAATTAGTACAAAGATTAGGAAAAGCAGAAGCATATGGACCACTTTGCCAAGGAATAGCAAGACCTGTAAATGATTTATCAAGAGGATGCTCAAGCAAAGATATAGCAGGAGTAATTGCAATAACAGCAGTACAAGCGCAAGATGAAAAATAATGGGACGGCATTATTAGTTTCATTTTGTAAAATAATGTAAATGTGAGACAAAAAAGATCCACCCCTCTTTGTCTCAAGAAAGGAGCGATAATATGAAAGTATTAGTTTTAAACTCAGGGAGCTCGTCATTAAAATATCAAGTAATTGATATGGAAACAGAAAAAACATTAGTAAAAGGAAATTTTGAAAGAATAGGACAACCAAAATCATTTGTAACACATAAAGTAAATGGTATAAAGCATAAATTCGAACGTGAAGCAAGAAACCATGAGGAAGCAATTGAGTTTGTTTTGGATAGATTAACAAATGAACATTATGGTGTATTAAAAAGCTTAGATGAGTTGGCAGGAATAGGCCATAGAGTAGTTCATGGTGGAGAGAATTTTTCTGAGCCAGTTATAATTACAGATGAAGTAATAGAAGAAATAAGAAATGTAAGTGATTTAGCACCATTACATAATCCAGCAGCAGTACTTGGTATGGAAGCTTGCAGGAAAGTCGTTCCTAATATGAAAATGGTAGCCGTATTTGATACCGCATTTCACCAAACATTACCGAAAGAAAGATATATATATCCAATACCATATGAATATTATGAAAAATACGGTATTAGAAAATATGGATTTCATGGAACTTCTCATAAATATGTGGCAGAAAGAGTGGCAATGTTATTAAAGAAAGATATAAAAGATTTAAAAATTGTAAATTGCCATTTAGGACAAGGGGCAAGTGTGTGTGCAATTCAAAATGGAAAATCAGTTGAAACAAGTATGGGATTAACACCACTTGGTGGAATTGTTATGGGAACCAGAAGTGGAGATTTAGACCCTTCTGTTGTAACATATATGATGAATAAGCTAAACTTAACACCTGAAGAAACAGAAAATATCTTAAATAAAGAATCAGGAGCATATGGAATATCTAGAGTATCTATGGATTTTAGAGATATAGAAGCTGAGGCAAACGCTGGAGGTCGCCATGCAAAGCTTGCTTTAAAAATATTCCATAACACAGTAGCATCTTATGTAGCAAAATGCATAGTGGCAATGGGAGGAATAGATGTTTTAACATTTACAGCAGGAGTTGGAGAAAAGGGACAAGACTCAAGAGAAGCGATATGTGAAGGGTTAAAGTTCTTCGGTATAAAATTAGATAAGGAAAAAAATCAAAAGGTAAAAGGAATAGAAGCAAAAGTATCAAGTGAAGACTCAAAAGTTGTTGTTTATGTAGTTCCAACAAATGAGGAACTAATGATAGCAAAAGAGACTTTTGAATTGCTAAAAAAATAATTTGTTATTAATGTTTTTAAAATATATAAGTAAAAAGAAAAAAGAAATCAAGAGAAGGAAAGGAAGATTAAATTGAAAATATTAGTATTAAATTGTGGTAGTTCATCATTAAAATATCAATTAATTAACATGGAAACTGAAGAGGTTTTAGCATCAGGAAAATATGAAAGAATAGGAGAAGAAGAAGCTTTTATTACACATAAAGCATTAGGAAAAAAAGTAGAGATTAAAAAACCTGCTTATGACCATAAAGAAGCAATTGAATTTACTTTAGCACAACTTACAAATCCAGAATATAAAGTAATAGATAGTTTAGATGAAATAGAAGCAATAGGACATAGAGTAGTTCATGGAGGAGAAATATTTAAGAATTCAGCAGTTATAGATGATAAAGTAATAGAGGACATAAAAAAATGCGGAGAATTTGCACCATTACATAATCCAGCAGCTGCACTTGGGATGGAAGCATGTCAAAAAGTTATGCCAGGTAAACCAATGGTGGCAGTATTTGATACAACATTCCATCAAACAATGCCAAAAGAAAATTATATTTATCCAATACCATATGAATATTATACAAAATATGGAATAAGAAAATATGGAGCACATGGTACATCACATATGTATGTATCACAAAGATTAGCAGAAATAGAAGGAAAAGATGTAACAAAATTAAAAATAGTTTCTTGCCATTTAGGACAAGGTGCAAGTATTTGTAGCATAAAAAATGGAAAATCATTTGACACAAGTATGGGTTTAACACCACTTGGTGGAATTCCAATGGTAACTAGAAGTGGAGATTTAGATCCATCTGTCTTAACATATATTATGAAAAAAGAAAATATAACAGCTGGAGAAATGGAAGATATATTAAATAAAAAATCAGGAGTAATGGGAATTTCAGGCTTAGCACCAGATTTTAGAGTAATAGAACAAGCATCTAATGAAGGAAATGAAAGAGCAAAAATTGCAATTGAAAGCTTTGAATATTCTATTGCAGGTTATATTGCAAAATATGCAGCTGCAATGAACGGAGTAGATTACATTATATTTACAGGTGGAATTGGAGAAAATCAAATAAATATAAGAAAAGGTATTTGTGAAAAGCTTGCATTCATGGGTGTAGAAATAGATGCAGATGAAAACAACATGAGAGGAGAAGAAAAAATAATTTCTAAACCAAGTTCTAAAGTTACAGTATATGTGATACCAACTAACGAAGAATTAATGATAGCAAAAGAAACACAAAGATTAGTATAATCTATTAGTAAATAATAAATTTAAAGAACAAAAAAATTAACTTTTTTGTTCTTTTTTTGTTGACTTCTATAAAACTTTGTGGTTAAATACAGATTAAAAGAAATAGGTAGAATTTTTTTAAAAAACACAAAGAAGGTGAATAAAAAATGCAAGATGAAGTTGCAAATAAAATTTTAAAAGAGTTAAGAGATTTTAGAAATGAAGAAGAAATACGTTGGAGAGCAAATATAAAAGCTCTTTCTGATTTAGAAAAAGAAAGAAAAGAAAATTCTGACGTCTTGTTATCATTAAGAATGGAAATAGGTGCATTAGAAGGAAGATCAGATAATCTAAAAAGTGTAATTGCCGAAAATACCGCTCAAATGTTTAATATAAAAGGAAAAACCGAAAATTTAGAAAAAACAATAGAAGAATTAAAAGAAACGGAAGAAGAAAATAAAATAGAAGATAGAGATTTCTATAAAAATTTGGAAAAAGAGTTGCTATTAAATAACCTACTTTTTAAAGTTATGGATTTGACGGAAAGAGTAGAGGCATTAGAAAAATAAAAATATTTAAAAAGGAGGAAAAAAATATGCAAGAAGAAATAGTAAACACAATTCTAAAAGAATTAAGAGAATTTAGAACAGAAGAAAATAAACGTTGGGAGGAAAACGATAAACGCTGGGAAGAAAACGATAAACGTTGGGATGAAAACAATGAAAGGCTTACTAACTTAGAAAGCGCAACCAATGGAAACACAGAAGCTATTTATAAATTAAACACAAAAGTAGATAACTTAGAAAAGGTAACAGTTGAAAATACTAAGGCTATTTCTAAATTAAATGTTAAAGTAGATAGTTTAGAAAAAGCAGCAGAAGAAAATACTAAAGCAATCTTTGAGTTAAAAACTCAAGTAAATGGGTTAGATGCTAAGGTAACTGATTTAGAAAAAGCAACTAAGGAAAATACTAGAAAAATAGAAAAATTAGAAGTAGCAACAAATAATAATAGCCAAAAAATATCAAAACTAGAAGAAGTTACAAAAGAAAATACAGAAAGAATAACAAGTCTAGAAAAAACAACAAAAGAAAACACACAAAGCATTAATAAATTATCAGAAAAAATAGAAAATAATAAACTTGGAATAATGGATGCTTTTGATAGAATGGACAAAAGTATATCAAATAGTTTTAATGAAATGAAAGGATATATGGATGAAAAATTTAATAAAGTCAATAAGGCTAATTTAAACAATGATGTAGAACATGTAGAAATTAAACAAATGTTAGGAATATTAGGTGCAAGTAATACAAAAGCAGCAAAAAGAATAGAAAAACTAGAAGAATGGAAAAAAGGTATAGAGGGAGGTTTATTTGCTGTTTAGAAAATCTATAAATAAAAATACTTATTAAAATAAGTAGATAGTGTGAAAAGTTTTATGGAAAACAAGGATAAAACAAAAACGCATTAAAAACTTATAAAAAATAGTACATTGA
>CALXFI010000004.1 GCA_944387535.1 uncultured Clostridia bacterium | reverse complement strand
TTCCTTCAGCAAAATAGTATTGTCTTATATTGTATATTGCTTGATTAGTTAGATTTTTTGCTATATGACAAAGTTCTCTTATTGTTTTATATTCTTTCTTAGACAAATGTTTTACTTGTTGTTTTACAGTCAGATACACATTTTACACCTCCTTCATCTACAGAATTTCTTTAGGTGTTTATTATATCTAATTTCAATATTTTTATCAAACAATTTAATTTTACGAATCTCAAAAATTAGTCGCTTATATCCCACCACCTAAAGGTAGTGGGTTTTACGCTCCTTTCTTATAAAATAGGATACAAAATAATAATAATCTAACTAATTCAAACACAAATTTAAATTAATCAGATTATCTAAATTTCTAACATATTCTTTTTATTATTTTATTTCTTTTGCTTTATTATTCTGTTTATTTTTAGCATATTTTTATTTTACTGGTACAATCTATTTTATATACAAAGCAATACGTGTAGAAACATCAGTACTAGTATCAAGTGGACTACTAGCAACATAGTTACTAGGTGAAATACTGTTACTATGATCTCCTCCATAATAAACACGAAGATTAGTAGAACTTACTTCTAATGTCCAATCTCTATGGCAACCATAAAGGTCAAATACATTTTCTATTACATCCTTTAAATTGCTTCCAGTTACCTGCGTTGTATTTATTTTATCATCATTTGCTGTTCCAATTGCATTTCCCTGTTCTTGCATCCAATTCATCATTGCATCATATTGACTTCCCCATATCATACTACTTACTACTGATTTATTACTACTCTGTGGCGCAAATTCTTTACACTTACTATATAAGCCATACCACATATAAGTGTTTGAATTGTTACTATCAGCTGTTGTAACTTCTGTATTTGTACTTGCATTTTTACTTACAGGTGTTGTTCCTTCTAATCCCAATTCATATCTACTTACATAGAATCCATGGTATTTTTCTACACTTTCTATCATTTTATTATATTCTTGTTGTAAACTATCTTTTGTGAATGATCCATTATTATAACTTGTATCATTATCATAATCACTTGCTATGTCAGGTTCATGATAACTATCTGTGCTTGTTGTGCAGCCACTTATTACTGTTGAACCGCTTTCTGAAAAATCATATAATAATCCTTTATAATTATTTCCATCTTTTATTGCCATTGCTTTATTATTTGTTCCATTTTCTTCTGTATTAGCTACCGCTATTTCTACTGGTATCCATACAAATTCATTTTCATCTTCATCTTGTATTACTAACCCATCATTTATTTTTTCATTTCCTGATACTATCTTAAATCCTGCTGGTATTATTGCTACATTACCATCCACATCTGTATACTCTTCATTTTTCTCTGATATTTCTCCCACAGCAAATGATTTACTTTCTTCATAAATTTGTGCCATATCACTATCTGTCTGGTTGTATTCTCCTTGTATCTTATTCAGCTCTACTGCTTGTGATGCACTCTTATTCATCATAGAAAAATAGGAAACAAAAACAACCCCTATTACTAACAACATTGTTGAAAGTACAAATATTGTAATAGAACCTCTTTCACTTTTTTTAAACTTTTTAAAAAACATATCTTTTCTCCTTTGTTAACTTTCTATCTCTGAAAAATATTCATGTATTCTGTTTATTAATTCTTGTCTTGCTTCTTCCATTGTCATCCCTTCTACTTGGGCACCTGCTAAAGTGATATGACCTCCACCACCTAGCTTTTCTAATATTATTTGTACATTAATATCTCCAATAGAACGACCACTAATACAAATTTTATCTCCATTATTTCCAAGTACAAATGAAGCTGTAATATCACTTATTGTTAATAATTCATCTGCTGCTTTAGCACAAATTAAGTTAGCTTCAGGTGACACTTCATCATATGTTGATATTGCAATTTCATTTTCTAGTATTTCTGCTTTTTTTACTATATCTGCTATTAAATTAAAACTTTTCAAATCACTTTGGAACCATTTTTTTACTCTTATTATATCAATACCACATCTACGTAAGTATGCTGCTGCTTCAAATGTTCTTACACCTGTTTTGAATGTAAAGTTTTTAGTATCCATCATGATTCCAGCATATAAACTTTCTGCTTCTATAGTTTTTAGATTTATTTTTGCTTCTGCGTATTGAAGAAGCTCTGTAACTAACTCTGCTGCAGATGATGCATATACTTCTTGGAACATTAATGTTGCATCTTCTATAAAATCTGTGCTTCTTCTATGGTGATCAACTACAACTATCTTTTTTGCCTTTTCTAATAATTCTGGGCTATCAACATAATTTATTTTATGAGTGTCCACTACAACTAGTAATGTATCCTCATCAACATTTTCTAAAGCAACTTCTTTATTAATCATAATGTCTTCATATTCTGGTTCTTTTTCTAGAGATTTCATAAAAGGCTCTAATGCTGGTGTATTTTCACTACATACTATATATGCATTTGTATTTAAAGTTTTAGCTAAGCGATAAATTCCCATACAAGACCCTATACTATCCATATCAGGATTTGTATGTCCCATTACCATTACTTTACTTGCATCTTTCATTAAATTTTCTAACGCATGTGCTACCACTCTTGCTTTTACTTTTGTTCTTTTTTCTACTTCTTCTACTCTTCCACCAAAGAATTTATATATTTCATTTTCTCTAATTACTGCTTGGTCTCCACCACGTCCTAATACAACATCCATAGCACTTTGTGCTGATTTATATTTTTCTTTGTCAGTATTTCCTTCATTAGATATTGCTATACTTAATGTAAACTGTACTTTTTCCTTAGTATCTATTTCTTTTATCTTATCTAATATACTAAATTTATCTTCTTTAATATCATCTAAATATCTTTGTTCAAATAAATATACATATCTATCTCTATCTGATTTTATCAAAACGCCATTTGTTTTATTGGCCCAATCATACATTTGCTTATCAATTTCAGCTATTATTTGTGGTTTTTCTCCTGCTTCTAGTCTTTGCATTGTTTCTTCGTAATTATCTACCATTATAATTCCGATACAAGATTTAGAATCTCTATATTCTTTTTGTAGTTTTTTATTCTCTGTATCATCAATGAAGTATAAAATAACCATATATTCTTTTTTATTTCTTTTATCTTTATTTCTAAAGTTAACATATCTTCCCATTACTTTATACATATTATTTCCGATTTTCATTTCTGTTAAAATATCACTATTTCCTGTCTCACCACTTGCAATTTCATCTCTAATATCAACTATTAAATCATTTAAATATGTATTTATATCTATATTTGCAAATTCTGTTGTAAATTTAGTACTTCTCCATATTATATTTCCATCTGTCTCTAATATTATAAGAGGGAATGGTGAATTTATTAAACTTGTTTTTGCTGCAGTATCTACTGTTAATGTTAAATCTTGCAATGTTTCTGATATTTCACTTTTTCTTTTTTTATTTGCATAATAAGTATAGCCTACTATAATTCCATATAATAGAATTGAAGGTATTATCATATTAAAGTTTTCTATACTAATTACTACTAATAAAATTAATATTATCGCTAAATATATCTTTGTTCTGGATACAAGCGAGTCAAATACTTTTCTATTATTATTTTGCATAAGCATCTCCTTACATTAATTCTATTTTATTTTACTAGCAATTAGCGATTTTGTCAAGTTGGTGTTAGTGCCTAGAAATTGAAAAATGCCGCATGAGAAACTTTCTCATACGACATATTAAATTATTTTTGTTCTACATCTGCTACTTTTTCTAATTCCTTTTCAGTACTAATATGAATATTTTGATATTTCTTCATACCTGTTCCTGCAGGGATTAGTTTACCTATGATAACATTTTCTTTTAATCCTTCTAAATTATCTACCTTACCTTTTACTGCTGCTTCTGTTAATACTCTTGTTGTCTCTTGGAATGAAGCTGCTGATAAGAAGCTATCTGTTGCAAGAGATGCCTTAGTAATACCAAGTAATACTCTCTTACCTGTAGCAGGACGTTTTCCTTGAGCTATTGTTTCTTTATTCTTATCTTCAAACTCGTACATATCAATTAATTCACCTGGGAACATATCTGTATCTGCATTATCCTCAACTCTAACTTTCTTAAGCATTTGTCTTCCAATTACTTCGATATGTTTATCGTTTATATCAACACCTTGGTTTCTATAAACTTTTTGTACTTCTGAAATTAAGTATTCATATACTCCTTCTGGTCCTTTTATTTCTAGTATATCTGCTGGATTTATTGAACCTTCTATAAATGCATCTCCTGCTTCTACCATATCTCCATCTTTTACTTTCATCTTAGAACCAAATGGTATTGTATAAGTTTTTGAATTATCTTTTGATGTTACAATTACTTCTTTCTTCTTCTTAGTCTCTTTAATCTTAACTTTACCATCTATTTCAGAAATTACAGCAACTCCTTTTGGTTTTCTTGCTTCGAATAATTCCTCAACCCTAGGAAGACCTTGAGTAATATCTGCAACACCTGCAACACCACCAGAGTGAATAGTTCTCATTGTAAGCTGTGTACCAGGCTCACCAATTGATTGAGCTGCAATTATACCTACAGATTCACCGATTGATACTAAGTCTCTTCTTGCTAAGCCCATTCCATAACATTTTTGACATACGCCACGTTTTGAATGGCATCCTAGAACTGAACGTACTTTTAATTTGTCAATTCCAGCAGCAATTATTTCTTCTGCTATTTTTTCAGTAATCATAGTATCTGTATCAACTATTAATTCCTTAGTTTCTGGATTATAAACATTTTCTAATGGATATCTACCAATTAATCTTTCTTCCATTTTTTCGATTATTTGATTTCCATCTTTAATATCATAAACTGTAATTCCTTCATCTGTACCACAATCATGCTCTCTTACTATAATATCTTGTGAAACATCAACTAATCTTCTTGTTAGATATCCAGAGTCAGCTGTTCTTAAAGCTGTATCTGAAAGTCCTTTACGAGCTCCATGGGCAGATATAAAGTACTCTAATGCATCTAATCCTTCTGCAAATGATGATTTAATTGGAATTTCAACTGCTTTACCTGTAGTACTTGCCATAAGTCCACGCATACCTGCAATTTGACGTAACTGGTTCATATTACCACGGGCTCCAGATTTAACCATCATATATATTGGATTTAGCTCATCAAAGTTTTCTTCCATTGCATTACTTACTTTATTTGTTGTTTCTTCCCAAATGTTAATAACAGCATTATATCTTTCATCGTCTGTTATTAAACCACGAACATATTGTTTTCTTACTTGCTCTACTTTTTCGTCAGCTTCTTTTAATAAAGCCTCTTTAGCTTCTGGTACCTTAACATCATCCATAGAGAATGTAATACCAGCTAAAGTTGAATATTTAAATCCTAAAGCTTTAATATAGTCTATAACTTTTGCTGATTCTATTAATCCATGTATTCTAATAACTTTTTCTATAATTGTTCCCATTGATTTTTTCATAACTGGGAAACTTATTTCATATTGGAATGGATCTTCTTTTCTATCAATGAATCCTAAATCTTGAGGAATTCCTTGATTAAAGATAATTCTTCCAACACTTGTTTCTACTCTATGAGATTTTGTTTCACCATTAATCTCTTTTGTTATTCTAACATTTATTTTGGCATGGATACCAACTTCATGATTTTCATAAGCCATAATAGCTTCTTCTGGGTCTTTAAAGTATTTCCCCTCACCTTTTTCACCATCTAGTACCATTGTTAGATAATAAGATCCTAAAATCATGTCTAGTCTAGGTACTGCAACTGGTTTACCATCTTGTGGTTTAAGTAAGTTATTTGTAGATAACATTAAATATCTTGATTCTGCTTGTGCTTCTAGTGATAATGGTAAGTGAACAGCCATCTGGTCACCATCAAAGTCAGCATTAAATGCTTCACAAACTAATGGGTGAAGTTTTATGGCTCTTCCTTCTACTAATACTGGTTCAAAACTTTGAATACCAAGTCTATGAAGTGTTGGGGCACGGTTTAACATTACTGGATGGTCTTTAATAACATCTTCTAATATTCCCCATACTTCTGGTCTTAATCTTTCTACCATTCTCTTAGCATTTTTGATATTTTGAGCAATTCCACGTCCTACTAATTCTTTCATTACAAAAGGTTTAAATAGCTCAACTGCCATTTCTTTTGGAAGTCCACATTGATAAATCTTAAGTTCTGGTCCTACTACGATAACAGAACGTCCAGAATAGTCAACACGTTTTCCAAGTAAGTTTTGACGGAAACGACCTTGTTTTCCTTTTAATAAATCTGATAATGATTTTAATGGTCTATTTCCAGCTCCTGTTACTGGTCTTCCACGTCTTCCGTTATCAATTAGAGCATCCACAGATTCTTGAAGCATTCTTTTTTCATTACGTACGATTATTTCAGGTGCTCCTAATTCTAATAATCTTTTTAAACGGTTATTTCTATTTATAACCCTTCTATATAAATCATTTAAGTCTGATGTTGCAAATCTACCACCATCTAATTGTACCATTGGTCTTAATTCTGGTGGAATAACTGGTATAACGTTCATTACCATCCATTCAGGTTTATTTCCTGAAATTCTAAATGATTCTACTGTATCTAATCTTTTTACTAATTTTCCTTTTCTTTGTTCACTCGCTGTTTCTAATTCTTTTTTTATTTCCTCTGATAATTTTTCTACATCTACTTGTTCTAATAATTCTCTTATTGCTTCTGCTCCCATTTTAGCTTTAAAAGAACCTCTGCCATATTTTTCCTCTACTTCATGGTATTCTTTTTCATTTAATACCTGACATTTTGTTAAATTAGTACTACCTGGATCCACTACTACATAAGAAGCAAAATATATAACTCTTTCTAGATTTCTTGGTGAGATATCTAGCATTAAAGCTATTCTACTAGGTATTCCTTTAAAATACCAAATATGTGCAACAGGTGCTGCAAGTTCAATATGTCCCATTCTTTCACGTCTAACTTTTGATTTTGTAACTTCTACACCACATCTATCGCAAACTATTCCTTTATATCTAACCCTTTTATATTTACCACAATGACATTCCCAGTCTTTAACTGGTCCGAATATTCTCTCACAAAATAATCCGTCTTTTTCTGGTTTTAATGTTCTATAATTAATAGTCTCTGGTTTTTTAACTTCCCCTTTTGACCATTCTCTTATTTTTTCATCTGATGCTATTCCAATTTTTAACTTATTAAAAGTATTTAATTCGTCCACTCTTTTTCTTTTCCCCCTTCTTTGCTTAAAAAGCATTTATTTTATTTGGGTAATTCTAAAACAGGCAAAGAAGACTATCCCCTGCTCTTGCAAACTCAAATGTCGCTTCTTTCCTTTTTAGAATCTATTTAATTATTTTTACTTTACTACGATTACTAAATTAAATTGTAATTTATTACTCTATAATATCATCATCATTATCTAAGTTATCATTTGCTAAATCATTTCCAAATAGCAATTCTTCACCTTCATCATCTAGTTCTTCAAATAAGTCATCTTTGCCATCATCTGTTGCATCTTCTTCTGCATCTAGTACAACATCATCATCTGTTTCCTCAGAATATCCATCTAGATCTCCATCTTCAACAACTTCATCTTCTGATAATATTTTGCCATCTTTGCTTGGATCATATTCTATTCCTTCATCTACATCTTCTTTTAATTCTAATTCTTTATTATCTTCAGAATATAGACGAACATCTAATCCTAATGATTGAAGTTCTTTTACTAAAACTTTGAAACTTTCTGGAACTCCTGGTTCTGGAATATTTTCGCCTTTTACAATAGCTTCATAAGTGTTTACACGACCTACAACATCGTCTGATTTTACTGTTAACATTTCTTGTAATGTATATGCTGCTCCATATGCCTCTAATGCCCAAACTTCCATTTCTCCAAAACGTTGTCCACCAAATTGTGCTTTTCCTCCAAGAGGTTGCTGTGTTACTAATGAATAAGGTCCAGTTGAACGAGCATGTATTTTATCATCTACTAAGTGATGTAGTTTTAACATATACATAACACCAACTGTAATTGGCTTATCAAATGGCTCTCCTGTTCTTCCATCATAAAGAATAGTTTTTCCATCTTCGCTCATTCCGGCTTTTTTTAGTAATTCTTTTACATCTTCTTCATTTGCACCATCAAATACTGGTGTTGAAACTTTCCATCCTAAAGCTTTTGCAGCTCCTCCTAAATGTACCTCTAAAACTTGACCTAAGTTCATACGAGAAGGAACACCTAATGGGTTAAGTAATATATCTATTGGTGTACCATCTGGCATAAATGGCATATCTTCTTCTGGTAATACTCTTGAAATAACACCTTTGTTACCATGACGTCCTGCCATTTTATCTCCAACTGATATTTTTCTCTTTGTTGCTATATAACATCTAATTATTTGATTTACACCAGGTCCTAATTCATCTGAATTATCTCTTGTAAATATTTTTACATCTACAACAGTTCCTGCTTCTCCATGTGGTACTCTTAAAGAAGTATCTCTTACTTCTCTTGCTTTTTCACCAAAGATAGCACGAAGTAATCTTTCTTCTGCTGTTAGTTCTGTTTCTCCTTTTGGAGTAACTTTTCCAACTAAGATATCTCCTGGTCTTACTTCTGCACCAATTCTGATAATTCCATTTTCGTCTAAGTCTTTTAATGAATCATCACCAATGTTTGGAATATCACGTGTAATTTCCTCTGCACCAAGCTTAGTATCACGACATTCACAATCATATTCTTCTATATGAATTGATGTAAATACATCTTCTTTAACTAATCTCTCATTTATAAGAATAGCATCCTCATAGTTGTAACCTTCCCATGTAGAAAATGCTACTAATACATTCTTACCAAGTGCCATTTCTCCATTAGATGTTGCTGGTCCATCTGCTATAGCGTCACCTTTCTTAACAATTTCACCTTTTTTAACAATTGGTTTTTGGTTAATACAAGTTCCACCATTAGTTCTCTTAAATTTACGTAATTTATGAACTACAGTTTTTCCATTATTATATTTTACAGTAATAGCGCTTCCTGTTACTTTTTCAATCACTCCATCATCTTCTGCTAATACTAAGATTCCTGAGTCTTTTGCTGCTCTGTACTCAATTCCTGTTCCTACTATTGGACTTTCTGTTGTCATAAGTGGAACTGCTTGACGTTGCATGTTAGCACCCATAAGAGCTCTTTTTGCATCATCGTGCTCTAAGAATGGAATCATTGCTGCTGCAACAGAAACTAATTGTTTTGGTGATACGTCTACATATTGTACCTTATCACTATCTACTTCTATAATATCGTTTCTACGTCTTACTCTTACTCTCTTATTAATAAAATGTCCATCTTTGTCAACTGGCTCTGACGCTTGAGCTATTATGTAATTATCTTCTACATCTGCACTCATATATTCTACTTCATCTGTTAATTTATGTGTTTCTGGGTCTACTTTTCTATATGGTGTTTCTATAAATCCGTATTCATTAATTTGTGCAAATGATGAAAGCGCTGATATAAGTCCAATGTTTGGTCCTTCTGGAGATTCAATTGGACATAATCTTCCATAGTGTGTATAGTGAACATCACGTACTTCAAATCCAGCTCTTTCTCTTGTTAATCCTCCAGGTCCTAATGCTGAAATTCTTCTTTTATGTGTTAATTCTGATAATGGGTTTGTTTGATCCATGAATTGTGACAATTGTGAACTTCCAAAGAATTCACGTATTGCTGATGTAATAGGTTTTGTATTAATTAATGTTTGTGGTGTTACTACATCTAAATCTTGTATTGTCATTCTTTCACGAACAACTCTTTCTAATCTTGCTAAACCAATTCTAAATTGATTTTGTAATAATTCTCCAACACAACGAATTCTACGGTTTGCTAAATGGTCTATATCATCAGGTCCTCCTAATCCATGTGATAAGTTAAATAAGAAGTTTACAGATGCTAACATATCTTCTGTTGTAATATGCTTTGGAACTAGCTCATCCATTCTTTCTTCTATTGTTTTAACTAAATCTTTCTCGTCTGTGTTTTCAATTATATTTTGTAAAACATTATAATTAACATATTCTTTAATATGTAATTTGCTTAAGTCTACATTTGGTAATACTTTATGGATATCTACTGTATTATTTCCTATAATTCTTATTTTCTTATCCATAAACATTATATCAACTGTATTTATTCCTGCATTTTGAATATTCTCAGCAACTTCGTCTTCTATTACTTCTCCTGCTTGTACAAAAACTTCTCCTGTTTCGCTATCTATTATGTCATTTGCTGCTACTTTTCCTTTTATTCTTGATGCCAATGATAATTTTTGGTTAAATTTATATCTACCTACTTTTGCTAAGTCATATCTCTTATTATCAAAGAATAAACCATTAAATAAATTTCTTGCAGCGTCAACAGTAGGAAGTTCTCCTGGTCTTAATTTCTTATAGATTTCTATTAATGCTTCATCTTGATCTTTTACTGTATCTTTACTAATTGTTGTTTTTAACATTTCTTCATCGCCAAAGAAATCTAACATTTGACTATCTGTTGCTAAACCAATTGCTCTTAATAATGTAGTAATAGGAACTTTTCTTGTTCTATCAACACGTACCCAGAAAATATCATTTCCGTCTGTTTCGTATTCAAGCCATGCTCCTCTTAAAGGCATAACTGTAGATGTATATGTTTTCTTCCCTGTTTTTGTGTCAAATTCTTCACCATAATAGCATCCTGGTGAACGTACTAACTGGCTTACTACAACTCTTTCTGCACCATTTATTATAAATGTTCCACTATCTGTCATGAGTGGAAAATCACCTAAATAAATTTCTTGCTCTTTAATTTCTCCTGTTTCACGGTTAATTAATCTTACTTTTACATGTAATCTTGCAGAATATGTTGCATCTCTTTCTTTTGCTTCTTCTACTGAATATTTTGTCTTATCTTCCATGTAATAATCGAAAAATTCAAGAACTAAATTTCCAGAATAGTCTTCAATTGGTGAAATATCCCTTAAAACCTCTCCAAGTCCTTCTTTGATAAAATAATCATATGAATCTTTTTGAACTTTGATAAGATTTGGCATTTCAATAAAATCACCAACTTTTGCGAAATCTTTACGAGAAGACTTCTCGTGCTTAATTTCTCTTATTTTCAAAAAAATCACCTCATAAAAAATATTTAAGCAGAAAAAATATATTCCTTAAAAGAAGTCCTTCTCAGAATTCAAATTGCTTGTCTAAGTTTTAAGCCTGCCTGCTCTTTCAGCCTTAAAAGCTTAGGGCTCTTTGAACTTGATTCCTCTTCTTTTAATTTTAAACTTTTGAATAAAAATTTTGAATGGATTTTCGAAGTTATGTTTCCTTTAAAAACGGCAATAAAAAAGCAATCGAAAAAATCTTGTTTTTTCAACTCCTTTTGCCTTATTTTATTAGGTTTTAACTAATCTTTTCTCTTTCTATTTTAACCACCCTATCTAATAACTTTGGGTACAAAAATCCATTTTTAGTAAATTCTCCTAAATAGTTTATCACAAATAAAATCATAAGTCAACTGTTTCCGTAAGGTTTTTTAAAATTTTATGACCCAAATCTTCTTTCAACTTTATTTATAAAAATCCATTACTTAAAATCAATATTTTTACATTTTTGAGTAATAGAAATATAAAATTAGTACCCAAAGTTGAATATTTTTCATTTTAGGTACTAATTATCTTTAATTTAATTATTTTATTTATTATTCTTGAATTGTATTTTTCTCTTCACTTACTTTCTTTGTTTTCTTAACTGCCAACCTATAATCAACAAAGTCCTCTATAAGTATTTTTATAATTGCAATAACAGGAACAGCTAAGAACATTCCAAGTATTCCAAAATAAGCTCCACCAATTGTCACTGCTAAAATTACTAATATTGGGCTTATTTTTAATGATTTGCCTACAATCTTTGGATTTATAATATTTGCATCGATTTGTTGTAAGATAATTACTACAATAAGCATCCAAATAGCTTGTGAAAGTCCACCTGTAATTAAAGTAATAATAGCTGATATTCCTACGGCAATAATAGCTCCAACAAATGGTATCATATTAAATAGACCTATAAAGAACCCTAGAAGTGGTGCATATTTAATTCCCATTATTGTCATTGCAATTGTAACCAAAATTCCTACAACTACTGCATCTAGGAATTGACTTGCAATAAACTTAAAGAATATTTCGTTTGAATGTTTATAATATTTATCAATATTTTTATATGTTCTTTCTTTAAACACCGCCTCTGCAAATCTCTTTACAAATGTTAAAATCTTTCCTCTTTCTGCTAAAACATAAATAGAAACGATTACTGCAACAAATACATCAACAATACCAGTAACAGCACTTATTGCACTTGATATGTATTCCATTACTCTATCAAAATTAAAATATTCTCTTAAATCAATATGCTGAATACTTTCTATAAACTCATTTACTTGCTCGCTTTTTAATATAGAGTCTTGTGGTAAACTATTATATCTATTTATTGCCGTTTCATAGTAGCTTTGTATATTACTTACAAAGTCTGTTACGCTATCCCAAACTACAGGAAAGATAAAACTAACTAAAATAACTATAATTGCTACAATTATTAAATATACTGTAATAATACTAAAAGTCCTTGCTTTTCTTTTTAGAAATTTTATTTTACTTTTTCTAAAAGCTGTTTCAAACTTTCTGCAAGGCATATATAATATATATGCAATAAAAATACCAACAAAAAATGGTGCAACAACACTTAAAAAATTTCCAATAATGCCTGTTACAGCTGTAAAATTATCTAAACATTTATAAATAATAACAAGTGCTAAACCAAGCAAAAACCAATAGCTCCATTTTCTTATTTTTTCTTTTCTATCTTCCATTCTTCTCTCCTTCGACTTAACTTTGTTAATTTATTATCTCTCATTTACAAGTCTATTTCTAATCCAACAGGGCAATGGTCACTTCCCATTACTTCTGAATAAATGCTTGCTTCTTTTATCTTATCTTTTATACTTTCAGATACTATAAAATAGTCTATTCTCCAACCCACATTTTTTTCTCTCGCTTTTCTCATATAAGACCACCAACTATATGCTTCCTCTTTATCTGGGTATAAATATCTAAATGTATCTACAAATCCCGCATTTAGTAATTCTGTCATTTTGTTTCTTTCTTCCATTGTAAATCCTGCATTATGTGTATTTGTTTTAGGATTTTTCAAATCTATTTCTTTATGTGCTACATTTAAATCTCCACACATTATAACTGGTTTGGTTTTGTTTAACTTTAATAAGTATTTTCTAATTTCATCTTCCCATACTTGTCTATAATCTAATCTTTCTAGTTCTCTTTTAGAATTAGGTGTATATATATCTACTAAATAAAACTTATCAAATTCTAATGTTATTACTCTTCCTTCTTTATCATGCTCTTCTATTCCTATTCCATAACTAACAGATAATGGTTTTATTTTAGTAAATACCGCTGTTCCTGAATACCCTTTTTTCTCTGCACTATTCCAAAAGCTTTCATAACCATCATATTCTAAATCAACCTGTCCTTCTTGACATTTTGTCTCTTGTATACAAAATATATCTGCATTTATGCTTTTAAAGAAATCATCAAATCCTTTATTTAAACAAGCTCTTATTCCATTTACATTCCATGATACTAATTTCATTTTTTCCTCCTTATAAACTAAAATTTTCTATTATATACATAAGCATTTTATAATATATATTCACAGTTCCAGCAACTTCATCATTTTCTATCATTTTTTCTAACTCTTCTTTAGTTACCCATTTTACTTCTGCAACTTCTTCTTTTTGTAATACCACATCTTTTAAATCCACATTTTGTTTTACAAGCCATACATCGACAAAACCATGTTTTCTTTTGAAAGAAAGCATAAATTCCATTTTTTCTTGATTAATGTCAATTCCTAATTCCTCTTTTACTTCTCTTATAGCTCCTTGTAAAGAAGTTTCTCCACTATCTACGGCTCCTCCTGTTTGAGACCATTTATTAGGATATATCTTCTTATTTGCACTTCTTTTTTGAATTAAAAATTCATTTTTATCATTCATTATCCAAGTGTGTACATACTGGCAATACTCTCCATTTATCTTTTCATATCTTCCTGTTGTCTTATTTAATGTCTCTCTTCTTTTATTGAACTTATCTACTAATTCCATATAAACAACTCCTAGTCTTTTTTTATAATATCAATTACCCTATCTTTTACATTAGCCCATATTTCTTTTAGGTTGTCATATGTAAGTATATTATTTACTTCATCTGTATTTTTCCATACAAGCACTTCTCTGTCTTTTAAAGGTATATCTCTAGAAGTTTTTCCATCATCTATTGCCAAATAGTAATAAACTTCTACATCTTTTTCTTCAGGTGAGCTATATTTTATAATTCCTATTTCTTTATTATCTATTAAATGGTTTTTTCTTAATGTTTCTTCTTCAGTTTCCCTTACAGCACATTCTAAAAGAGTTTCTCCTTTTTCTAAATGTCCTTTGGGAAATGAATAATCTTTTTCATCTTCTCTATAAACTAATCCTATTTTTCTATTTTCCAAATTAATTAATATTGTCCCTGCTTTTTTTATACTCATATTCTCCTCCTTAGTATTTAATATTTTACAATATATTAAAGAAAATATCAATTAAATTAAAATTTATTTATTGTAAAAGGCAGTCTAAATTCGACTGCCCCATAAATTTCATATTCAATTATTATTGCACTACTGAAACAGTTAAATATCTAACTCCCCAAGCAAGTGCTTCTGCGTGTGTGTTAACAAATATATCTATTTTGTTACCAGTTACTGCTCCGCCTCTATCTTCTACTGTATAAATATGTCCACCAATGTTTAATTTAGTACCAAAAGCAAATTTTGAAGATGCTGCCACTGTTCTTCCTGCTGTTGCTTTTGTTCCTGATGCAGTCATACCTGATGTTTTTCCACAACATTTTGCGCATGGGCAATATGCTGTGATTTTATAAGTAGTTCCTCCACTAGTTGATGCTGTTGATGTTGGAAGTGTTGTTCTTGTTGTCGTAGTTCCTCTTGATGTTGCTTTCTTTTGAACTTGAACAATTTTATTAACTGGCTCTGTAACTACTTTTTCAGAAATAACTGTTTTTTCAATTTCAACATCGTTTTGATATTTTACTTTGTATGTTACCTCTTTTAAACCATCTTTTCCTTCTTGTAAAACCTTATCAGTTGTGTCCCCACTTGCTCCAGTTGTGTTTTTTGTAACGGTTTCATAAGGTATTGTAACTTGTTCAACAACTATTTTTTCAGTAATTGGTGCATAATTCTCTAATAATTGATCTAGAGATGTTTTTGCTCCATCTTCTGAAATCTTAGCAATTTGAACTTCGTTATATGATTTATCAGTTATTTGAATACTTTGACCTGAAGATACTTCTTCATTTAAGTCTGGTATTGTCTTTTGATTATCTTCTAAAACAATATTATTTTCTGCTAAAACTTCTGAAACTGTAGCTTTACTTGTTAAAGCCGTCATTTCATATCCATTTTGAAGGATGATTGTTACATCCTTTAAGTCTGTATTTACTGCCATTACTCCTATTCCTGATATTAAAATAAGAATAACTGTTACACAGATGATTTTCATGATAGAAATCGAAGCGTTTTCTTCTTTTTTCATCAATTTAATTCCTCCTTTTGGCAACAACTTAATTATACTATTTTTTTTGATATTTGTCAAATTTTGCCTAATTCTTACTTGCAGAAGAGCTTTCCGGATTTAATTTTTTTATACAATTTGTCCTTTTTCTTTAAAATTAAGCTTTTATAATATGCATAGTATATTATATGTAATTTTTTAAAAATTATTCCTAAATTTTCCATATTAATTTCACAAATTTACCATATTTTTATTGTATAAATATGTATAATATGTTATTATATCAGTATATTATAAAGAATAGGAGGAATTTATAAATGGTAGGTATAATAGTTATAGCAATTATAGTTATTCTTGTTATTGCTGTTATCGCTTTATATAATGGTTTAGTAAAAGCAAGAATAAAAGTCGATAATGCTTGGAGCCAAATAGACGTACAACTTCAAAGAAGATTTGACTTAATTCCAAACTTTGTTGAAACTGTAAAAGGTTACATGACTCATGAAAGTCAAACTTTTGAAAAGATTGCTGAGCTTAGAAGTTCTTGGGCAAATGCAGGTTCTGTTTCTGAAAAAGCACAACTTGATAATGAATTATCAGATACATTAAAAACAATCATGGCTATTTCTGAAAATTATCCTCAATTAAAAGCAAACCAAAACTTCTCAGAATTATCAGAAGAATTAAGAAATACAGAAAATAAAATTTCTTTTGCCAGACAATTTTATAATGACTCTGTAACTATCTACAATACAAAATTAGAAGTATTCCCTTCTAACATCATCGCAGGTATGTTTGGATTTAAAGCTCGTGACTTATTTAATGCAGAAAGCGATGAAGCAAGAAAAAATGTTAAAGTAGATTTTGGAAGCAACAAATAAATTTTAGGAGTTGGAGCTTATCTCCCACTCCTTTTTTAAAGGAAAGGTGTAAATAATAATATGTTTCAAAGTATAAAGAAAAATAAAATAGAATCAGGTGTAATAATAGGTATTTTTATTGTAGTAATTACTTTAATTGTTTATTTTATTTGTAACGCACTAAATTTAGGTAGCATTTCTATTGTAATAGCATTAGTATTTTCAATTGCATCTGCATGGGGCTCTTACTATTATAGTGATAAAATAGTTTTATCAGTAAATAGAGCAAGACCTGCAACCAAAGAAGAAGATCAAAAATTAGTAAACATTTTAGATGCTTTAATGGTAGCATCAGGATTACCAAATAAACCTAGATTATATGTTGTAGATGACCCTCAACCAAATGCATTTGCAACAGGTAGAAACCCAGAAAATGCTGTTATATGTGTTACAACTGGTCTTTTAGAAAAGTTAGACTATTATGAATTAGAAGGCGTTATAGCTCATGAAATGAGCCACATTAAAAATTATGATATTCGTCTATCTTGTGTTGTTTCTGTTATGGTAGGATTTATTGTAATGCTTGCTGATTTATTCTCTAGAACATTATTCTGGGGTGGATTAAGAGATGGAGACAATGACGGCGATAGCAAAGCAAATGGTATCTTGATGATTATTGGGTTAATCTTTTTAATATTATCTCCAATCTTTGGTTCTTTAATGCAACTTGCTTTATCTAGAAAAAGAGAATTTTTAGCTGATGCAACTGCAGTAGAATTTACTAGAAACCCTGACGGGTTAATTTCTGCATTAGAGAAATTAGAAAATGACCCTAACCAATTAGAAACAGCAAACAGTGCTACTGCTAATATGTATATAGTAAATCCATTTAAAAAGGACACAAAAGAAGGAAAAAGAAGAACAACAAGTATATGGTCAACACACCCAAGTACAGAAGACCGAATAGCAGCATTAAGAAGTTTAAAATAATGTCCATTTTGGACACATTTTACAATAAAATTTGTAAGAATTGAGCGTAAAACCCACTACCTTTAGGTAGTGGGTAGTTCACATATAAAAATTAATAATTCGTTCTATATTTGTCTGATACTTTCTGTATTTCTTCTTTAGTAATAGAACCTTCTCTTAAAATATTGGGAACCCCATTAACCACTTTAACAATTGTAGAAGCAATGCCTAATTTACTTTCTCCACTATCTATAATACAATTAACTTTTCCTTCAAAATCTTTTACTATATCATTTATATTTGTTCCACTAGGTTTTCCTGAAATGTTTGCACTAGGAGTCGCAATTGGTACTCCTGCATATTCTATTAATTTCTTAGCAATCTCCCCACTTGGCATACGAACACCAACAGTATCTCCGTTTGCTGTAAGAATATCAGGTACAACTTTTCTCTTTTTCAATATAATTGTAAATGGGCCTGGAAAAAATCTCTCCATTAGAGCATATTCCAAATCTGAAATATCTTTAGCCACCATTTTCACCATTTTCATATTACTTACAAGTAAACTTATTGGCTTGCTAAAATCTCTTTTCTTTAATTCGTAAATTTTTTTAATTGATTTTTCGTTAAAGCCATTTGTGCCTATCCCATAAACAGTCTCTGTAGGAAATATTACAATTCCACCGTCTTTAATTATTTTTGATGGCTCTTTTAATTTTTCTAAATCTAAATTATTTCTAAAATCGATATATCTTTGCATATAATTCTTCCCTAATTCTAATTTTTATGGATGTTTCCCCCAATTGGGCACTTAAAAACTAGTAGCATAACTACTAGTTTTTATAATTTATTTATTTTCTTCTGATTTCTTTTCTTCAACTTTCTTTGTATTTTTAGCAATCTCTGTTGTATTTCTACAAATTACTAATAAGATTAAAGAAAATTCATAAATAACTCTTGCAACTACATTTCCTACTATTAATTGAAGTAAGAATCCTAAGAAACTCTCTCCAATTAAAGCAAAAGATGATAATGTTATATAAATTGCAACAATTAAATATGTAACTTTTAATAATGCTTCTAAGAACATTTTCTTAAATGATAAGAAATCATATAACCAGCCTAAAAATCCTTTGAATTTTCCTTCATTTTTCTTGCTTAAAAATAAACAATAAACTAAAATTCCGCCTACTATTGCAAGTATTAATGAAAGAATAATCCATACTGTGCTTCCAACAGCACTAGACATACTTGTTATTGATCTTGTTCCATACATATTCTTTTCCCCCTTTATTTTTTTCACATTTTATCACAAAAATTTAATTTCGTCAAATTTTACCAAGTTTAGACAAAATATATTTATTCTTGCTATTTAATTATATTTCTAAATCTACTACAATATAACTAATGTTATTTTATCTTATATATTTTCTTTGCATTTTGGTATGTAATCTTACAAACTTCTTCAACTGATATTCCTTTTTCTTCTGCTATTTTTTTTGCTATATATTTAACATTTCTAGGGTCATTTCTTCTTCCTCTTAGTGGTTCTGGTGATAAATAAGGGCTATCTGTTTCTATTAGCATTTTATCATTTGGAACCATCTTAATTATTTCATTTGCATTTTTTGAATTCTTAAATGTTACAGGCCCTGCAAATGATATATAAAATCCAAGTTTTAATCCTTCTTTTACAAGCTCTCTATTTAATGGGCAACAATGAAATACACCTTTATTTTCTACGTTGTTCTCTTTTAATATATTTAAAGTATCCATCACTGCTTCTCTTGTATGTATTACTATTGGTAAATCCAATCTATTTGCCATATTTATTTGTTCTATAAAAGCTTTTCTTTGAAGTTCACGCATTTTTTCATCTTTTTCCCAATAATAATCTAGTCCAATTTCTCCTATTGCTAAAACTTTAGAATTTCCTTTAGCAAACTCTTCTATTTTCTCTAACATTTTCCACAATTCGTCTTCAGTTTGTGGAATATCATTAGGAGAAATACCACAAGTTGCATATATAAAATCATATTTTTTAGAAAGTTCAATTGCTTTTCTTGAGCCTTCTAAACTATACCCTGCTGAAATAAATCCTATATCCTCATCATGTATTTTTTCTATTATTTCCTCTCTATCTAAATCAAATTTTTCGTCATCTAAATGCGCATGGTTATCAAAAAATTTCATAGTAAAAAATTCCTTTCTTTCTATTTTGACAAAACTGTTACATTTGCCACTGCATATTCCTTACAATGCGAAATACTAATATCAATATTTTCTATATTACTTAAATCAATTCTTACTATTTTTAAAGTAGGTCTTCCTTGCTCGTCATTTTCTACTTCAAAGTCTTTCCATGAAACAGAATATTTATCTTCTATTTTCCAAGAAAGCGCTTTAAAAGCTGCCTCTTTTGCTGCAAATCTTGCTGCATAATGTTGGTATTTTTGTTTTTTCTTACTTTCACAATATTTTATTTCATTTTCTGTAAAAACTCTTTTCAAAAAAGCTTCTCCTGTTTTTTCTATACTTTCTTTAATTCTCCCAATTTCAATAATATCAGTTCCACAAGTTATTTTCATTCTTTTCTCCTTAAAAAATGAGACAGAAAAGACCTGTCCCTACTGTCTCATTAAAACTATAAAATTTAATATATTAAATATTAATGATGCTGCAAGTACTAGTCCAATAATGATTGTTGATGTTCTATCTTTTTCTATGTTTAAATCCTTATATAATATATCATATTTATTTTTTACTTGACTATATAAACTTTCTAATTCCAATGTTTCTGCAATCCTATTGTTTAACATTGTTCCTGTTTCATCATCTGTTATTTCTGTTATCCATAAATTTTTAGTAAAGTCTATAAACTTTTTTCTTGCTTTCTTTACTTGTTTTGGATCTTTTAGCTCTAATTCTATTCTTTTTAAATATATTTTCTTATATAAATTAATTATATATGTATACAAATATTGATTTTCAAATTCATCTGGAAGTATTGTATAATTATTCATATCTTCACTAGATGAAAATAGCATAACTCCTAATTTACTTAATGCTAATTTTGCATACTTCCAACTTGATACTGTTGTTATTTTTTCTTCTTCCAATTTTCTACTATTATCTGCTGGCAATACATTTGCAAATCTTATATAGTAATGTGCTATTTTTTCAAAATCAGATTTATTATTCCAAGCTTCCTGGTCTATACATACATATGAATATGTCAAAAACCTTTCTGTATCAATATCAAGTTTTGCTGCTCCTAAATTAGCTCCTGTTATTTTTCTTATAAAACTCTTAAATGTCTCGCTACTTGCAAAACTATTTGTTTGAAGACGTATATTATCAAAAGTATCTAGTACCGCATTACTATTTATGTCTCTAAATTTGTAATTGAAGTTTAATATATTTGAAAAGCTATTATCGTCTTCTACATTTGTTTTAATTACCAAAAAACATATTCCTGCTTCAAAACATACTATTTCTATCTTTGATATTGTAAAGAATATTCCTTTTGTATCATCTACTTTTCCTTGTATATCTTTATTTATTCTATATTCAAATATATTACAAGGATACTTACTAAGTATGGCCGCTCTTGTTTCATCTGGTAAGTCTTCTAATTTTTTTAATTTACTATTTCCAAAACTAAAACTTGAGAATAAAAAATCTCTTGTTTTTGGTAAAAAGTATTGATACATTTTAAAATCTTTTTCTTTTTGGAAAGTTTTTAGTTTAAATTCTTTGTCTCTCAACATTTTTAATATGTATTTTTGATATTTTCCTTCCTTTATCACAAATGGATGAATGAAGTATGTATATTGGTAATTTGTCTTTAGTTCCATTTTTCTCACCTCTTATTTATTTCCTATAATAGTTCATATTAAGGTCTTTTCCTAAGTACCAACTTCCAATGAAGTCAACTTGTAAATAATCTTCTAAAT
Organism: uncultured Clostridia bacterium; assembly: GCA_944387535.1. Taxonomy (GTDB): domain Bacteria; phylum Bacillota; class Clostridia; order TANB77; family CAG-508; genus CAG-269. The sequence continues at coordinate 32,148 of CALXFI010000004.1, read as the reverse complement.
CATATGTTGGCTCTTGCACAACCTTTCCATTTCTATCTACAGCGCCCCATTTTCCGTCTTTTTTTATTGCCACATATCCAAATGCATTTTGCGATGTAGCATCATCATATATATAATCTACTACTACACTTCCATTTTTATCTACGAAACCATATTTTCCATCTTTTTTACTTACGAATAATGTGTTAGATGGAAACACATCTGATTCTTTTTCTTCTTCAAATCTAAAATTGTAATATTTATATTCATCATCTTGTCTTAATTCTATATATCCATCCTCATCATCTAAATCTGTTAATATTCCTGTTAGTTTTACTTCATAATTACTATTTAAGATTTCATTATTATAATTTTCATCCTCTGCTACATATAAATCCGCTTTTTCGTTATAGCTTACTCCTCTATATTTAAATTCTACTAATGTATTTCCGGATAAGTCTATTATTCCGTAATTTTCTCCTGTTTTTGCGATAAATATTCCTGATTTTGCTTCCTTTAAATCATCGTATGTTGCATCTATAGTATTTTCACCTGACAAACTCATAACACCATATTTTTCACCATCTTTATAGATTACTCCATCTTCTGGTTTTTTTAGAATTGCTGTTATTTCATTACCATTTGCGTCTAAACTTTCAGTTCCATCTTTTTTTACAACTTTTTGCTTTCCACCTTCAAGTACTACATAATAGTCTCCTTGATGCAATTTTAATATTCCATCATAATTCATTGCTAACACTTGTCCATTTGAAATATCAACTACTCCATATTTTCCATCTGTATTTTTTACTATAAATCCATCTGTAGTTTTATTTCCTAAGCCTTGTATTTCTGCATAAGTTGTTGGAAGTAATGTTTTTCCTTCATCATCTACTATTCCATAATTACCATCTTTTGAAACAAGTAGTGCATTTTCTACCCCTTGAAGTGCTGTAATTGCATCATATTCACATGGTAGAACTTCATTTCCTTCCATATTTATTAATCCATATTTTCCACCATTTTCTACTCTTAAAACTTTACCGTCATATGATAAATTTTGATTTTCATCCATATTTGAAATTGCTTCTATTTGCTCATAATTTGTAAATATTTCTTCGTTTTTACTATTTAAAGCTTTTGTGCTATATGTACCATCATCATAGTTTACATCAAATGTGCATAAAAATACATCTTCTTTACTATTTGGAACTACTATCATTTCGGCATATGATGGGTCTATTACAATATTTCCGGCTAGAATCTATTACTCCCCATTTGTTATTTTGATATGCTGCAAAATAATCTATACTTGTTGTTACATTTTGTCGTTCTTTGTCTTCAGATAAAATGCCTTTTATCATAACAATACACATAATAATTACAACAAATAAGATTATTACTGCAAATACTTTTTTCAGGTTTAATTTGGGCTCATCATCATATCTTCTTCCTCTACTCAAAGATTTTTCCTCCTTTTGCACATTTATAATATCATATATTAGTTAACTTATCAATGAATTTTAAACTTCTTTTTCTCTAAATTTACATACTAAAACACTCATATCATCTTTTGCTACCCCATAATTATTATCTACTGCTTCTTCTAGTATCAAATTAGCTATTTTTTGTGTATTGGTTGTCTCTATATCTTCTAACAAATATTTAATCCATAATTCTTTATTTTTATATTCCACATTTGAATCTAAGATTCCATCTGAGCAAAGTACCATTATTTCTCCTGTTTCTATATCTCTATCAAATGTTTGGATTTTACTTTCTTCTATTATCCCAGTAGGTAGTGAATTTGATTTTACCATTTGAACTCTTTTTCCATGTTTTATATAAGTTGGACATGCTGCACTCTTTATAAATTCGACATTACCTAAATATAAATCAACTATTGCAATATCAAGTGTTGCAAAACTTTCTTTATTTTGATTAATCAAAGCATTATTTATTAAATCTAATGATATATTTTTATCAAATCCAGATAATAATAAATTTTCTAACAATCTTAAAGCATTGGAACTACTTGTTTTTGCCTCTTTACCGCTTCCCATTCCATCACTTATTGCTACTAAATATTTTCCATCTTTTAACCTAACTGTTAAAGTACTATCCCCAGAAATTTCACTCTTTGATTTTGTAATACTTGCTGCTCCCATTGCCATTATGTATTTATCATCTGATAAAAAGCTTAATTTTTTTCCTACTACTGCTTCCTCATTTATTACTATTTTTTCACCTAATACTTTAGTAAATATTTTTTCTATTGTTTCTATTTTTGCTGTTTCTAAATTTTCAGTTAAATAAATTTCTATTATAAATCTATTTTCTTTCTTTATAGCTATATCTTGAATCTCTATCTCTTTTTGCTCTAATAATTCTATTATTTCTTGTTTCTCTCTTGCAAACTTCTCTTCATTTTCTATATCATCTTCTAATCCTTTTGCCATGCTCTCTATTGCTTTTGATACACCTTTTAATTGTTTTTCTACATTTTTCTTATTTTGTGCTATTTTCTTTTTCCAAATAAAGTCTGATTTAGCCACTTTATATGAAACATTTATTGTTCTTACTATTTGCATAATATTCTCTTCTAGACGCTTACTTATATCTTTATCATCAAATCCTATTATATAACTATTACATTCTGCAAATATTTTTAATAAATCTTGTCTTGATATCTCTTGTTTATCTAGTAATAAATTAAATATTTTATCTACAATTTCGCCATCTACATTTGCTATATCATCATATAACATATTTTCTTTATAAGGTTCTAAATTATTTAATAGTTCTGATATAAATATTCTTTTATTTTCATCTTGTTCATTATTTACTTCTCTACTTTCTACTGGCTCTTCTTTATATGTTGTAGCCATTTGATTTATTGCTTCAGATACATTATTTAGGCTTTCTGCAACTTCTTTAGATTTATTTAATGCTCTTCCTGATGTATATGGTAAAAACTTTGAATTTCCTATAAATTCTTCTAAATCTATCTGTAAGTTCTTTGGAACTAATAATAGACCAATTGATGCGATTAATATTTCTTTAAAATGAATTAATTCTACTGTATATCCATTTGATACATATGCTAGGACAATATTTCCTAAAGTAAAACCAACCACTACTCCTATTTTTCCAAACCTATTTAATATTCCTGCTATCATTCCTGATATTGCATATGCTGCTATCATTATTGGCTCATTATTACTAATAACTCCTAAAGTTACTCCTATTGTTACTCCAGATGTTGTTCCAACTAGTATTCCGTTTTTCCAACCTAAAATCATTACAATTAATATACTAAATATATTTCTTATACTAAAACCATATATACTTGAATCACCAAAGGCTGCAACTGCTATTGCAAATAATAAGCTTGCTCCTATTACTTCTTCTATTGAAAAAGCTCTTTTAGTATAAAATTCTTGAACTACTGGTAATGAATTTACAAATATTTTATAAAATACTAATGCTATTATTGATAATGTTATCACACTTAATACATCATATAATGTAAATACTGACATGAATATTTTTAATAAACCTATTAACATACAAGCTATAAATACATTTTTTCCAATCTTTATTTTTTCGTTTCTTTCTTGCTCATTATAACGTGGTTTTAATATAAATAATGTTGCTATCATAACTAGTGATGTTAATAAATATTCTACTGCTCCACCTACTCCAAATTTTATAAAATTACCAAGTAGTGAAATCACCACTATCCCTAGTGCCGGAATAGAAAATGCTAAGCAAGCTCCAAGCAAGCTTATACTAAATATTGAGAATTCGCCCCCTAAAGAAACAAATGACAACATAAATGCTACAATATATATTACTATATTTTCTTTTGCAAATACATTTCCGAAATATATTAAATTTACTTTTCTCTTCCTTTACTTCATTTTTACCATTTAAATCTATTGTATCTTCACTTAAATTTTGAAACATCCTTACCACCTCTTTAAATTTGATAAGCTTATTTTACTACTTGTCCTTCGTGGTTTTTGTCTTTTTTGGTCTTCCAAACCAAAAAAGTTTTTTACAATTTTTTATATATATTTTTTATTTCCTTCATAATAATATAATATACGATTTTTATTTTATTACAGAATATCGAAAAAAGCAATATTTAGAAAAAAATAATAAAAAGAAAAATATGAAAAAAAGACCTTTTAATTAATTATATATTAATTAAAACAGTCTGTTTCCACATCTAAACCAATATTTTTATTACAATTTTCCATATTTTTCTCTTTTTCTATAACCTTCTTTACTTTAAATTTCTTTCATTTTCAATTCTAATGAAATATGGGAGTTTTTCCAAAATAGCTAAAATTTAAGATTAAAAAGTATCTTTATAATACCACTTTTTATAATTTCTGTGAACAAGATTTTAAAAGTTGCATAAATTTATTCTTTTCTTTTTACTTTAAATTTTTATAATATATTAAAAAGTAAAATCAGGCTAAATATTTCTATTTAACCTGATTTTATTTTTATTTAGTATCATTTATAGTTATAACAACTATTATTTTAATACTTTTTTCTTAATGAAGATAACTCCTACTCCTAAGATAATGAATGCACTTATACCTAAAACAATGTATGGTATATAACCTAAATCCTCACCAGTAGGTGGTGTTATTGTTAAAGTTACATAAGAATCGTCTCCACCTTCTATTCTGCCACTATCACTTGGTATATAATCTCCAGGTATTGTATAATCATCTGGATCATCTGGCTTTGTTGTTCTTCTACCTTTCAATATATTTACCTCTATATCATTATCAAATACAAAGTCATCCGCACTATTTGATAACACTTTAGATACTTCTAAGGTCGTTGTATATCTTCCTACTCCCATATTCTCAAATGCATTTGTCCATAATATTTGATTAAATGATTTAATAGTATCATATGCATCTTGTGATAGGTATTGATCATTTAGTAATTGCTCTAGTTCTCCAGACTCATATTGATTCCAATCTGGACTATTTTCTTTATTAAATACTAAATCATTTGATAGGTAATCATGTAATCTTTTTACTTTTGGTGCTATTAATTTACTTGAATCCGCTTGAATTCCGAAGATATAGTAATTATCGTCACTATAATCTAATTCTGAATCCGTATTATCTGCTATTATTTCATATCTTACAGTCAATGTAGCACCTTGTATAATTTCACTATCTACTTCTATATGAACATTTCCATCTGGTAGGAATCTTAAATGTTCAATTTGATCTACTCTTGGGTCTCCTTCAATTAATACTTGACCATTTGCAAGCGTTACTTTTACATAAGCTATTTGTTTTTCAACATTAAGTTTTTGTATTGGTCTTCTTATAATACCAAAGTCTATATTGTCAAATACAAATTTAAGGTCTTCTCCAAATTTACTCATATTATCTAAGTTAACGTCATAATCTTCTTTAATTTCAAATCCTCTTGATCTTGCTTCGATATTTCTTATTGTATCAACATTGTTTATGACATCTGGACTTGTATTTCCATAATAGTATTCTCTTTCTCCAGCATTTCTCTCTGCAAGAAGATCAAATCTACCATTTCCATCTATTCCAATTTCATCTCTAGCATCTGACCATCTTTGAGCTCCTTCTTCTCCAGATGTTTCTGATCTATACCACCAATCTGTATCTCCTGCTGCTGTTGCTTGATTTTCTGGTCTATTTCCTCTATAGATTGTTGATTTATACTTATCTACATCTTCTATCTTTCTATTTTCTGTTCCGTCAGGATTATATATTACACTTTCATTTCCATAAGTAAATCTTAGCAAGTATTTTCCTGGTATTACTCCAGAGAACTCATAATGTCCATCACTACCTGTTGTCATTGTTGCATCAACTTCCTTAGCATCAGCATTTGTTATTCCTTGATATAGTTTAGCTATCTCAGATTCTGTTCCTTCTGCTTCTCCTAATATATTTGCATTTGCTAAATCTACCTCTGATTCTTCATCATAAGATAATACTATTAAGTCTACTGTAACATTTCCTATTGTATTTTCAGTTCCTTCATCATATAGTCCATTACCAATTCTTTCTTTCATAGTTATTGTATTTCCTGTAGAATCTACTACCTGTGTTCCATTATTTAGTAATTCTTGTACTGCTTCATCTTCCCATACAGTTCCTGCTATTACTCTACCTTCTTTTAATTCTAACTTAAATGCTGGTGCACTATCTGTATCATCTTCAAATGTACTTCTATCTGCTGGCTCTGCTGAACCTGGTCTAGAGTCTTTATCAACTCCTGCATAATGTACACTAAATCCTGAATCTGAGTATGTTGAATATGAACCTATTTCTGCAACTGCATCTAATGGATTTTCCTCAAATTCATTGTTATTATTTAATACAGCATTTATTGCATCATTATTTAGTTTATATGTGATGTATACATATTTTACACTTTGAGGTTCTAGGTCTTGATTAACCGCTTCTATTGTAGCCTTTTTATAATCTCCTACAGTGCCTTCATCAGTATAATTATATGTACTTCCGTTATCGTCTTGAATACTATCAATAGTATATCTATTGTCATAGAAAGCTATAACATTATTTACTCTGGTATATAAATTTGTCGCTTCATTTCTTAATGCTATCTTATATCTTACATATATTTCTAATTTTCCTTCATTTCCAGGTTGTGCATTGTATACTACATCTGATGAATAAATTGGTTGTGTATATTCTGCTGAACCATATTCATTTCCGAATTTTACACCTACATTAAATCCATCTCCATATACCTCTTGGTTTTCGAATCTTTGATTATAATTATAAGTGTGTTCATAACCATTTAATGATACCTTTACATTTTCAATATCTTCTACCAATGCTAAGTCTGGTTGTTCTCTTTCTTCTAATCCCAAATTAAGTTCTTCTATTTCTTCTATTTCTTGTTTTCTTATTTCTTCAGGTGTTTTCATATAATCTAAATATCCGTCATCGCCTACTTGCATAAATGCATCTTTTGTTGTTGCTGTTATCATATATTGGTCATAAGTATTATTTACAGGGAATTTTTGACCATCATATCCATATAATGCATTTGGTCCATAATTTAAGCTACTGCTGTATTCTCCTTGATCATAATTTAAGTCATATGTCTTACTTCCACTATCATCCCTTGATTCTCCAACTGGTCCTGTATTTCCGCTATGTGTTATTTCTGAATATTTTCTATTAAATTCTGCTCTTACACCTGCATTTTCTATAGCTCTTGTTCCATTATAATTTTCAGCATTAAGTGCTGTATCTACTATTGGTACTGATGTATAGCTCATTCCATTATATGAGAATTCAATATAATAATTTGGTATATCATCAATTAACACATCTACCATTAAATAGTGTCCATTTTCATCTGTTAGAACTTCATTTACATATGGTCCATCTTCTTGTGTTCTAAATGGTATTGTATTTCCATTTCTATCTTTTAATCTTACAGTTACATTTGCAACTAATTTATCTGGATTATTCTCAGTTGAATCATTTGCTGTATATAAGTAATCTCTTTCAGAAGTCTTACCACTTATCATATCTTCCCATACATTTCCTGATAATTTAATCCATTTTCTTCTGTTTTCAAATGTGATTATATCAAAATCACTATCGCTTACACTTCTCTTAGGCGTTGTTACATATGATGGTTTTCTTACAACTTCTACTTGTCCTATAGAAGTATGTTCTCCTGAACCAATGCTACTACTCCAGAAAATGTAATTATCATCTAGTTCATATCCATATCTATCAGTATTTATTGCATACTCTATTACTGTATATGTTCCTATTCTAATATTATAAATTTCTACTTCACCATTGCCATCTGTTATAAATTCTGTTGCCTGACTAATATCACTTGTATATTCCATATTACTAAAGTGTGCTGAACCTGTTGCCTGTCTTATTGGATTTCCACTGTCATCAATTCCAATAACATAACCTTCTGCTGCTTGTAGCTTAAAGCTTACACCAGACATTAGTCTTCCTGTATCTTTATCTTTTTTAACTATCTTTATGTTACCAGTATACTTAATGTTCTTCATTTGTGCTGTTATAACAGAACCACTACCTAAGCTTACATTTATTGTTGTATTTACATTTTCTTCATATCCATAATTATTATTTATTGTTTCTGTAATTGTATATGTTCCTGGTATTAAATTATCAAAATGGTATCTACCATCTGTTGTTGTAAATTCTATTGTACCACTTGGTCCACTTAATACTCCAGAAATATCAATTCTAACAGTATCATCATCGTAGTCTATTTTTTCTAAATCTAATGAAGCATTAAATAATCTCCATACTAATTCTTTTTCTACAGTTATTTCTTCTTCTTCTTGCCATCTTCTAGTATATGGATAACGTGCTTTTACTTTCTGATATTGTGAACCTGCTGTAAAGTATCCATATTCTGTTTGAGAACAATATTTAATTCTAGTTGCTGTTTTACTAGCATGTAATTTTACTGAAGAAATTCCTCCTGCTGCAGCACAACTTGATGCAGGTATAGATAAATAGAATGTTGTACTTCCACCATTTATAAATGTTGTATATATTGCTCCACCGTTTTTTCCGTATACTGTTATATTATATCCATTTTCATATGATGTACTATTTACTTGGAAAGGTCCTACTACATAATTACTTCCTTGTAATCTTAAGTCTAATCTTTGATTTGTATTTCCACTTAACGTAAACTGTGCATTATTAGGTCCATACGTAGTTCTTACATTAGTTCTACTAGTACTATATAATGTATAACCTCCACTATAAGCCCATACTCCATGATTTACACAGTCACCACCCATGCCCATTGGTCCTCCAGAGAAATATGTACCTTGGTCTGGGTTAGAAAAAGTAGTACTAGTAGGGCTATAAGCTATTGTTCTACTATTTTGAGATATTATTAATGTAGCAAACATCACCAATAATACCATAAATTTGTTTACTTTTTTAATTCCGTATTTACGTATTAAGAATATTCCTAATCCCAAAATTGCTAATACTCCAAAGCCTATACAAATATATGTTATAAGACCAGTATGAAGTGAAATAATAAGACTTGCTTCTGAATAATCATCTTCTTGTGCATTATTATTTCCAGGTGTTGAGTCTATGTCGGATAAATTCCTTGAATTGCTAACTTTTGATAACTCTGCTTTATTTACATATGTTCCTAAATCATCTTCTGTTAGCTGTTTAGTTAATATAACTGATAATGTAATACTTTGTCCTGGTTGTATTTTTTGATTCGTGTAACTACTATTTGTAATTTTTCCATCCGCACTAGCTGCCCAATCTTTATTTTGCTGAGTTGAAAATGTAAATCCTTCAGGAATATAGTCAACAACTTCATCCACTGAACCATCTACTTCTCCCTCATTTGTTATTGCTATTTCATACTCTACAGTTACTTTTGCCCCTGCTATTTCTTTTGCTCTTACATCTATTTTAGCTAATTTTGAATCACCATAATCTACTTCTTTTGTTCCGTTTTTTGTTTCTAATGAAACTCTCTTTACAGATTTATCTAATTTAAAATCAAATGTTTTTCTTGAGACTAGACCTATATCTATATTTGAAGTATTCGTATTTACATTAATAATATCTGTTGCAGCTACAGTTGTATCAACTCCATCAACTTTTGCTGTCACATCCGTTACATCTGAGTTAATTTCACTATTTACTCCACTCTTTCGGTAAGTAGTTAAAGAATAATTTTCTGTATCGTATTTAAATGCTACAATATAATTTCCTGGCTCTACATTACTAAAAGCATAAGTTCCATTTGCTGTTGTTGTTGCTACCATATTATTATTTTCTTCATCGCTTACAACATTTCCCGTCTCAGCATCTACTAATGATACTTGTATTCCACTAATTCTTTGTTCACTTTCTTGTCTTTGTCCATCTTCATTTTCATCTAGCCAAGCTATTCCAGATATATTATATAATTCAGTATCTGGATTGTCCGGATTTGGGTTATCTGGATCTGGATTGTCTGGATTTGGTTGATTTGGATTGTCTGGGTTGTCTGGATTATCTGGGTTGTCTGGATCGTCTGGTTCATCTGGTTCTTCCTGCTGAGGAACAATTATATGTGTTATTGTATTTGAATCTTTTGTTTTTAAAACACCTTGATTTTCTTCGTTTTCTCCTTCTGAGGTTCCATTAAATATATTCATATACCAATCAATTGTTGCAGTATTTTCTATTTTTGTTTCTTGTTCCACATATCCTGCTCTTGCTCTAATAACAACTGTTCTAGTTTCTTGATATGGAATTTGTATCATTAAATCTACATTAGGATTTACTTTTCCTGTATCATCTGTAACAGTTCCACTTATATCTTCAGTAACTTCTTCTTCTGAACTTATAGACCCATCTTCTGCATATTCTTGCTTCATATATGTTACATCTATAGGTTCAACTTCTTCTGGTAAATAATCTTTTAAATTTACTAATATTTGATCATATCCTAATTCATTTGTATTTTTTCTACCTATATTTTTAATTGAAATTGTATATTCAATTATATCTCCATATTTTACTTCTTCGCCCTCATTATTTGAAGTCATTGTTATAGATAAATTTTCATAACTATATTCTATTCTATTTTCATTTGATTTATATTCGTTTCCGTCAACATTAACAGTTGCTACTGCTTGTAATATTTTTGTAGATAAATTACCTGTAGTATCTACATCTACATTCTTTATTGTTCCAAAAATTCTATATGTATTTGCTGTATTTACATTTAATGTAAGTACATTGTCTTCTGATATTTGTTCTTCTGTTATTTCTGATAATAAACCAAGCTCACCTTCCATATAATATTCAGCTGTATATTCTTCAGGTAATTGCACTTTTACAGTCGCATCTTTTGCTTCTCCTGTAAAAATTAAATCATAGTTCCAATTTTCTGGTGTGTGATCTGTTTCTGCTTTTAAAAACACACTCAATTCTGCTGGTTTTACTGTGTTCTTTATTTCGTAACTTGTTACTTCTTGAGTATCTACATATAAATCTATAGTAGAATCTATTGGTAATTCCTCTGTTCCATCTGCTAAATCATTTACTTTTACTTCATAAAATTCAGAAATGCTCTCTCCTGATTTTATATCTCCTACATCTATTTCTTTTTGTTTTAACTCACTATCATAATTATATCTATAATAGCTAAGTGCATTATAATAATCTGCATCTAGTTCTCCATATGTAACGCCATCAGGTATATTTCCAACAACTTTTACACCAGTTAAATCATTATCTGAATTATTTTTTATTGTAATGTTATATTTAATGAATTCTCCTTCATATACACTGTCGCCATCTTTTAATATTGTATCTCCTTTTACTGGTTCAACTGTTAATTCCAAGCCATCTACATTTTGCATTGTTGCTATTGTACTTGCTTCTTTTCCTACATTTTCAATTGTATTACTTACAACTTGTGATATATCATTAGTTTGATTTGTTTGTTCTGTATCTGCATTATAAGTAGATATCTGTACTTGTTTTTCAATATTTCCTTGTTCAGCACTTCCATCTAATGTATATCCATTTGTGTATGTTAAATTCATTTTTTCTGACGCATTACTTATGTCTTTTTTCAAGATTATTGTTCCACTTATTTTTACATTTGTTGTTAATCCTAAATTATTTGTATCATATTGTGTCTGTTTACCGGTTAAATTAGCTACTATATTTATATTTCCATTTTCATCAGTCTCTGTATATGGTTGTTGTAACTCTAATCCATTACCATACATAATTTGGCTATCATTTAATATAACTTTTTCTACCTCACTTGGTAAAGTTATTCTTACACTTGGATTAACAAAAAGATTGTCTTTAATATTTGAAGAATTTAATGAAATATCAAAAGTTACTTCATTTTGTTTTTCATTTGTCCAATTTGTATTATCTACATTTAACTCTATATTAGTTGTAGCATCTTTTATTTCTATTGTATTTTCTTTCTCATTTCTGTAGCTTTCTTCTTCTACTATTTGTGTTGCTACATTATTGCCTTCATTTTCTCCTGTAGTTACATTATTGTCTACACTATTTAAATTTAAGTTTCCATTTTGTAAGTAGTTTATAGTTTCATCTACATTTACTTGTTCTTCTTTTTCATTTATTCCTACTATAGTTACTTTTCTTGTGATATCTTTATCATCTATATTTGATTCATCACTTTTTATTCTCTTTACATTTTCTATGTTTAATATTCCCTCATTGGTTACATTACTTGTTTTTATAGTTATACTATTTACATCATCTCCATATGTAACTATATATTCTCCATTTTCATTGAACTCTGTATTATTATCAATAGTTGCAACAACATTATTATTTCCATCTAATATCTCTAAACTACCATTTTCTCCTAAAACATTTAATATGTCATCTTTTAATATTTTTGTACTTTTATAATAAATATCATTTTGTGCTACAAATGAGTTTTCTTCTGTAATATTAATTTTTTGATGAGCACGTTTGTCACTTATCATTATTTCATTATTCTCAGTATATTCTGTATCATAAGCAGTTCCATTTATAATATTAGATTTAATATATCCATTATATACATCACTTGTATTTGTATTAACAGAAGTTAACTCTCCTACATCTTCTGTAACTTTTTGATCTAGATTTCCTTCTCCAGTTACTTCTTTATTATCATCTGTAAACAATACTGCTTTATATGATACATTGCAAGATAATTCTCTTTCTGGCTTATCTTGTGTATAAGTATCATAATAAGAAATAACAATATATTCATCTCTATCATTCTCAGCTGGTTTTGCATTATATATAGGGTCTCCATTTTCATTTTCATTACTTGTTCTTATTGTTACAATTCCAGTATTAGAATCATAGCTATAATCTTCATTTATATCTGTTGTTTTTCCATTCGTTACTTTTGTACTCTTACCAATTACTTTTACACTGGTTGGATATTTTCCATCAATTTGGTTTAAAGCAACACTTATTTCTGAATTTCTTATAGCATAAAATTCATCTCCATATTCAATTCCTGTTCTTAAGCTATATTGCACTAAAGTGGCTTTAGTTCCATCCGTGAGCTCATAATTTACATACTTATTAAAAGCTCCTTCAAGAATAGCTTTTTCTTCATTATCTGCTCCATAACTTGTTCTTGTAACTAATCTGCTTGCTACTATTACCAAAATTACTAAAACTGCTAAAGCAAATATTTTTACAATATTTTTCTTTTTCATGATACTTTCCCCCATATGTAAAATTTCTTATATTAATATTACAAGCTTTTTCAAGCAATTTCAATGTGTATTTTTTCCTAATCTGGGAAAATAATCCATAAGTCTTTAGGGAAAGTCATTTGCGCCACAATTATTAAAAACTCTTTACATTTTTATTACATTTTTGGACATTTTCTTACTAAAAACGCTTCAATCATTTATTTGCGCAAAGAAAAATATTTGTTACAAAGCACAAAAAATTAATCTAAATATTTTTTAGCATGAAAAAAGAAGTAGAAAATTTAAATTTCTACCTCTTTTTTCTTTTTATCATTCTGTTCTTATTTTTTATGATTTTTTCATCTGTCTTTATTTTATTTGTCTTTATTTCCTAGAGCTCTTTTCTTAATTAAGAATACTCCAACTCCTAAGATAACTAATGCAACTACACCAACTATAGTTGGTACTATAAATGCTAAGTTATTACCTGTTGATGGTGTAACAATAACTGTTTCTGCCATATTGTCATCAATTTCTGTATGTCCACTACCTGGAATATAATTTCCTGGTATTTCATCTGGCTTAGCTCCTCCTGTCTTATCTAATGTTACAACTTCTGTTTCGTTATCAACATAAGTCTCATTTGCTGTTGATAATAATTTAGATACTGATAAATCTGCTGCTGCCGCTTCAGTTGGTTTTAAATTATGTTCTTTTAAACTTTCTGTATAAAGAATAATCTTTTCATTTATAGTAGAATTTTCATTATTATATACAACATCTGCTACTATATCTTTAATCTCGTCTGGTGTTTTAACTTGCCAATCTTGATTTGCTTCCCTATCAAATGCCCAATCATTATCTAGGTAATCTATTATAGCTGATGGAGTTATTGTTACAACGTCTCCTTCTACAATTCCATATTTATAGTAGTTTTCAGATAAGTAATCTAGCTCACTTAGGTTTGTAGCTTTTATTTCATAACTTACCTCTAATGTTGCTCCTTGAACTATTTCATTATCTATTTCAAGTCTTACATATCCATTTTGAGGACTTGCAGTCTCTGATGGTCCCATATGAGTTATGTGATTTGTTTGTCCTATTATATTACCATCTTCATCAAATGTTGCGTCCATTATTACTTGACCATTTGCGAGTGTTACTTTTACTGTTTTTACTCTCTTAGTCATTGCTAATTTTTGTCTTGCTCTTTCCACTATACCAAAATCAACATTATGAATTTCGTAAGTATACCTATCTCCTGAAGATGCTGTATAAACACTATCATATTCTACTCCAATTCCCATTGTTGGAGTTGTAGAATTCATTTTGTTTATTGTGACTTGAGTATTATTTGTTATATGCTTAATTTCATCATCAATTTTCTGTCTTAATTCATAATCATCAATAGCATCTGTTTTTCTTGTATCTACATCTTCCTTAAACCATTGTTTATTTGTTTGGTCTCTTGAACTATCATATACTGTTCCTTTATAGTTTTGTACTGTATAAGTGTCATCTCCCCAAGTATATGTTAATGTATAATCACCTGGTATATAATCTGTAATTTGGAAATCTCCATTACTATCAGTTGTAGTAGTATATACTTTTCCACTTCCTGTATTTTCTGTTAATGTAACCTCTACACCTTCAATACCTGGTTCACCATCTTCATATGCTCCAGATCCTTGTCTTATTTCACCTGTCATTAATTCTCCTGAAGTTTCATCTAAGAATACTTTACCATCTAACTTTCTTGCGTCTGCAACTTCTAGCTTAAATCCAGGTGCTGAATCTGTATCATCTTGATATGTTGCCTCATTTCCTGGGGTTGCATTTGCTGGATTAGAATCTTTGTCTATACCTGCATATACATTTCCATCTGCATCAAATGTAGAATAAGAATTTATTTCTACAACATTATCTAGAACTTCTCCATCATTGATTAAGTTTACAACTTGCTCTCTACTTAATTGGAATTCTATATAAATATCAGATGTACTTTGTGGCTCTAATCTAGTATTTGTATCAATTACAGTTTTTGCATATTGATCATTATATGCAGTATCTGTATGAGTAAGTTCATTTCCTGTTATGCTTCCATTTTCATCTAATGCTGTTCCAGCTCTTAGAAGTGTATAGTTACTATCATAATAATCTACTATACTATTTATTTGACTAATTAAGTTTGTAGATTCATTTCTTAAAGCTATTCTATATGTTGCATAAACTTTTAATTCTCTACTTGGATCTTCCTCATTTATATATTCATAATCAGCCTTATAAATTGCTCTTGTATATGACATTGATCCATATTTGTTACCAAATTTTACACCAACATTAAATCCATCACCATATTCACCTTGATTTACAAATCTTTGTGAATAATCATATACATGTTGATATCCATTAACTGCAACTCTCACATTTTGTAAGTCTTTGATTAATGCCATATCTGGTTGTTCTCTTTCATATAAACCTTGGTTAATCCATTTTATTTCTTCCATACCATATGTAAAGTGATCCCAAATACTGTAACCAGTTTCATCAGTATTTCCTGTAATTAAATATTGTCCATTATTAATTAATGTTGCTGTGTGTTCATTTTGATCTAAGTTATAGCTTAAGTCATAAACTTTATTACCATTTTCATCAAGAGTAATACCTGTGTCTTCTGTATTTCCACCCTCTATTTTACTAAAGTCTTTATTAAATTCATCTCTTACTGTAGGGTTTTCTGCAGATTTAGATCCATTGTCACGATCTATATGTGGAATTACATTTGTATATGTTAATCCGTCATATTCAAATTCAATATAATAGTCTTGTAATTTTTCAATTAGAACATCCTCAAATAAGTATGCTCCACCGTCTGCTGTCGTTGCTTCCATTACAGTCTCACCTGTTGTTCTATCTTTTAATCTTACTGTAATTCCATCTAATAAAATATCTGAATCGTCATAGTCATTATCTTTAAACAAATCATTTCTAACTGATTGTTTTCCTGATATTTTATCTACCCATACAATTCCTGATAATTTTACATAGATTTGTTTATTTTCTATCATAAACTCTGTTGTTTCATCTGCAATAACTTGAGTTACTTGACCATCTGTTAAAAATTCATATCCATAATTTGGATTTTGTGTCTCATATGCTACATATGTACCTATTACCAAATTTTCAATATAAATTTCTCCATTTTCATCAGTTATAAACTCTGTTGCTTCCTCTTTCGTATCTACATATGTAATATTACCATTTTCATCTTGCTTTACATATTTTCCTATATCTTGATTCATAATATAGAATCCTACTCCTGGTAATTTAAATTCATGATTATCTTTATTTACCTTTATTACTCTTAAACGTCCTGTTGTAGGTATATCATAATCGAAGTTTATTTCTACATTATCAGTAGTAGTATAAGGTTCTCTAATTAACATGTTTTGTATATATCCATTTGTTGCTTCTAAGAACCATATGTTTACTCCTTTTAATTGCATTTGCATATTACCAGTAATTTTAGTTATTCTTGTAACAGTTCCATCTAGTGGAATTGAAATGTAAAAATCAGTTCCTGATTTTATGCCACTAACATCAAAGAAGTTTTCTGTTGTTCCTGAAAAACTGCTAAATAGTTTTTCAGATACTGGATTAGAATCTTGATCATATACATTTACATCTGTTATTGTTCCTCCAAAAGTCCAATTAAATGGTCCTATTCTCATATAACTTTTTCCATCTTTTTGATATGCTACTACTTGAATATTATCTTTATTAGTATTATCTGTTATATTAGTACCATTTGCTATGCTATTTGCATAATCATTAGCTCCGCTATCTACCCAACTTGAATAATCTCCTCTTCTACTACCTGCAAATCCTAAATATAACCCTGCATGGTATTGGCCAACATCTTTCATCCAAGTGTAACCAAAATTCCAAATAGCATTTGCAACAGGTCCTGTCCATTTCACTGAACCATTATTTTGAGACAATATATAAGCAAGTTTTGCATTATCCCAATGGTCTATTGTTTTTCCTGTATGGTCTGTTGATTTTGTTCCTTCTATTCTTACATTTGATATAACTCTAAATCTCATAATATTACTAATTGCTTGTCCATGCTCCATACAAAATATATTGCTACTATTATAATATTGGCTACTTGTTATTGTTACTTTTTGACCTACATAATAAGCCTCTGACATTGTTGCAATTCCTAATATAGCTATTATTGTTATTGCAATACTAATTGCTATTTTCTTTAATCTATTCATCAAAACCTCTCCCTCCTTTCTTTCTATATTTCCTCTTTATTTTTTCTTCTTTTAATTACTATGAAAACTATTGCTCCTAGAACTACAACTACTGCTATAGTTATTCCAATATAGACTGCTCCACCTGTTCTAAGTCCTAAAAGCACATCTGCTGAACCCATATCATTTTCACCATTTGCTCTATTTCCTGGTGTTGAATTACTATCTGCTAATCCTAGTTCATTATAGATTTCTTTTATCTCTGCTGTATTGTTAATTAAACCTAAATTATCATCTGTCATATTCTTAGTCAATGTTAATGTTACTTCTTTTGATTCTCCTGGTTTAATTACGTCATTTGCTAGACTTGCATTATATAGTCCATCTGAAGTTTGATACCAATCTTTATTCATTTCTGAGCTAAATTTTAAGTCATTTGGCATATAATCTACAATGCTTCTAACATATCCGTCTACTTCTCCCTGGTTAGTTACTCTAATTTTATATTCTATTAATACTGTTGCTCCATTTACTCTTTTTGCGTCTAGCTCTGCTCTTGCTAAAGTTTCATCATTGTATTCTTTTACTGTACTTCCACTTGAATCTTGTATAACTATTTTGCTAACAAATTTTTCAAGTTTTAAATCAAAGTTTTGTAATTTTACAAATCCTATATTAATATCTGAAATATTTCCTTCATTCATATTTAAGATATCTGTTGATGCAACATTTTGAGTTTGTCCGTCTAATTCCAAATCTTTCATCATTGCATCTGAATTGTTTGTCTCACTTACGCCTTCTGCTTTATATTTTGTTAAAGTATATGCTGAATTATCATAATCAAATATTACAATATAGTTTCCTTTTGCTATATGGTCTAGTACATATACACCATTTTCATTAGTTGTTGTTTCTAATACACTTCCATCTTGTTTTCTTACTAAATTATTTGTTTGTGTATTATATAATTTCACTTTTACTCCGCTTATTAATTTTTCTCCACTATCTTTTTGTCCATTTGCATTTTCGTCAAACCATGCAACACCTGTTATAATTCCATTTCCATTTGCTACATCATTATTGCTTCCATTATTTTCTCCTGGATTTTCAGTTGCTCCACCTTGATTTTCATTTGCTTCAATTATATGTGTAATCTCTGGTGTTGTAGCAACTGTTTCTGCTAACACTTCTGCATGTGCAACATTTGTAATTGCTTCTGCTTCATTTCTTCCTTCGGAGAAATTAACAACTGTTTCAATTTCTAATGTACTTTCAGAACCTGCTGCAATGTTTACACTTATTTCAATGTTATTTGTTCCTGACAATTCTGTAACTTCTTGTCCATCAAATGTTACTTTATTTACTGTTAGACTAGATGGTATATTATCTTTTAATATTAAATCATTAATATCTTGAGTTCCGTTATTTTTAATATTTATAGTATATTTTAATGTATCTCCAGCTTTTAAATAATTTCCATCCGGATTAGCTGTCATTGATAAAGATATATCAACTTTTCTTACATCATCTGTTACTACATTTGAACGATATTCATCTCTTCCTACATCTGCTACTACAGAGAAATCAACTGCTGGTGTTTGTTCTAATTTATCAATCCTCATGTCATAGCTTAATACTTTATTTTGTCCTGGTTCTAATGAACCTATATTTATTTCATCTTGATAATCTATTAATTCTGAAGTAGAATTATCACTATTATTTGAAGTTAATTCATCCTCTGTAACTTCTACTGGTTCTCCTACTGTCTCATTTCCTGAATTTGCACTTTGAAGTTCTTCATTTGTTACTTCTTCTGAAGACATATTTGTAATTAAATTTAATCTAGTTACTTCTAAAGTATCTGGTAAATTAGTCTTAACTGTTACATCATCTTGTGTTTTATCAGAAATATTTTCTACTATAGCTAAATATTGAATTACTCCTGTTTCATATAAATCAACACTTCTATCTGTTACTCTTTTTACAGTTACACGAATATTTCCACTTGTTGTAATTAAGCTTGTCTCATCAGACTCTTTAGTTACATCTCCATAAGTTATACTTGATTTGCTTACTAAGTTTGTTCCTGCTTGTGTATCATTATTTACTCTTACTTCATATTCTTTTGTTACAACTTCTCCTACTTTTAAAGTATCTATTGTATCTTCATAGGCTCTATCTTTTAATTCTTTATAATATGAAGCTCCTGTATATTCAAAGTTATCTTCAGGTTCTACTAATGTAGTTCCATCTGGTACTATCCCTTTAACTGATACATTATTTATATCAACGCTACCTTCATTTGAAACTTCTATTTTATATTTAATAACTTCACCATTTTTAACAGTTCCACCATTATTTTGATTTGAACCTGCTACACTAGTTGTTAATTTTGTTTCCAAATCCGGTCCTATACCTGTTTCTAAGTCTATTTTTGTAGCTTTCATTTGATTTGTAGCTTTTGTTATTGAATTTTGGTAATCTACTGTATAATCTTGGCTAGCTTCTTGATTATATTCTAGAGAAGCTGGTACATTTGTTGTATATGTTGCAAATACACTTGCTCCAGATTCCATTGTAGGTACTTCAATTAAATACTTTTTAACTTTAGTACCATCTGTTATATTTTCTTGCCATCCATTTTCTCCATTTTGTACATCATCTGTTGCATTTTCATTTTCAGTATAATATACTTTTGCACCTTCTACTCCTTGAACATCAAGTCCTTGAGTTACAGTTGTATCTATATTATTTTCATTACTTTTTGTTGGAAATGTACCTAAAACTTTTACATTCTCCATAGCATTTTCATTATTATTTATTACTTCTATTTGTGTTTGTAAATCTTTTGCATCTGTTCCTCTATCAAGTGTTACTACTTTTGTGTCCTCTTCTCCCAATGTCTCTACTCCTAAATTAGAAATAGAATGAATTACTGTCATATCTGTTGGAGCAACTACTCTTATGTCATTATCAGATGTTATTATTTCTCCTTTATTTTGGACTGTCATTGTCACTTTTGAGTCTTGTGTTGCTACTCTTCTATTTACCACTGCAGTAGCATCTATAACAAGTATAGCTCCATCTATTCCAGGCTCTTTATAACTTGTTTGCTTTCCTGTTAATTCTACCGTAATTGTTCTTCCTTCTGTACTACAGTTTGCAATAGATAATTCAGTTTCATAAACTAAATCTGCACTATTTATTGTAATATTTTCTACTGGTTCTGGTAATTCAAAAGTAATTATTGGATTTTCATATAAGTTATATTGTTCTTGATTGCTCTTTAAAGTTGCTCTTATTTCTATATCGTTTGGTATTACTGTTGATAATGTATCTTTATTTACCTCTAAATTAGCTTCTGTTTTTGCTTCTTCTAATTTTATTTTTGCTTCCATACTATTTGTTACAGTTTCATTATAACTAATAGTTGCATTTGATACTAATTCTACTGCATTTCTAGTAATTTCTTCTTGCCCTGCTTTTATTGTTTTTGTATGTACAAATACTAAATCTCCTTCAGATACTGGCATTGTTGTTCTTATTTCTATGCTTGATGGTTCTTTTCCTAAATAGTCAATTACTACATTGCCATTTTCATCTGCTTGTGTTTGTGAATTTATTGTTCCTAATACTACACCATTTTCATTTAATATTGTTATACTTCCGTTTTGTCCTAATATTTTATCAAAACTATTCTTTGATATAGCTGTTTTATTATAAACAACATTTGCAGCAAGTGTTTCACCATCTGCCAAATTATAATAACTTGCATCTTCTTTTACAGAAGCATTCTCTTCACTATTTGCTAAGTTAATGCTTAATTTCGTTTTAGTTTCAAATGCCCTATCCAAAGATGCATTTATTTTTCCTTTATAAATTGAACTCTCTGTAGCTGAATTAGTTATTTGAATTAAAGAATCCTTCTCTTCTGCTCCTATTTCTACTGTATTTGAAACTTTTATTTCTTTGTCATTATATAATTTTACAGTTTCTTCTATTGGGAATCTTGCACCTTCTAGACTCTCATCTTTATTATAAACTAAAGTTAAAATTACATTTTCACATCCTGTTTTTTTCCATAAAATTTTGTTTTCATCATTTGGCTCATTAGTAAATTGTAAATTTACTTTGTTGTCATTAATGTTATATTCAAAATGTGACATTGTATTAAAATTAGCTTTTGTTACAACTTCTGGAGTATTTTCAGTTTCTGGTAAAGTAACATCTGCACTTATTTCTTCTATTGGGTAATTATTTTCTTTTAATCCCATATTCATAGAAATCTGTATAACTCTTTTTTCTTCACCATCTACTTTAACTATTTTATTTGTTATTACCTCTGCTGTATTTTCTACACTATCTTCATTATTATTTTCAGTATATTCTAGCTTAACTTCTCTTGTTGCTTCAATGTTTATGTCTTTTTCTGTACTATCTCTATAAATACCTGTTAATCTTAAACTTGATGCAACAGTTAATAAACCTGCATCTAAACTATCATCTTTAACAGGTTCAATTTCTACATCAATATTTGCTGTACTTCCAGCATTTATTTGATTTAATAGTATTTTATTTCCTTCTATTTTATTTACATATTCACTTGTGGAATTTTTTAACCTAAAATTACTATTTTCTAAAGTAATTTCTCCATTAAAATATCCTTCATTTTTTACAGTTACTGTTAATGTTAATAGAGTCTCACTTTTAAGTTCAGCTGTATATTCTATATTTCTATGATTTGTAGAAATATTTTCAGCTGCTAAACTCACAAATCCTACTCCAACATAAATAAAATTAATCATTGTTAGAGTAACTAACAATAACATTACTGTTATTATTTTTATAATTTTACTCTTCATAATAAACCTCCTTAGTTTATAATACCTCTATTTACTATTATAACCTTTATTGGTAGATTTTTCAAGGTTTTTATCTATTTTTTTGAACTTTTTATGTAAATTTTTCTTTTTCTGTTAAAATTTCACTTTTTTGTATGATTTTTAGTTGTAATTGTAACGTTTTATATTTTAACTTCATATTATATTTCATAGATAAGATCAATTTGCATATATTTAAGTAGAGGTGATTTATTTGGATAATAACTTTAATATAGATAACAATACAATGAATAAATTAAATGATATGATGAAAAATGGAGATGTTAAAGATTTAATTTCTAAAATTCCTCCAGAAATGATACAAAATTTCTCTTCTATAATGAATAATAATAACAGTAATAACAACAATATTAATGCAAATAATAATGAAAATAATGCTAGCAATAACACTAATAACAATACTAGCAATACTTCTTCAAATTCTTTTGACTTTAGTAATATTGATATGAATACTATTATGAAAATGAAAACTATCATGGAAAAAATGAATACAACAAATGACCCAAGAAATAATTTACTTGCTTCTTTAAAGCCTTATTTACGTGATAATAAAAAAGAAAAATTAGACCAATATTCTAATCTTCTTAACTTTGCTAAAATTGCAGAAATTTTAAAAAATGATAATAAGGAGCCTAAATAATGCCAATTTTCCCTTTTTCTCCTTTCTATCCAAATTATTATAGTCGACATTATCCTCATTATTATATAAATAATGGGGATATTCAAAATGGCTCTAATAATAACTTAAATGACAAAAATCAAAACCAAGAAGAAATAAAAGAAAGCAAAGACCAAAATGGAGAAGAAAAAGAGGACAGATATAGTAACAAAAAAAGGACATCTAGAAATAATTCTTTTGCCAATATCAATCTTTCTGCATTACTTGAGTCTGATTTAAATACTCCAGTTGTAGAAATATTGGGAATAAAATTATATTTGGATGACCTTATTATAATTGGTTTATTATTTTTCCTTTATAAAGAAGATGTACAAGATGAAATTTTATTTGGAATTTTAATATTACTATTGTTAAGTTAGTTTACTCTATTATTATTTTGTCATCTACTACACTAAGATATGCCTGCTTATGTAGTGGTTCTTCATCGCGATTAATTTCTTTTACTATGTTTGCTATTCTAACCTGTACAGCATCAAATAATCCTGCAGCTATTATTGCTTGTTTATTTCCTTTAGCTCCTGCATGAGCAAGTCCTCTTAACGCTCCTAAAACAACTATATTGTCAGATGCCATTACTTCTGCTCCGGAATTCACATCGCCTATTATTACTAAACTTCCTTCTGTTTCCATTTTTTGTCCTGATCTTAAAGATCCTCTATGGAATTTTGTTTCTGATACTGCTATTTCTTTATCAAAAGCTCTCTTAATACTAGAAAGCCCTAAGCTTTTTGGCATATCAAAATCTATTTCTACATCTATTTTTTCTTTTATTAAAGCTTGTATTTCATCAATTTCTTTATTTTTTAATATTTTTCCTGTAACCTTTATTGGCGTTTTTTCATCTTTATATAACTTTTTTAGTTCAGGTAATTTTTTCCTCAAAACAGAAATAATTTGCCCTTGTTCTGCATTTTCATCTAATTTTATTACTATTTCATCTTTTTTCAAGTTAATACTTACATAATTATTTTTCATTTTTACATCCTTCCATTTTTTACAAATTTCTACTTAAAATATAATATAGATTTTTCTTATTGTCAATAAAAATCAAAATGAAATCATTTTTACTTTTTAATTTTTTAAAATTTTTAGCTTGTCGACAGGTTTCGACAGACTTTTTAAAATTTATGTGCTAATATACCATTATTACAGTGGCGCTACTGTTAATTTTAAATCAAAAATTTTTAAGATTTATTCGTAATTTTTTAATCGAAATAAAATTCAAGCAAAAACAATTTAATAAATTTTTACCCTAAAGGTTGCTTTTAGCATGCCTTTTTGGTAAAATAGAAAGGAAGTAATAAATGGTAAAAAAACAAATAGAATTACTTCCGATAAAAAATGATTATGTCTTTAAGAGAATTTTTGCATATAAAGGAAATGAAGATGTATTATTAAACTTATTGGAAGCAATACTAGAAAGAAGAATAGTAAAAGTAACAGTAAAAAATCCAGAAATGGTATCAGAAAAAGAAAATGGTAAAAAGTTTGTATTAGATATTAAAGCAGAACTAGATGATGGAACAATAGTCGATATAGAAATGCAAACAACAGATGAAAAAAATATTGAAGAAAGAAGTACAGTATATCCTACAAGATTAATATCAGAGCAATTACAAGCAGGAGAAAAATATACAAAATTAAATAAAGCTATATTTATAGGAATATTAGATTTTAATTATTATAAAAGAAATAGCTATCATAGTATAACAAGGTTAAGATTTGATGAAATTAAAGAAGAATTTTATGTAGATATGGGATATAGTAAGCAAGATAAAATAGCATCAAGATATATAGAAATGCATTACATAGAACTTCCAAAATATTTCAAGAAAAATCCTAGTATAAAAACAAAGTTAGATGAGTGGCTATGGCTATTTTCTGGAGATGAGGAGAAGATGGAAATGGTAAAAAGAAAAAATAAGAAGGTGAAGAAAGCTATGGATACATTAGAAAGAATAAGTTTAGACCCTAAAGAAAGGGAAATGTATGAGGCTATCCAAACAGAAGAATTTCTCCAAAGGATAAGTGAAAATAATTTTAGGGAAGAAGGTTTTACTAAGGGTAAAAGAGAAAATAAAATAGAAACAGCTAAAAAAATGCTTAATAAAAACTTTAATATAGAAGAAATAATGGAGCTTACTGAACTTTCAAAAAAAGAAATAGAAAAAATAAAAAGTGAAGGTGATATAAGTGGGCATATCAAAAAGTAATTACGAAAAAGTTGTAGAAGCTATGAAAGTATTAGAAAAATATCCAAAAGAAAAGCAAATGTATGAGGATATTCAAACTGAAGAATTTCTCCAAAGGATAAGTGAAAATAATTTTAGGGAAGAAGGTTTTACTAAGGGTAAAAGAGAAAATAAAATAGAAACAGCTAAAAAAATGCTAAAAGATAATATGGAAATCAAAATTATAGAAAAATATACAGGTTTAACAGAAAAGGAAATAGAAGAAATAAGAAAACAAATTTAATTTTTAATGCTAGAAATTTACAACTTATTTGTAAAAATTCTAGCATTATTTTTTTAAAAAAGAAAAAGAATAAGTAATTTTTTAGATTAGGCAATTTGGCGTAGGGAAATGGAAGGTAGCCAAATTGCTGGTAAGCGTAGCTTAAATCTAAAAAATTACTAAAGTTCCCTGTTTTTATTTTTTTCTATTTTTCTCTATTTTTCTCTTTTCTTTTTAGTGAACTACCCATTGTCTAAAGCCAATGGGCTTCCTGCTTCATAGACCTCGTAACCTACTATCTCCACAGGCGTTAATTTGGGCTGTCCCTGCCCTATGTTTTTCTCTATGCCATTTTTCTTAACCCTTCCATAAGGATATTTGTCGCAACATTTATATCCTTGTCATGCTTTGCATTTACCGATAGTATAACACAGAAATTTATTTTTGGCAACCTTGACCCACCGTCTAAAGCCGTGGGATTGCGGTTGCCCTATTTCAAAATGAGAAAATTGAGACCTATCCCCAATTTTCTCATTAGTTCATTATTTGAACATATGGTTCCGCTGTCATATCTTCTTCTACAGTTTGAACATTCATTCCAAAATATTCTTCCATTATATCTCTTACAACTTCTGCAGTATAGTTTCCATGTCCACCATTTTCTACTATAACTACAATTGCAATTTCTGGGTTTTCAAAAGGTGCAAAACCAACAAACCAAGCATTAACTCCTCCAGTTGTCTCTGCTGAACCTGTTTTTCCTCCTACACTAATTCCAAAATCTTTAAATCTTACATATGCTGTACCAGAACTATCTTGTGTAACAGACTCCATACCTGCAAGAACAGCATTCAAATATTCTTGTTTTATATCAATATCTTCTATCTGTTCTTCTTCAATTCCTAATTTTTTATTTACAAAACTTTCAATTTCATCTTTTGATACCTCTGAACCATCTGCATTTCTAATAGTTCTTACTATAGTAGGATTTATTCTATTTCCTCCGTTTGCTAGCATGCTTATATATCTTGCCATTTGCACAGGAGTAAAATAGTTATCACTTTGTCCAATAGCTGCTTGTAAGGTATTACCAGAATACCAAGATGGATCATCTGGATGTAGCACCGCTTTTGTTTCAGGACATGCAACATATCCTGATGTTTCACTTGGTAATTCAACTCCTGTTTTTGTTCCTAAACCAAAATATCTTGCAAATTTTGCTAAAGTATCTATACCCATTCTATCTGCAGTTTCATAGAAGAAATAGTTACAAGATTTTTCAATAGCACCTGAAACATCAAGCCAACCATGCCCCCTATGATAATCATTGTAATACCAACATCTTGGCTGAAAATCTTTATATTTTGTATATATACCTGTATCATTTATTCTTGTATTTAAATCTATTGCGCCTGATTGTAATCCAGCTATTGCTGTTACCATTTTAAAAGTTGATCCAGGTGAATACGAACTTTGTACTGCTTTATTTACTAAAGGATGTGCTGCATCATTATTATATTTATTCCAATTTTCTGTGCTTATTCCGCCCTACGAAATCTGCTGGATTATATGTAGGGTAACTTGCCATTGCTAATATTTCGCCACTATTTACATTCATAACTACACAAGCTCCAGATTTTGCATCAAATCTTTGTCCAAAGCCTCCACTTGCGATTTTTTGAATATTTGCAGCTAATGCATCTTCTGTGACCTTTTGAAGATTAGCATCTATAGTAAGTACTACATCAGACCCCTCTACTGCTTCTTTTGCAACATATTCAGCAGTTGTCGTTCCATCAACAGCCATATCTATTTGTTTTGTTCCATTTTTTCCTTTTAGATATTCTTCAAAAACAGATTCAATTCCAGTTTTCCCAATAATATCATTTTGACTATATGTATCTTTTCTTGTCTCATACTCTTCGCTACTTATTTGTGAAGCATAACCTAAAATATGTGCCGCTAAGGTTCCTGATGTATATTTTCTTACAGGTTTTACTGAAATATTTATTCCTGCAAATTTATCTGAACTTTCACTAAATTCTGCCACTGCTTCTCTTGGTATATTTTCTGCTATTGTAATTGATTTTGTGCTACTATAACCTTCTATAGATATTTGATATCTAATTGCTATTATTTTTCTTATTTCTTCAACATTAGTTGTATTTGTTATCTCATATTTATCCACAAATTTATTAAACGCTTCTTCCGCGCTTATATTTTCATCTAAATCATTATTCTCTTTCCATTCTGCTAAATTTTCGTCTGAGATTGTGAATGTATATGGGTTAATGCTAATAGGAAAACTATCTGGATAAGAAACTCCGTATTTTTCAAGAACTTGTATCATATTTAAAATAGAAATATTAAGTTCATTATCATCGATTTTAGTTTTATACATTTCTAAAGAAAATTGCATATCAGAACTAACTAACGTTGCACCTGTCCTATCTAATATATCTCCTCTTGCTGCCTCTAATGTACTTTCTCTTGTAAGTCTTGTATTTGACTCTTCTCTATATTCTGCACCATGTACTATTTGAAGGCTAAATAGTTTGACAATTAATATTATTCCTATAATATAAACCAAAACTGTTAATAAATTAAATCTAAGATTTATATTAGCTTTTTTTTGAGTTTTATTTCTTCTTATCAAACTATCACCTTCTTTCTTTTATATCCATCTTCTAAAAATATCTTGTTAAAATTTTATTTCCTTTATATTCATTTTCTATATAATATCCTGCTTTTTGTATAATAGGATATAATATAATTGTTAAAATTAAATTATATATAATCTCAATTGCAAGCGTTCTTAAAAAGCTTATTATCTCTACATTTGTTGATAAGAACATATAATGTAATAAATAATTTAAGACTTCTACTAAAAAAGTAGAACCAAATACCATAAGCATTATTGTCATTCTACTATCTTTTGAAAAATTTTTATCAAATACTCCTGCTAAAAATCCTACTAACCCTAATGTTACAGCATTTATGCCTACTTGTGCTCCAAGCAATAAATCAAGTATTAATCCTGTTGCCACTCCATAAATTGTCCCAACTGTTCTACTTGCAAATAATCCGATAAACAATACATATATAACAAATAAATTAGGCATAACATCTGCAATTTTAAACCATGTAAAGAAGTTTGATTGAAGATAATATATAATTAACCCGCACTAAAACTAACACTATATTAATAACTAGTTTTTTCAATTAATTCACCTCTTTATTGATTTGTAATTACAAGTACTGTGTCTAACTTATCAAAATTTACTGCTGTATCTATTGTAGCATATCTATCTGTTATATTTTGGGCATTTTCCACACTTCTTACTGTTCCAACATGAATACCTTTTGGATAAATACCTCCAAGTCCTGAAGTTTCTACGCTGTCTCCTTGAACAACATTAGCATCTGTAGGTATATACATTCCTCTTAATGTAGAGTTTTCCTCTAATGTTCCTTTACACACTATACTATCATCTGTTGTACTCAATGTACAACTAACTGAGCTTCCTGTATCTATAATTGTTTGTACTTTTGCTGTATTATTTGTTACAGAAATTACATGTCCTACTAGTCCTTGGTCACCAATTACTGTCATGTTTTCTTGTACTCCATCATCGCTTCCTATATTTATTACTATTGTTTTTGAATAATTGCTGATGTCTTTATTTATTACATATCCTGGTACTGTAGTATATTCTCCATATTTTTCACTCAAATTTAAATATTCTTGTAATGTTTCATTTTGTGTTTTAATATTTTCAAGTTCCCTTAATGATTGTTCTAATTCACTATTTTTTTGCTTTAACTCTTCATTTTCTTGTTTTAAATTATTGATATCTGTAAAAAATGTGCTATTTACACTTAATTTATTTTTTAAGTATGTTAAACCATTTTGTATAGGCATAACCAAATTAGTTGCAGCATTTTCAAAGAAGCTTGTGTTTGTTTCTCCATTTGAAAATATTACAATCAAAATTAAAATTATAATAGTAATAATAATCCCTATAATTCCACTTTTCTTCTTTCTATACATTTTTTACTCCAATCTTCTTTATCTTCTATTATTTCTTGCATTCACAAGAACTCTACCTAAACGTTCTAAATCTTCTAACGTTTTCCCTGCACCTCTTACCACACAGTCTAATGGTTCATCTGCTACATAAACAGGCATTCCAGTTTCTTTGCTTATTAACTTGTCCAAATTTTTAATTAAAGCTCCTCCTCCTGCTAAAACTATACCCTTTTCCATGATATCTGCTGCAAGTTCTGGTGGAGTTTTTTCTAATGTCATTTTTACTATTTCTACTATTTTTGAGATTGACTCTCTCATAGCTTCTTCCACTTGTGTAGATGTAATTGTAATATTTTTAGGTAAACCTGAACTTAGGTCTCTTCCTCTAATCTCCATGGACATTTCTGTCATAAGTGGCATTGCACACCCCAATTGTATCTTTATTTGTTCTGCAGTTGTATCACCAATTGCTAAATTCATTTCGCGTTTTATATAATTTACTATATCTTCATCAAGCTCGTCTCCTGCAACTCTTAGTGAATGACTTACTACTATTCCTCCTAAAGATATAACTGCTACTTCTGTTGTTCCTCCTCCAATATCAACAATAATATTTCCGCTAGGTTCTCCAACATCTAAAGATGCTCCAATTGCTGCTGCCATTGGCTCTTCTATTAGATATACTTCTTTCGCACCTGCTTGCATTACTGCTTCTTCTACTGCTCTTTCTTCTACTTCTGTTATTCCAGATGGCACACCCACTACTACTCTTGGTCTTCCTATATTATATCTTTTTCCTACTTTTGCAATTATATTTTTAAGCATTAATTGTGTTGCTGTAAAATCTGCTATAACGCCATCTTTCATAGGTCTTACCGCGCTTATTTGTTCTGGCGTTCTTCCTAGCATTTCTTTTGCTTCTGTCCCTGTTGCTACAATATTTCCAGTTCTTCTATTTATCGCAACCACTGATGGTTCTTTTAAAACAATTCCTTTTCCTTTTAAAGCTACTAAAAGATTAGCTGTTCCTAAATCAATTCCAATATCTTTTGAACCAAATGTAAATAATTTCATAATTCTAAGTTCCTTTCTTTATTTTAGTTTAGTTTTTCCTTTATGTATTCATCATTCGTTTTTCTAATAAAGCAATTTCTGTAAAGACACTTGTATATTTCATATTTCCAATTATTAAGTGGTCTAACATTTCAAGTCCTATTTCTTTTGCCATATTGTTTATTTTTTCAGTATACAATATATCAGTATTACTTGGTGATGGATCTCCACTTGGATGATTATGTACCAATATAAATTTTGGTGCTTTCATTCTAATTGGTTCATATAAAATATCTTTTATAGGAATTTCTACAATATTAATTGTTCCTTTCGCTACATCTTCTATTTTTAATATTTCATTTCTAGAATTTAAAACAGCTACTTTTACAACTTCTTCCTTTTGTAATTTTAAATCACTCATTAACATTTTAGCTAAGTCTTGTGGATACTTTATGACCGCTTTCTTATAACTTGATGTTTTAAACATTCTAACTGCTATTTCTCCTACAGCTTTTAATTGTATTGCCTTTACTTTTCCTATTCCTTTTTGCAGCATTAGTTCTTGTATTGTTAATGTATTTAGGTAATTTAAGTTTTCAGCTGTTGTGTTATTTAAACTAAGTAGCTTTTGTGCCAATTGCACTGCTGTTTCTTCTCTTGTTCCTGTTTTTATTATTATTGCAAGTAATTCTGCATCTGATAATGCTTTTTCTCCATACATTTCCAATTTTTCGTATGGCCTTTCTAATTCTGGTAATTCTTTCATTTTCATAGACAAAATATTCTCAAATCCTTTCTTTTTTAGATTTCCCTATATTTTGCCCCTTACAAATTTCTATAATTTTTTATAAATAAACACTGCAAGTACCATTCCTATTATACTTGCTATATTAATTTTAAACATTAATCCAAATGTTATTTGTATAACACTTAAATCAAGAGTTATAGGTGTATTTAATCCAAAACTTTGACCATATGATAACCACCAAAGCCAACTAACTTTTGACGCTAATTCTCCTAATAATCCACCTATTACTATTCCTGATAATATAAAAACTAATAATATCCATACATTTTTTTCTTTTGTTGCCATTTCTATCCCTCCAAAAAATTCGTTTCTTCTTACGGCTATTTATTTTTTACCACACAGGTATTATATCTTGAATTATCAAATTTTTCAAGTAAATACTCTTATTTTTTTATTAATTTTTACGTTTTTTACAATCAAAGTTATTGAAATATAAAATTAGTTGTGTTATATTGTGAAGAAAATTAAAATCAAAAATTTACTAAAAACAATTACCAAAAATTATATATTTAAATATAATAATATTAGTAGTATAATTAAATTAGTAATTATTTGATAGTGTGAAAAGTTTTATGGAAAAAGAAGATAAAACAAGAACACATTAAAAATTTATAAAAAATAGCACATTGAAATAAGAATAGAATTAATAGAATTTAGAAATAACATAAAAACAAGGGAAATATTAGAAAAATAAGCATGG
>CALXFI010000003.1 GCA_944387535.1 uncultured Clostridia bacterium | reverse complement strand
ATAGATTATATTAAATATTAAAAAATAAAGAAAGGAGTCGTATGGTTATTTAAGTTATTAAATATATCATACAAGGATAATATGGAAGAATTTAAATCAGGTTTTGTAACTATAATTGGAAGAACAAATGTGGGAAAATCAACTTTAATTAATTTGCTAGTAGGTGAAAAAGTTGCTGCAATTGCAAATAAAGTTCAAACAACAAGAACAGCAATTAGAGGTATTGTAAATAGAAAAAATTCACAAATAATATTTACAGATACACCAGGAATTCATAAGCCTAGAACTAAACTAAATGAAACGATGCTAGATACTTCTTTTACAAGCCTTAAGGACGCTGATATAGTTTTATTTCTAATAGAGGCAACAAGTGATGAAATAGGTAGAGGAGATAGTAGGATATTAGAGAAAATAAAAGAGGATAAAGCAAAAACTATATTAATTATAAATAAGATTGATTTAGTAAAAAAAGAAAAACTTTTAAAATTAATTGATTTATATAGTAAAGAATATGATTTTGAAGCGGTAATTCCAATATCTGCAACAAATTCAAAATATAGAGATATAGTTTTAGATGAGATAGAAAAGAACTTAAAACCAGGTCCTGCATATTATGATAAAGAGGAGTATACAGACCAAACATTGAGACAACTTGCAGAAGAAACAATTAGAGAAAAAGCTTTAAAATTATTACAAGATGAAGTACCACATGGAATTTATGTTGAAGTAGAAAAGATGAAGGAAAGAAAAAATAAAAATGGAGAAGATATGTATGATATAGAAGCAACTATATATTGCTTAAGAAATTCTCATAAAGGAATTATTATAGGTAAAAACGGAGAAATGCTTAAAAGAATAGGAAGGCTAGCTAGGCTTGATATGGAAGAGAATTTTGGTGTGAAAGTAAATTTAAAAACTTGGGTAAAAGTAAAAGAAGACTGGCAAGATAATCCATCAATTGTTAATAATTTTAAACTAAAATAAAGATAAAAAATAAAATAAAAAAGCAAATAAACCTAGTATAAAAATAAATAAAAAAGCAAATGATAAAATTAAAGTTAAGAAAAAACTTTAATAAAAAAGGAAGTGAGCTTATGATAAAGAAAATAGCATGGGATACATTTAAAAATACAGGAGATATAAATACATTTTTGGAATTAAAACAAATAGAAAATATAGAGAAAAATATAAATATAAATAAAGAAAAGGATATTGAAGGAAATGGCGAACCTAAAAGTAAATGGAATAATACTCTCTGAGCACAATCTTGGTGATTTTGATAAAATGCTAACAATGTTAACACCAGGTATTGGAAAAATTTCATGTGTAGCTAAAGGGGCAAGAAGACCTAAGAGCGCTCTTTTAGCTGGCACGCAAATGTTTTGCTTTGGAGAATATTTGATGTATAAAGGGACAAGTACATATCATATAAATTCAGTAGAACCAATTGAGATATTTTATAACTTAAGAACTGATTTAGATAAATTAAAATATGCTGTACATATAAATAAAATTGTCCAAGATGTGACACATGAAAATCAAAATTGTTACAATATTTTACAATTGTTATTAAATACACTTTATACAATTTCTGAAACTGATAAAGATTTAGATTTTGTTTTAAGTGTATTTAAATTACGTCTTTTGTGTATTTTAGGATTTACTCCCAATATTAGAGAATGTGTGAATTGTAAAGAAAAAGATAATTTGGAATATTTTAGTATAAAAGACGATGGATTTAAGTGCAGTGCTTGTAGCAAGCAAGATACGTCTGTGCTTAATATGAGCAAAAGTACTAAAAGTGCAATATGCTATACAATTACTTCACCTGCAAAAAAATTATATTCATTTAATATAAAAGATGAAGCTTTAGAAGAATTTAAGTTAATTACTAAAATATATTTTAATCAAAAGCTAGAAAAAGAGTATAAGTTAGAAGAATTATTCTAAAAAACTTGAAAAAAATCGAAATAACAGATATAATAAACATATAACATACAAAGTTTAACTTTAAAAGAGAAGGGAGCGATTTTTATGAAAATAAAAATAACAGGAAAGGAACTAAAGATAACAGAAGCAATAAACGATTATGTAGAAAAGAAATTAGACAGAATTGATAAATATTTTGAAGATGCAGAAGCTGAAGTTACTTTAAGAACAGAAAAAACAGAACAAATTGCTGAAATTTATGTAACAGCAAATGGAGAAAAATATAGGGCAGTAACTGAGGATAAAGATATGTATGCTTCTATTGATAAAGATATAGATATTCTAGAAGGACAAATTAGAAAAACAAAAACTAAAAAGGAAAAAATGATGAGAGAAGGATCTCTTAAAACAATGGAAGTAAATGACACAAAACATGCAGAAGTAGAAAATGAAATAATTAAAACTTCTTATTATGATATTAAACCAATGCATCCAGAAGATGCAGTACTAAAATTACAAGAAAAACCTACACATAATTTCTTAGCTTTTATTAATGTAGAAACAGGAAAAGTAAATGTAGTACATAAATTAAAAGATGGTAAAAATTATGGTTTAGTAGAACCAGAAGAATAAAATAGAATATGAAACTAAGGCAGGAGCAATTCTGCCTTAATATAATAAAAAATATATAAATATAAAGAAATAGAAATAAGGAGTAAAAAATAAGAAATAAAAAAGAAAATAAATAAATAAAATTAAAAATGAGGTAAGTAAAGAATGGAAGGAATTGAAAAACTAAGAAAAGAAATAGTATGTTATACACCATATAATGAACAAGAAGAACAAGATAAAAAGGTTATATTAAAATATATCGATACATTTGATGATGTTTTAACAAGAAATAATGAGTTTGGTCATTTTACAGCATCAAGCTGGGTATTAAATAAAGATAGAACAAAAGTATTAATGATTTATCATAATATTTATAAATCATGGGCTTGGACTGGTGGACATAGTGATGGAGATAGCAATCTGCTAAATGTTGCTTTAAGAGAAGTAAAAGAAGAAACAGGGATAAAAAATGTAAAACCAATTAAGGATGATATATTTTCACTAGAAATAATTTGTGTAAATGGACACGTAAAAAGAGGAAAATATGTATCTTCACATGTACATTTAAATGTTACATATTTGTTAGAGGCAGATGAAAATGAAGCACTAAAGATAAAAGAAGATGAAAATAGTGGAGTTAAATGGGTGGATATAGATAAGGTAGTAGAAGTATCAAGTGAGGCTTGGGTAAGAGACAAAATTTACAAAAAATTAATAGAAAAGATGAGAAAATAAAATAATAAATATAAAGAAGGCAGGAAATCAAATCCTGCCTTTATGTATAATAAAAGCAAAACATAACTTCCTACCTAGAATAGCCTAAACTAAAACTATTTCATATTTCTTTCAGCTTGTTCTATTAACTTTTTAACCATTTGTCCACCTATTTTACCAGCATCTCTAGCTGAAATGTCTCCATTATATCCGTCTTTTAAGTTAACACCAACTTCACTAGCTACTTCATATTTGAATTTATCTAAAGCAGTCATAGCTTCTGGTACTAATTTTTTGTTTGAAGAGTTTGCCATTGTTTTTTCACCTCCTGTAATATTACAACTAGAAAAAACCATTGCTTTTTCTAATACTATCATTCTCAAAAAAATGAAAAAATAAACAGGAAATTTTTACAAAAAAATTATTGCATTTTTTAATATTTATTTATATAATACAGTTTGGTAAAAAAAAGGAGTCGAAATATGTATAAATTAGTCACAATAGATTTGGATGGAACCATGCTAAATAGTTATGGTATGGTAACCCAAAAAACAAAAGAAACAATTAAAAAAGTAGAAGAACAAGGTGCAAAAGTAATAATAGCATCAGGAAGACCGATAGATTCAATAAAAGAAATTGCAAAAGAAATTGAAAGTCAAGATTATTTTATAGCAGGAAATGGTGCTATTATTTATGATATGAAAAAAGATGAAATAATATACGAAAAAACCATGCCAAAAGAAAAAGTTTTGGAGATAATAAAAATTTGTGAAGAAAATAGTATTTCATATAATGTATATACAGAACAAGAAATTTTAGCTAAAGCTTTAAAATATAATGTTTTATATTATCATAAAGAAAATTTAAAAAAAGAAGAAAGCAAAAAAACAAAAATAAACATAGTAAACAATATGTATGAATATATAAAAAATAAAAAAAATGCACATTTTTTAAAAATAACAATTTGTGACGAAAGCAAAACGATATTCAACTCGATAATTAGAAAATTGAAAGAAGTAAAAGATATAGAAATATTAGAAGTATCACATATGGCAAGAAAAACAATAGTGCAGGGGACTGAAGAATATTCAATTTCTTATTATTATACAGAAATATCAAGAGATAATGTAGATAAATGGAATGCAATAGAATTTTTAATAGAAAAGTTAGGTATAAAAAAAGAAGAAGTAATGGCAATAGGAGATAACGCGAACGATAAAAAAATGATAGAAAATGCAGGATTAGGAGTAGCAATGAAGCAAAGTACACCTATTGTTTTAGAACTTGCAGATGAAATAACACAAGGAAATAATGAAGAAGGAGTAGCAAAAATATTACAAAAATATTACAAAAATATTAACTTTTAATAACAGTTACAAATTTCATTGATTTTAATGTCTGTTTGCGTTAAAATAAAATAGATAATTATTTTGTAGAAAATACAATAAAAATATATTTTAAGGGAGGAATTTGTCATGGCAACAAATCCAATGCAAAGAAAAGCAAGAAATTCATTTTTATTAGGAATGCTAGTAATGCTAGTAATATCAGGTATTGTAATAGCATTTTTAATTATGCAATTAATGAGTAGAATTCAAGAAGAAAGAGAAAGTGCATCAAATATGGTAAATGCTTATGTACTTACTCAAGATGTGAAATCAGGACAAGTAATTACAAACGATATGTTACAGTTAACACAAGTTGATAGAACTTTAGTTCCAAGCAATGCAACTAGTGATTTAAGTGTAATTCAAAATTATGCATTACAAGATAAAGAAGGAAATCAAATAACAACACAATATGATAATCAAGGCAATGCAATAATGTATATAACAATTGATAATACTAGATATCAAGTACAACAAGATGAAAGTACAGGAAATTATTATATTGAAAGAAATGGGCAAGAAGAATATCTTGAATTAGATTCTGTTCCGATAATAGCCAAAGTTAATATGAATGCAAATACATTAATTACAACAGATTTAATCAGTAGAGGCGATAGTGTGGTACAAGACGATGTAAGAAGACAAGAATATAACGTTGTTGTATTACCTATAGATTTAGCAACAGGAGATTATATAGATATAAGATTAATGTTGCCAAATGGACAAGATTTTATAGTTGTATCTAAAAAAGAAGTAGAAATTCCATTTGTTGGAGATACAGATTCAGAAGATACAATATGGGTTAACTTATCAGAAGACGAAATATTACATATGAGCTGTGCAATAATTGATGCAGCAAGAGTAAGTGGAGCAAAACTATATGCAACTAAATATACAGAACCAGGAATGCAAAATGCAGCTACACCAACATATGTTGTTAACTCAGATACTTCAGCATTATTACAAAGTGATCCAAATATATTAAATTCTGCAATGCAAGCAATAAGAGATAGATATAATAGCGGAAATAGTGCAGCTATAAGAAATGATTATATAAACAGTGTAATAAATAGCCAAGCAGATCAGGCAGATTCAAACTTACAAACAAATATGGAAGATAGTATAACAAGATCTCAAGAAGCAAGACAAGATTACTTAGATTCATTAGCTGGAGGAGCAACAACAACTACAACTACACAATAAAATAAAAAGAAGGAGAGAAAAACTTTATGAAAAGAATAGGGTTTATAGGGGGCTATGATAAAACAGATTTAATTATATATGTAGCAAAAATATTAACTGTGTTAGGAAATAGAGTGTTAATAATTGATGCGACAGTAAGCCAAAAAGCGAGATATGTCGTACCTGTTATAAACCCTACGCTAATGTATATAACAGAATATGAAGAAATTGATATAGCAGTAGGGTTTCACCATGAAGAAGATATAAAAAGATATTTAGGAATTTCAGGGGAGTTAGACTCAGAATATGACATAATACTTGTTGATACAGATAATAGTGAAGGTTTTGATGGATTCTATCTAGAAGGAGCACAAAAGAATTATTTTGTAACATCTTTTGATGTATATTCTTTAAAAAGAGGATTAGAAGCATTAACAGACCTTAAAAATGCTATTTCTTTAACTAAAGTATTATTTTCTAAAGAAATGTTAAAAGAAGAGGATGATTACTTAAATTTCTTATCTTTAGGATATAAAGTAATATGGGATGATTATAGAATTTATTTCCCAATAGAAAATGGAGATTTAGATGTTATATATGAAAATCAAAGAGTTTCAAAAATAAAATTCAAGAAATTAAGTGTGCAATATAAAGATGGTTTAGCATATATAGCTGAAGAAATATTAGGAGATACTGGTGGAAATAAAGTTAGAAAAGCTATAAAAACAATAGAAAAAGGAGCGTAAAAATGTCAATTGTAACATTTTGGAATAATAAAAAAGAAGAAACAGGCAAAACTTTAGCAATAGCAGCAATTTCTACATATATGGCTATTGAGCATAACAAAAGAATTTTAGTTGTTTCAACAGGACATAAAGATGCAACATTAGATCG
The DNA here is from genome assembly GCA_944387535.1 of uncultured Clostridia bacterium. Lineage (GTDB taxonomy): Bacteria > Bacillota > Clostridia > TANB77 > CAG-508 > CAG-269. Next base: position 56,955 of record CALXFI010000003.1, on the reverse strand, counting down.
TTGCTTCTGGGAAGAAAGAAAATTAAAGAAAAATCTAGGACTATTTGGACCAAATACAAATACTGCTATGGAAGAGGGAATAGTAGGACTAGAAACTTTAATGAAAAGTAATAGAGTATCACCAGAGCAAATAACAAATTATACAAAAATTATATTTAAAGATAGATTAGAAGTATTACCAAGCTTTAAAGGAGAAGACTTAGAATATAATGAGATAAAGGCTAATTATCCTGACATAATAACTTTAGCAAATAGATATTATGATTTAGTTTTGGTAGACCTAGACGATGAAGTTGGAGACGATATAGCAAATCAAATTCTACAAAGTTCAAACTTGGTTATTGCAACTTTAAGTCAAAGACTAACAAGCATAAATAATTTTATGAAAATAAGAGAGGAAGTTCCTACTTTTAATTCACCAAAAACATTAATATTGATAGGTAGATATGATAAATTTTCAAAATATACAATAAAGAATATAACAAGATATATGGGTGAAAAAAATAAAGTTTCAACAATACCATATAATACATTATTTTTTGAAGCTTGTGAAGAAGCAAAACTACCAGATTTGTTTTTAAGACTTAGAAAAGTAGACGAGGACGATAGAAATGGCTTCTTTATGGCAGAAGTAAAAAGAACAGTAGATAATATTACATATCGATTACAAGACTTAGCTATGAAGATGTAAGGAGGGTGGACAAACCATGACAATAACAAATATTGTTCTAATAATAGTTGTTATGCTTATTGCTGCATATGCAGTTTATTATGTAATAAAAAAGAAAAAGAATGCAGAAGTAGAATCAACTTTAAATGTGGACGATAAGACTTATACTATAGAAATGATGACAGAGTTTGTAAAGAAAAGATTAGATGAGATTACAAAAATGAACCTATATGATATAGGGCTTTCAGAAGAGGAATTAAAAAGAAGAAAAAATAAGAAATATGAATTGAAGAAAGCCTTAAAGGGTTGTACATATGGAGACGTTAATGATAAAAGATATGTAAAAGAAATAATCTATGATTTACTAGAAAAGGAATATGGAGTAACTGAAACTAATATATCCAAAGCAATTCCTTTTGATATTCCATCTTTACTTACACCACAAGATAAATTTGATATTTTGATTTATGCTTATAAAAAAGAATTTGGTTATGAAGCTTTAACAGAGTTGATTAAAAAATATGATTTAGCAGAATTAAAATATATTGAAGGTGAAACAAAACCTTCATATGTAATTACATCAGAGGAAATAGAAGACATATTTGAAAAAGAAAATGTAGTATTATCTTTTTCTGATAAATTACAAGTAGTAGTACAAAGAATATATCAACATTACAAAGGATACAGTAGTATTGATGAAATAAGAGATATGAATATAGATGGTGTTTCTGGTGGTGTATCAGGACTTCCAGAAAGTTTTTTAAGCCAAGTTGCTCAAACAGATGGAGGAGATTACTTGAATCAAGTTGCAGAGCATAAAGTACCAAGAGCTTGTGATAGTATTTGGATATTCTTCCAAGGTAAATCAATACGTTTAGCATTCCTTTCATTTGGAACAGAATCAGAACTAAAAAGAGTTTGTCAGAATATTTATAAATATAATAACCCAGGACAGTTGTCAGATACAAATGGTTATAAAATCAATGAAATGAAAGATGGTTCTCGTGTCGTTGTTGTAAGACCATCAATGTCTGAGACATGGGCATTCTTCGTAAGAAAGTTTGACGTTAAGCGTTCAACTTTGGAGCAATGGTTCAAAGGAGAACCAGGTAGTGATGATTCAATAGAATTATTAAAATATTTAGTAAAAGGAGCAAGAATTATATCAATAACTGGTGAGCAGGGTTGTGGTAAAACAACAATGCTTATGGGAATGATAGAAAATATTTATGAAACAATGAATATCCGTGTTCAGGAAACTGCATTCGAGCTTCACTTAAGAAAGATTTATCCAACAAGAAATATACTTACATTCCGTGAAACAGAAACAATTTCTGGACAGGAAGGTTTGGATGTTCAAAAGAAAACTGATGGTTCTGTTAACATCATCGGTGAGGTTGCAACTGACCACGTTGCTGCTTGGATGATACAAGCTGCCCAAGTTGCATCTAAATTTACATTGTTTACACACCATGCTAAAACATTTCCAAACTTAGTAACAGCACTAAGAAACTCAATGCTTAGAATTGGACAGTTCAATAATGAAAAAACAGCAGAAGAACAAGTTATACAAGTATTGAACTTTGATATACACTTAACAAAAGACTTTAGAGGAAAAAGATATGTAGAAAGAATAACAGAATGTATACCAGTAGAGGAAAAAAATGAATATACATTTGACCACAGAAAAGAAAAAACATTAGAAGGAAAATTTGATAAATTTTTTGATAATGCAACACATTATTTTGAAAACATTACAGATAGAAAACTATATACATATAGAAATATACTAGAATATGTAGATGGTGAATATAAAATAACAAACCCAATAACTGAAAACAACTTAAAGGAAATGAGACTAAATATGGATGCATCAGATGTAGAAGCATTTGATAAATTTGTAGAAAAACATTGGGGAAATCAAATACATAAAAGAGAAGCAGTTCAAGTTTCAGCCACAGCAACAGATGAACCTAAAAGAAGAGGAAGAAAGAAAAAAACAGAAGTTTAAATATGAGTACTAAATAAGGAAAAGAGGAGGTGCTAGAAAAAAGTGAGCAACGAGATGATTTATTATATAATGGGTGGAGCAGCAGGAGCCTTTGTTTTAATCGTACTTATATATTATATATTATCTAAGAAGATGCAAACATCAGAATATAAAAGAATTCAAAACTTACAACAAGGAACCAAGGAAAAATCATTTTCAACTGAGATTTTGTTCCAGAAGCTATACCTTACATATATAAAAATACCTTTTATAAAAAGATATGCATTAAAAATAAGAAGAAGATTAGAGATTATAAATATAGATGATGAGTACAATACCAGAAAAGGAACAGCTAGAATATTAACTAAATCGCTTGCCATAATAGTACCTATAATGCTTATAACAATAATTCTAACTTCTAGTAATTACTTACTTATGTTCATATTATTAATATTTGAAGTATTTATGATTGATACATTTATAGATGGTTCAGTGGACAAAATAGATAATAAAATATTAAGAGAGCAAATAGACTTCTTTGCAGAAATAAGACATGCATATCATGAATATAACATGGTTGAAGAAGCTATTTATCAAGTATCTCAAGATGATGAAAAAGATGTTTCAAGACAGGGAGAAAAAATATATGAGATATTAATTTCAGATGATCCTGAAATGGAACTTGAAAAATATTATGATATAGCTCCAAATAGCTTTTTAAAAGAGTTTGCAGGTATATCATATTTAACAAAAGAGTTTGGTGATAGAAAAATAGATGGTGCATCTTTGTACTTACAAAACGTAAATAATATTACTCAGGAAATGCAACTAGAAATATTAAAAAGAGATAAATTAAACTATGTATTTCAGAGTTTATCAGTTATCTCAATTGCACCAGTATTATTATTAGAGCCATTAAAAAACTGGTCAATTTCAAACTTTAGTTTCACAGCTAGTTGGTATGAAGGAAAACCAGGAATGATAGTACAAATACTTATATTAATACTTACTTTTATATCTTATATATTAGTAAGAAAATTAAAAGATAATGGTTCAACATCAATAAACACAAAAAATACTGAAAATCCATGGCAGGAAAAATTATATAAGAAAAAACCAATTAAAAAGATTGTAGATTTATTTATTCCTAAAGAAAGAACAAAGGAATATAGAAAAGTAAAACAATTATTAAAAGATTCAGCATCATCATTAAAAATGAGATGGCTATATATTAATAGAATTTCACTTGCAATAGTTACTTTTATAGCATCAATAATAATTTTTACACAATTACATGTTGTAGCTATAAATTATGTTTATACAGAACCGACAACTGATTATGATATAATGCGGTGGTCTATCGGAAAAAGACGAAAAAAAGGCGATGGAAGTAACAGAACAAGATAATATTATACTAGATAAATTTAGAGGGAAAACCAGTACTACTGTTGAGCAAATTAGAGCGGCTGTGGAGAAATTAGATTATTACGAAGAAGCAGATGATGAAGAGTTGGATACAGCAGCACAAAGAATTTATGACAAATTACAAATAGTAAATAGTGAATATATGCAATGGTTTGAACTATTACTTGCATGTGTCTTCTCAGTAATTGGATATATGGCTCCAATATGGTTATTATATTTCCAAGTTAAAATGAGGCAATTAGAAATGGAAGATGAAGTAATGCAATACCAAACAATTATCATGATGCTTATGAGAATTGAGAGGGTTAATGTTGAAATGATACTAGAATGGCTAGAAAGATATTCAAACATATTCAAACCTCAAATAACCAAATGTGTTAATAACTACGAATCAGGTGCTTGGGAGGCATTAGAAGCAATGAAGGAAGATGTTTCTTATACACCACTAATTAGAATTGTAGAAAGTTTACAAGCAGCTGTAGAAAAAATACCAATTAAGGATGCATTTGATGAATTGGATTCAGAAAGAGATTATTACCAAGAAAAGAGAAAAGAATCAAATGAAAGACTTATAAAAAGACAAGGTATGATAGGAAAAGCAATAGGATTTGCACCAATGGTAACATTGTTTGTTGGATATTTAATTATTCCATTAGTATTTATAGGATTAACAAGTATGTCATCTTCATTTACACAAATGACATCTACTACTACAATGTAAAAACGGTAAGGAGGAAAATAAGTGGAAAATGCATCAAAAGCACTTATTATGGCAGGAAGTGTACTAATTGCATTAATGATAATTGGAGCTTTGGTTTTAATGTTTGGAAACTTAACAAGCTACCAAGAAACAGGAACAGGAAACACACGTACTGCGCAGGTTACGGAATTTAATAATCAGTTTGAAACATATAATAGGGACGACGTAAGAGGTAGTGATTTATATTCTTTACTAAATAAAGTTATTGACTATAATAGAAGACAAACAACAGAAGGAACAGGTTCAAATGATGCAGGTCAAGATTTGGCTTATATGCCAATGGAAGTTAATTTTACTATAGATATAACGCAATTATCTGCAGATGGTACAAATAGATTATTTTTAAGAAATATTCAAACATCTGCTAATACTTATACAGTAAATAAAAATGAAAATAAATTTGAAAATTCTATAAAAGAAAAAATAGATGATTTAGAAAAAGCATATGGACAAGATTCTTTAACTAATTTAACTACTAATCTTACAAAAATCTTTAAAGATAAAGATTTAGCTCCTGAGCCTGGTAGTACAGAAGAACAAGTAATAGTAAAAAATTTTAATGAAGCATCAAAGAAAGTAAGAATAAAATCTTATAGTGATATAGATGACAAAGGCAATAAAGATAAAGTTGGAAATACAATTAGGGAAGATGTATATACATATTATGAATATATACAATTTAAAAGAGCATACTTCGATTGTAAAAATGTAGAATATGATAGTAATACAGGTAGAATTACAAAAATGGATTTTGAATTTACAGGAAAATTTAATTAATAGGAGTAAATTATGGAGAATGCATCAAAAGCATTGATGATGGCAGCAGGTGTTTTAATAGGACTTTTAATATTATCATTGGCAGTATACTTATTTGCTAACTTTGGTTCAGCATCTGCTGAAGCACATAAAAGAAATGCAGAAAATCAGATAAATCAATTTAATGCACAGTTTACAATATATGAGGGTAGAAATGATGTTACAATACATGATATAGTTACAGTTGCAAATCTTGCTAAAAGTAGTAATGCATCATATGACCTTACAGAACAAACAGATACTAATTATTATATATCAGTAGGTATTTATCCAAGATATGGATATGAGAAAATGTTAACAACTCAATTAGAAGCTCTAATACAAGCGGATATACAAAAAATAGATGAAAATCCAGAACGTCAATTACCAACATATACATGTACAGTAAATATTAATCCTAATACACAAAGGGTAAGTACAGTAACATTTACAAATAATAATTAATTTTTATAAAATGAGGACAAGTATGAAAAAATTAGCTATAATATTCTTAATTGGCATAATTATGATTGTTGGAATAGCATATATGTATTTGAATTATAAAGCAAGTTATAATGAAGCCAGAAAAGAAAACAATCAATTTGAAAGTTATTATAATCAAGAATTTTATGGAGCAGATGTGGTTACACTAATTAATAAAGCTTATGATAATAACTTAACAAATGCGGTTGAAAAAGATGAACAAGGAATATTTAAAGAAAATGATACTAATTCAATAAAAATAGATATAAAAATGTTAGATAATGATACAACATATAATATGGAAACTTTATATTCTGGAGGGATGGACAGATTTGCTGAGTATTACAACGGTATAAAGTTTAAATGCACACAAATTGATTATCATAAATCTACAGGAAAAGTAAAATATTTGCTTATAGAACAAATTACACAATAAAAAATATAATTAAATTAGTTATTAAAGTTGCCAAATAAATAAATTTGGCTTATAATATAAAATATAAACAAAAGTAAAAATTAAAGGAGGAATTTATTATGGAAAATGCGTCAAAAGCATTAATCATCGCAGGTGCTATATTACTTGCAATTTTAATTATATCATTAGGAATAATGATTTATAATCAAGCAGCAGGAGTTGCTAATGGAGATGCAATAAACCAAGTTGATATATCTTCATTTAATACACAATTTACACAATATGCAGGAGAACATGTAAGAGGAGCTCAAGTAAACTCTTTAATTGAAACAATAAGAAATAATAACATTACTTATCAAGATGATGATTCAAGACAAGTAAAATTAACTTGTAGTGATATAGGAGTATCAGGTCAAGCAATAGATGCAAGTACTACACTTAAAAAGGTTTCAACAGGAAAAACTTATAAAGTAGAATGTGGATTAAGTAGTGCTGGTTATGTTGATTCAGTAACAATTACAGCAGCAGGTTCTGGTTCTTAATATAAAGTGAAAGGAGGAGATAACTATGGAGAATGCAGCAGATGCTTTACATATGGCAGCATCCGTAATGATATTTGTCTTAGCACTAACCATAGCTATCAACTCCTTTGGACAAGTAAGACAAGTTTCACAAGCAGTATTAGATTATAATGATAGAGAATATGATTATTCTTATGTTGAAAATAATGGAAGCACAGAAAGAATAGTTAGTTTAGAAAGTATTATACCTTCAATATATAAAGCTTATAGGGAAAATTATAAAATTGTATTTAGTAATTTACCAGAAGATGACTATTTGTATGAAATGAGAAATGATGATGGCGAATTTGAAAAGATATATCAAATAGACCTAGAAACTGGAACTAGTTTATCAGGTGATGAGCAAAAGCTAAAATTTATTATGGCAGTATTATATGGAGAAGGAATAGAAGACTATTATGGAGAAAATTTCCAAACTATATATGATGAATTTGAAGATTTAGGTGTACGCTTGAAACGTGATGGAATTTATGATATAATAAAAGAGAATAGGTGGAAATTCAAAGAAAATATAGGTGTATATTATCAAGAAGAAGCGCCTGAAGAAGGCGATGATATGACTACTCCAGGGATAACGACATCTGGAGAAGCAGATGTACCAGAAGCTAACTTAACTGAAAAAAGAGTAATAACATATACGATAATATAGCCAATAATTTTTAAAAGGTATTTTAATACCGAAGGAGGATAAAATGGGAGATACATTAATTACAGTAATAGCCATAGTATTAGCTGCAGTTCTAATGTTTATTTTTCCACTAATGACAATGTCTGATAGAACAGATGATGTTTCACAATTGTCAGTGGAAACAGCAACGACTGAGTTTGTTGATGATGTAAGAACAACGGGGAAATTAACAATAGATAAGTATAATAGTTTTGTACAAACACTTTCTGCAACTGGAAACAGTTACGATGTAGAAATGGAACTACAAGTATTAGATGAAAACCCAGGAAAGAAAACAACTCAAACAGAATCAACAAAAATAGGAGAAAATGTATATTATACAATGTATACATCTCAAATATTAGACAAAATTGATACACCGAATAAAAATACAGTATTAGCGTTAAAAGAAGGAGATATTTTCTCAACTAGTGTAAGAAATACAAATTCAACATTATCACAACAACTTAAAAACTTTTTCTATAAAGTTACAGGAAATGATACATATACAATTGCAGCAGAACATGCTGGTATAGTTACAGCAAATGGTGCTGGAAATTAAAAAAGTAAACTTACTAGCTTGTAATATTTTTATATTACAAGCTAATTTTATAATACAAAAGGGAAGATATTTATGAAGATACAGAATTTAGCGGTAATATTTATTATAATAATGTTACCAATTTCTATGGTATTAACTGCATATGTGCAAAACCAAGTGCAAACATTGGAATTACAGATTTCATATGATACAAAATTAACAAATGCAACATATGATGCTTTAAAGGCGTTTCAATTAAACACTGTAAATAGTGGAAGTTCAGCTTTAGCAAACTCTAAAATAAGAGACATACAAGCATCTGTTAATACATTTTTTAACTCTATAGCGAAAAATTTCAATATGGCAGGATATAATAAAGATATATTACAAGAATATGTACCAGCTATTGTGTATACAATGTATGATGGATATTATATCTATACACCATTTACTAATACTTTAACAGAAGATGATTATGTACCACCAGATGCAAATGGTGAAGGTGGTTCTACTTATCAAAATGGTGAGAAAATATATGATTTAAAACCATATGTTCATTACAGTTGTAGATATATAGATGGTTCAACAGATGTAGTAATAACTTATTCGTTGGATAACTGTATAACAGTTGAAGGAATAGTTAAAGGTGATGCTGTTTATAAAACTGGATATTTACTAGATAATATTTCAAGTGTAACTGATGATAGTGCAGTATATAGGGGAAGTACAATTTCTGTAGAACATAATTTAACGGAATATCTTAGAGCTTATAGGGAAGATGGAGACGGTAATTATACTGAAATTAACGGTAATTATATTTGTGACAAGGTAAATGGATCTAAATATTATCTAGGTGAAGATGGTAAATGGTTTTCAATACTTACTAATACAGTATATCCAACAAGTAATACATATTCTGTAGATAATCGTTCTGCAGTAGACTTTTATAAAAATGCATATGAATTTACAGATTGGGTAAGAACTAATCTTGGAGATATAACTACAGGAGATGCAGTAGATGAAGATGGACAACAATTAGGTAATGTTTTTGGAGATAACCTTCCTATTTTTGAAAATCAAGCTGGATGGGCAGATTCAATAGAAGATCCAAATTCATTATTTAACCAACATAGATTAGCAGTAATACGTTATTCAATTGAAAAAAATCTTTCAATAGCAATTGCAAATTATAATAATTATTCTAGTGCGGGTACAAGTTTCCAAATGCCAGAATTAAAAGAAGACGAGTGGGAAAAAATATTAAATAATGTGTCTATAATTAGTTTTATGCAAGGATTAAGTATAGGTGGAAAAATATATAATGGTTATTCAATAGTAACAAATACAAAAACAAAAGAAGTTGTAAATCTTGATTCAATATATATAACAACAGATGATAATCAGTTTCATAGAGTAACAGATAGTGATTTATTAAACGGTAGTAATATTACAGGTGCATATTTTAATATAGACTTTGAAAGGAAATCTGCTACAAATGGAACAAATACAGTTTATTATTATCCACATCAAGAAAGTGGATGTTATTCATCAATAGTAACTCAGTCAGGAACTAATAGCACAGATAATATTTATGAATATATAGAAAATTGTGGAAATAATACATTAAAGAGTATGTATTTTACAGCCCTGGGAAGAGAGCGATATAGTATGTTTAGGTCAAATCCAATATCAACAGATTGGAATTAGAAAATAAAAGTATATAAAATAAAAAAATGTAAATACTAATAATAGTAAATTTAAGGAGAATTTTTATGAAAAAGTTTTTCAAAATGCTATTATTAGTATTTTTTTTGATTTTTGTTTATATCTATACTTTAGTAATAGAAAAGATTCCAGAAAAAATAGTTGCTTTTGAAGGAGAAAATATTTCGTTTCAAACTATATTTGGAATAAATGTAAGAAAAAAAGATGGTGAAGTTATTGAAACTTTATCGACTAATGGAGATAAAGTAAGTGATGAAGTGGGAAAAGCAAGTTTGGAGGTTAGTTTGTTTAATACGATACCAGTAAAAGATGTAAGTGTAGATGTAATACCAAAAACAAAAGTAATCCCAGTACGGAAGTATTGCAGGAGTTAAATTGTATACAAATGGAGTTTTAGTAGTACGGAATGTCTGAAATAGAAGGAGAAGATAATAAAAAATATAAACCATATGAAAACACAGGAATAGAAGAAGGAGATACAATAGTAAAAGTAAATGATAATGAGATAAATTCAACAGATGAATTAATAGAAACAGTAAATATGTCAAAAGGAGAAAAAGTAAAGATAGAATATGTACATGAGCAAGAAACAAAAGAATGCAGTATAACACCAGTAAAGCAAAGTAATAATGAATATAAATTAGGTTTATGGGTAAGAGATAGTGCAGCAGGAGTTGGAACAGTTACTTTTTATGAACCATCTACTAGAACTTTTGGCGCATTAGGACATGGAATATCTGATATAGATACAGGAGAATTAATAGATATAGCATCAGGAGAGTTTGTAACAACTAGAATATTAAATATAACAAAAGGAGAAAGTGGAACTCCAGGAAAAATACAAGGAACAATAGAAAATCAAAAAAATATTGGACTAATTAGTAAAAATACTAGATTTGGAATTTTTGGAACTGTAGATAATTTGTCAAGTTTAAATATAGATGCATCAAAGGAAATGGAAGTAGCTACAAGAGATGAAATAAAAACTGGAAAAGCGAGCATACTATGTAGTTTGGATAATAACACTCCGCAAGAATATGAAATTGAAATAGAAAAAGTATTTAAAGATAATAATTATGATAATAAAAGTATGCAAATAAAGGTAACAGATACAAGATTGCTAGAAAAAACAGGAGGAATAATACAAGGCATGTCAGGCTCACCAATAATACAAAATGGTAAATTTGTAGGAGCTGTAACACATGTGTTAGTTGACAATCCAGAAGAAGGATATGGAGTTTTTGCAGATATAATGTTAAAACAATCAAAAGAAGTAAATTAAAAAAACAATAATATACATCTAAAAATACTTGAAAAATAATTTTTGTAACTGTATAATAAAAAAGAAAGAAATATAAATAAAAGAATGAGAATAAATATGTAACATTGAAAGGTAAAATATGGGTAGTGTTATAAATATAGCAAAAGACATGAAAAATAAGCATCCTAAGGATGTGGTTTTCTATAAAGTAGGAGCTTTTGTCCAATTATTTGGAAAGGATGCATATATAATATCATATTTATTCGATTATAACTTAAAGGAAATAAAAGAAAATATACCAACATGTGGATTTCCCAAAAGAGCTATTTCGAAAGTATGTGCAAAATTAGAACAGAAAAAAATAAATTATGTTATAATAGATACTAAAAAGAATTACGAAGTAAATGAAAAATTTGATAACAAAAATTTAAATGAATATGATGAGATATTAGAAAAAGCAAAGAGATATATAAAAGTAAGGAAAAGACTAAAAAGTGTAAAAGAAGAATTATTAAAGCAAACTGAAGAAGAAAATATAATGGAAAAAATAAGAAGAATAGAAGAAATAGCGTATGAAAACAGAAAAATTTAAGGTAATACAATTTATAAGGGAATTATTAATTTTAATAGATAATCAAATGGATAATTTTCCTAAAAAAGATATAGAATTGAAAAATAGAATAAGGATGAATTCTTATGATTTATTAGAAATTACTTATGAAGCTAATAGTGCACAAGACGTTGAATATAAAAAAGAATTATTAAATAAGGCTTTAGCAAAAATAAAGGTAATAGATTTTTTATTAAATCTATCATTTGATAAACAGATAATAAATCAAAAAAGATATTATAAATTTGGTAATAAAATAGATGATATTACTAAATATATAATCGGTTGGATTAATTCTTTTAAGTAGTAGCGATGGGGTATGGTTGGATGCGTGAGACATTGCTTAAGTTTTCCGCGGATTAGGTATCATTGCCAGTCCGTCTGCCTATCCTTCTGAGGTGTCTGTGGTGACGGCGGCATAGCGGTGGTAGTGTTGGTTACGGTGCTGGACTTTTGTCTAGGGTTCCGTCCGCTAGCTTCTAAAAAACTGTGGTTATATTTATCAAGGTAGATTAAGAGAAGTTTTAGATTAGAAACAAACCATATCCTTTAATTAGACATCTTGTCTAATTATAAAATCTAAAATGGATAATTAAATTTGTTAGTAGGCTTATTAAAGTGCGAAAGGGAGTTTAATTTAGTACCATTTTGAGTAGTACAATTTTTTGTACTACTTTTTTAAATTAAAATATAAAAAAATAAAAAAACCACATTTAATGTGGTTTAATCAACAAGCATAGGTCCAATTTCAGTAACAGTACCTGCACCTAATGTTATAACAATATCATTTTTTTCTACATTATTTTTAACATATTTTACACATTCTTCAAAATCAGGAATATATTTAGCATCTTTTCCTAAAGAAGTAATTTTATCTACTAAATCTTTAGAAGAAATGTTATATATATTTCTTTCTCTTGCAGCATAAATATCTAAAACAATAATGTGGTCAAAATTAATTAGAGCATTTGCAAAATCATCTAATAAAGTTTTTGTTCTGCTATAAGTATGTGGTTGGAAAACAACCCAAGACTTATTATATTTCTTATTTGATAAAGAATTATATGTAGCATTAATTTCAGTTGGATGATGAGCATAATCATCATAAACACTAACATTTCCATTTATTTTTCCCTTAAATTCAAATCTTCTATGTGCTCCTGTAAATCTTTCTAATGCTACTGCTATATCTTTTCTCTCAATACCATATTCAGTACAAATTGCTGTACAAGCTAAAGCATTTAGAACATTATGACGTCCAGGCACAGAAAGTTTTAATTTTACAAAAAATTCACCTTTGTAGTATACGTCAAATTCTGGAAAACCATCATTATCAAAAGTAATATTTCTAGCTGTAAAATCAGCTTGATTGTTATCAATTCCATATGTATAAACCTTAGCATTTGTATATTTTGGTAAATCTAAACAATTTTTATCATCAGCATTTGTAACTAAAATACCATCATTAGGAAGTAGTTCTACATATTTAATGAAAGCATTTTTAATATTATCAAAAGTTTTAAAATAATCTAAATGGTCGTTGTCTATGTTTAAAATAATCTCAGCCTTAGGGCTAAATTTTAAGAAACTTTCAACATATTCACAAGCTTCAATAATAAAATGTTCACTATTTCCAACTCTGTAATTTCCATTTATTGGTTTTAATAAAGCACCTACTTGAATACTAGGATCTTTTAAGGCTTCTAAAAAACAAAGAGAAACCATAGAAGTTGTTGTTGTTTTACCATGTGTTCCTGAAATACAAATAGTATCTTCATAACAACGTGTAATTTCACCCAAGAAATCAGCTCTTTCTATTGTAGGAATACCAAGTCTTTTGGCTTCTAACATTTCAGGGTCATCTTGTTTAATTGCAGCAGAATAAATCACAACATCAGAACCTGCAACATCTTCTATGCTATGACCAATAACAACTTTAATTCCTTTTTTTAATAATAATTGGACAGCTTCAGAATCAGAAGTATCAGAGCCTGTAACATTAAATCCCCAATTTTGTAGTATTGCTGCAATTCCACTCATACTGATTCCACCAATTCCAATCATATGTATATTTTTATATTTTTTAATATGTTCTATATTTGGCATAATAAACACTCCTCTTTATGATATAGAATTATATAATTATATTGTTAAAATTTCAAGTATTTACGCTAAAATATAATATATATTATGAAAAAAAATAAAAAAAGTTACGATAAATTTATAATGTTGATAAAAATAAATTAATAAATTTTAATTTTTTGTAAAAAAAAGAAGGAAAAACATTTTTTATGAAGAATAATATAATTGTACATAAGATTAAACGGTATGTACAAAAATTTTTAAAACTTAAGGAAGGCGGTGCACGCAAAATGCAAATCACAGATGTACGTTTAAGAAAAGTAAATTCAGAGAACAGAATGAAAGCTGTTGCTTCTGTAACATTCGATAACGAATTCGCAGTACATGATATTAAAGTTATCGAAAGCCAAAATGGATTATTTATAGCTATGCCTAGCAGAAAAACTCCAAACGGAGAATTCAAAGATATAGCTCATCCAATCAACGCTGAAACAAGGGAGAAAATTCAAAAAGCTATCTTAGAAGCTTATGAAGCTCCAGAACAAACAGAAAAAGCAGAAGATTCATCAGCTGAATAATAAAAATTAAGAAGCACCTTTATTGGTGCTTTTTTGGTGCTGTTTTTTGGGACGTAAATCTGGTTGATATTTTTATGTAAATGTGTTACAATAGAAAAAGTTTAAGGCAGTTACTCCAAAAGGGATTGGTAAATTCTTGGAGTGGCAACCTCCAAATAGAGTTATAAGGAGGAAATTATGAAACGGTTAGTATTATTGGTAGCTATTATTCTATGTATTGGTTTGACTGGGTGTCAAGAAGAATATCTGGAAAAAACTGAAGAAGTAACTGCGACAGTAACAGAAAAAGAATATAAGTCATCATATACAACTAGTTCAGTTATTTCTACAGGAAAAACAATTATTGTTGTTCCACAAAGACATCCAGCAAGATATTTAGTTACGGTTGAGTATAAATCAGTATCTAACACGTTTGATGATAAAGATTTGTACGAAACGTTAAAAGAGGGAGATAATATCAATGTAATACTTGAAACTTATACAGTAAGTGGTGGACAAACTAGGCAAGAATTATGCTTGCCAAAAAAAGAGTAACCGGTAAATAAAAAGATAAAGAATGGTGTTATGCATTATTCTTTATCTTTTTAAATTGAGAGGAAGTAAATTACAGAGCGGTTTTTTGACCCCGTCCCAAAAAACAGGGAAAAAACAAGAAAAATAAGATAAACAGCATTTAAAATACTTGAAAAAATCTTAAAAACAAGGTAAAATAGATAAGTAATAATAAAATATATTTAGGAGAAGGAAAATGTATTTAATAGTAGGACTTGGAAATCCTGAGGAAGATTATAGTAATACAAGGCATAATATGGGATTTGATACAGTTAATAAAATAGCTTCAGAATATAATATAGAAGTAACCAAGAAAAAGTTTAAAGGTTTGTGCGGTTTAGGGACAATAGAAGGGGAAAAAGTAATACTTTTAAAGCCACAAACATTTATGAACTTGAGTGGAGAAAGTATAAAAGAAGCTGTAGATTTTTATAAAATAGAAAATTGTGATATAATAGTAATCTATGATGATATGGATATAGAATTAGGAACTATTAAAATAAGAAAAAAAGGAAATTCTGGATCACATAATGGAATGAAATCAGTAGTTCATTATTTAGGAACAGAATTCCCAAGAATAAGAGTAGGAATTGGAAAACCAGAAGATGGAGATTTTATAAGACATGTAATTGGACCAATTCCAGAAGAAGAAAAAGAAATACTAGATAAATCAACAACTACTGCAAAAGAAGCAGTTGTTGAAATAATAAAATCTGGTATAGATAATGCAATGAATAAATTTAATTAGTAAGGAAGGTTGAGATGACAGAAATATTTGTACAAAAAAATAATGATAAAAAAGAAATAGCTTTAGTAGAAAATGGAATATTAGTTGAATATTATGAAGAAGATAATAGTGAAACAAGAAAAGAAGGGAATATTTATATAGGAATAATAAAAGATATAGTAGAAGGAATGCAAGCAGCGTTTGTAAATATAGGAACAGAAAAAAATAGTTTTATACATTTAAAAGATGTGATGCCTAAAGTTGATGAGACTAAAGAAAAAATAGACACAAGTATTAAAATAAGAGATGTAATAAAACCTAATCAAAAGATATTAGTTCAAGTAAAAAAAGATAGTAATGAAAAGAAAGGTGCAAAAGTATCTACACATATAAACTTACCTAGTAAATATATTGTTCTAATGCCAAATACTAATATAGTAACTGTATCACAAAAAATAGAAGATAAAAAAGAACAAGAAAGACTAATAAAATTAGTAAGAGAAAATTTAAGTGAAAATAATGGAGCAATTATTAGAACATCAGCAGAGGGAAAAGAAAAAGAAATAATAGAAGATATAAAAAGAATAGAAGCTAAATGGAATAAAATAATAGGGACAAACATAAATCCAAACAATAATAAACCAAAACTTCTATATAAAAGTGAGGATATTTTAGAAAAGATACTAATAGATTTAATAGAAAACAATATTACTAGAATTGTTGTAAATGATAAAAAAGAAAAAGAAGAAATTGAAAAAAAATTAGAAGAAAATCCAGAATATAAAAATATAAAAGTAGAATTAAGAGAAGAAGAAAATATCTTTGATACATATGATATAGGAAAACAAATAGAAAAATCAAAAAATAGAAAAGTATGGCTTAAATGTGGAGGATTTATTACTATAGATAAAACAGAGGCATTAACAGCGATAGATGTAAATACAGGAAAATACACAGGAAATAAAAATTTAGAACAAACAATATTTAAAGTAAATAGAGAAGCAACTGTAGAGATAGCAAAACAAATAAGGTTAAGAGATACAGGTGGAATAATTATTATAGATTACATTGATATGGAAAATGAAGAAGATAAAGAAAAAATAGTAAAATTACTAAAAGAAGAACTAAAGAAAGATAGAACAAAAACACAAGTAGAAGGATTTACAAAATTAGATTTAATGGAAATGACAAGAAAACATATATGTAGTCATAAAGAATAAGAATTTTGGGGACGGGTCTTTTTTGTCTCAAAAAGGAGTAAAAAATGAACGTAGGTTTTATATCACTAGGATGTAGTAAAAATTTAATAGATACAGAAATAACAATTGGAAAATTTAAAGAACATAAATTTAATATAGTAAATGATGAAACTAAGGCAGATATATTAGTTATTAATACCTGTGGATTTATTGATTCTGCAAAAGAGGAAGCAATAAATACAATTTTAGAGATGGCAGAGTATAAACAAAAAAGATGTAAGTATTTAATTGTAATGGGATGCTTAGTTCAAAGGTATGGCGATGAATTAGTAAAACTACTTCCTGAAGTAGATTTATGGATAAAACTTGATGAATATGATATTTTATGGGATAAAATAGATGATTTAGTAAAAAGAGACATTGTAGAAAAATCTAAAACAAAGAAAATAACTAAAATATCTGAAATTCCACCAATGCCTATGTTTTCACAAGAAGAATACTTAGATAGAATAGTAACTACAGGAAGTAATTATGCTTATTTAAAAATAGGTGAAGGATGCAGTAATAGATGTACATATTGTGCAATCCCATATATAAGAGGTCCTTTTGTTAGTAGAAAAAAAGAAGATATACTAGAGGAAGCAAGAGTATTAGCTAAAAAAGGAATACAAGAACTAATTATAATAGCACAAGATACTACTAAATATGGCCTTGACATATATGGAAAAAATTGTTTAGCAAGCTTGTTAGAAGAAATAAGCAAAATAGATGGTATTAAATGGATTAGATTTTTATATTCTTATCCAGAAGGAATTACAGATGAATTAATAGAACTAGTTGCAAACAATCCTAAAATTGCCAAATACTTTGATATACCAATTCAACATATATCAGATACAGTATTAAAAAGAATGAATAGAAAAACGAGCAAAAAACAAATAATAGAACTTATTTCTAAAATAAGAAATAAAATACCAAATGTAACATTAAGGACAAGCTTAATGGTAGGTTTTCCAGGGGAGACAAAAGAAGAATTTAGTGAATTACTAGAATTTGTAAAAACAGCTAAATTTGATAAATTAGGTGTATTTAAATATTCTAAAGAAGATGGAACGCCAGCTTCAAGAATGGAGAAGCAAATACATGGAAATACTAAAATTTCAAGATATAATAAAATAATGAAAGCACAACAAGAAATATCAAAAGAAAATCTAGAAAAGAAAATAGGAAAAAACTATGAGGTATTAATAGAAAATATCTCTTTTGATGGTAGATATTATATAGGAAGAACAATTGAAAATGTTCCAGATATAGATGGATTAGTATATATGAAAAATGCTAATAATTTAAAAGAAAAAGATTTGATTAATAAATTTGTAAATTGTAAAATTATAGACGTAAATAGTTATGATTTAATAGGTGAGGTCATTTAGGAGGAAACAATAAGTTGATGAAAATATAGATAAATATGTTTATACATGATATAATGTGCTCATAAATAAGGAAGATTATTTATTAATACTACAAATATCAAAAATTATAAACCAAAAGATTTTGCTGAATTATTGGGAGTTCCCGTTAAAACACTACAACGTTGGGATAAAGATGATATATTAAGAGCAAATCGTACTCCTACTAATAAAGGTATTATACTTAAAATTAATATGTATACAAACAGAAGCTGATAAATGAAGAATTAGTTCAAGATATTACATCAATTTTACATGTTTTTAGTTGTAATTATATGGATTAAGGAAATACAAAAAACAGATAAAGGAGGACAAAGAAATTGCTAAAGAGCTATAAAACGGAAATCGACCCAACGCCAGAACAGATAGTAAAAATTAAGCAAACAATTGGAACTTGTAGATTTATTTACAATTTTTACCTTGCACACAACAAAGAAATTTATGATAAAGGCGAAAAATTTATGACAGCCAGAACTTTTAGTGTTTGGCTTAACAATGAATTTATACCAAATAACCCAGAATATCTTTGGATAAAGAAAGCAAGTTCAAAGTCTGTTAAGAAATCTATGGAAAATGCTTATACAGCCTTTGTGAAATTTTTTAAAAAACAAAGTGGTTTTCCAAAGTTTAAGAAAAAGAATAAATCAGATGTAAAAATGTATTTTGTAAAAAACAATCAAAAAGACTGTTTTTGTGAAAGACATAGAATTAAGATTCCTACACTTGGTTGGGTGAAGTTAAAAGAAAAAGGGTATATTCCAACGACAAAACAAGGGTATGTAATTAAAAGAGGTACAGTTTCTTGTAAAGCAGGAAGATATTATGTATCTGTTCTAATTGATGTTCCTAAATCAGAAAAGACTAAATTAAATGATTTTGGCTTAGGTATTGATTTAGGACTAAAAGATTTTGCAATTATGAGTGATGGGACTGTAAAAAAGAATATTAACAAGTCAGCAAGAATAAGAAAACTTGAAAAAAAATTAAAGAAAGAGCAGCGTTGTCTATCGAGGAAATACGAAGACTTAAAAAAACGTAGCAAAGAAAATAAAAAGAAAGGAGAAGCTACTAGACAAAATATACAAAAACAAGTCATAAAGGTACAAAGACTTCATCAAAGAATAGAAAACGTTAGATGCGATTACAT
This sequence comes from uncultured Clostridia bacterium, assembly GCA_944387535.1. GTDB lineage: Bacteria > Bacillota > Clostridia > TANB77 > CAG-508 > CAG-269. The sequence goes on along the minus strand of CALXFI010000003.1, from coordinate 37,278 downwards.
TAACAAAAGTATAAATGAGATAGTGAAAACCAAGCCATCTTATATAACAATAGAAGATTTAAATGTAAAAGGAATGATGAGGAATAGGCATCTTTCAAAAGCAATTGCTTCACAAAAGTTCTATGAATTTAAAAGAAAATTAGAAGCAAAATGCAAAGAATATGAAATTGAATTAAGAATTGTAGATAGATGGTATCCATCTAGTAAAATATGTCATCATTGTGGTTTTATTAAAAATGACTTAAAATTATCAGATAGAATTTATAAGTGTGACTGTGGATATATAGAAGATAGAGATTTTAATGCAAGTCTTAATTTAAGAGATGCAAGAACTTACAAAATAGCATAAACAAGCGATTGTAAGTATGTACCGATGGCTAGTCGGGAATTTACGACTGTGGAGTGTACAAGAACTTGTGAGTAGTGAGTTAGTTTTAACCACAAAAGCATACACAATGAAGCAGTAAGAAATGTTTGTGAAAACTTTCAAAATTTCGATATGGGTATATTTGCCCATATTTTGAGTAGCAGATGATTATATGTTAATTAATTTAAATGGTAAAGATATTGCAGTAACAGTTGTAAAGAAAACTGGAAGAGATGATTTATATGAGTATTATATAGGAGATACCAAAATAGGCGTATTAGATACAGATGTTATGGAAGACAATATTTTAATGTTACAAAATACTTTAGGTAATGAATTATCAAATCAGATAAAAGACGCAATAGATAGATTGCCAAGAGAAGAAGTAGAACAAGAAGGAAAATTATCAAGAGAAATTGATACCTATATGAAAGAATTTGGTAAAAGAGATGAAGTTGCTAAAGGAGTAACTTTAGTAGATTTAGATGAAAGCACTAATGAAGAAGAAAAAGAAGAAATAGAAGGGAAAATAGAAGAAGATAATAATAAAGGAGAAAAAGAAGATAAGGAAGATGAAGATAAAACTTCAACTATAGAGGATGTAAATGTAAAACAATCTGTAGAGTTGGATGAAAGAGCAAATGATATGCATGATGTAAGAAAATGGATGGGGCTTCCACAAGATATTGATAGAATTGGTGTTATTGAATCATATCAGATGAGTGACTTGAAAAATGCAAAAGGAGAAAATTATGATAAAGGGTCTACTAGATATTCACTTGTTGCAATAGGAAAAGATGGAAAAGTAAGACCTTTATCTAAATATATACCAGATTTAGAACAAAGGGGTAGCGTAGGAAATGACCCAACAAAAGAAAGTTACCAAGTGGATACTGAAGGAAGAGTAGAAAAAGATGCAGTTTTAAGTGAATACCAATTTGGAAATAAGATTATACAAATTGATAATAGAGAAATGGGAAGAATTGAGATAAATATAGGAGAAGAAGCAAGAGATTCTACAGAGGTAATGGGCGTACAATTAAGAGCAGAGAATACGACATTTGCAACAGATACAAGTACAAGAAGTGTAATTGGAGAATATGAAGCAAATGGTGAAGATACAGTTGAAATGAATATAGAAGAAGCAAAAAAACACCCAGACCCTGAAAATGACAAAATGGATGAAAGAGATGTAGATGGAGATCCAAATACAAAATCACATGTACATGTAGAAGATAAAGTTTATCTAGAAGACGGAACAGAATTAACATTTGATGAACTTGCAACTAGATGGGGATTTTATAAAGATGATGGAAAACCAGATGGTGAATATGCAAGAGAAAAATATCTTGAAAAGCAAATGGAAGATTTAGAAAAAGAACCACAAGAAATTGTAGAAGAATTAGATGAAGATTTTGAGGATCCGAGAATACAAAATCAAAGGGGAGAATAGAAAAAATAAAAGGAGCAATTTGCTCCTTTTATTGTGGCTCAACGTGTACCACTGTTTTATATATATTATCTAATTTAGTAACAGATTTTTCTAAATCATCTGCTAAAGAATGACTTTCAAAAGTGGACATGTTACCATCCAAACCAATGGTTATAAAAACTAAATACCTATCACCAACAGGTGTTGAAACAATGTCTTTTACATCTTGGATTTCCTTATAACTATGTGCTATTTCTAAAATTAAATCTTTAGTTTTAGTATCTATACTAATATCCATTAAAACATTGTAACTTTCAATAAAAATTGTAATTCCTGTATAACAAATCCATAGAGAAATACCAATACCTACGACACCGTCAAACCAGTATATTCCAAATATACTTAAAATAACAGAAATAAGAGTAAAAGTAGTTACAACACAGTCATTTCTATGGTCTTTCATATTTGATTCTAGTAAAATGCTTGGATGTTTCTTATTTGCTTTTGAAGTATATAAGTATAAAGCAAGTTTAGTAATAATTGTTACAATACAAACAAGAACTAAGAACCAAGAAAATTCAAGCTTTTCACCTACAATTAAACTTGAAACTGAGTCAAAAAGTAATTTTGCAGCAACTAATATCATTGCAATACCTATAAACATAGAGAAAATATATTCAGCTTTTCCATGTCCTAAATTATGGTCTTCATCATTTGGAACACTTGCAATACGGTTTCCAATAAAAGTCATAAGAGAAGCAAATATATCTCCAGCACTGTTAAAACTATCAGCAATCATAGCTTGACTTCTGCATAAAAAACCAACTGTTGCTTTTATAATTAATAAAAATATATTTCCGGGCTATACCTAAAATTCCAGCTCTTTTTGTTACAATAAATTTTTCTTCATGATTTTCCATAATATTTTCTCCTCTATTTTTTATTAATATTATTATTTTCTATTTCTTTAATTTAGAATAACATTATTATTATAGCACACAAGAATTATAAAATCTAGAATTAAGCAAAAAATTATATTTGCAAAAAAAAATAATAAGTGTTATAATGAAACAGTACAAAAGGAAAAATTAAAGAGGTGGAGAGATGACAGCAATATTTGCAGTAATATATATATTAATATTTGTTATATTTGCGTTAATAGCATATGCTGTGTTACAGATAAAATTATTTGGAATGAAAGTTAAAGATTTTTGGTCATTTATTGAAGCAAACCAAATGCTTGATAAATTATATAGATTTGCAAAGCAATATGAGAATATGTCACCACAAGAACAGGTAATTTATTTATCAGAAGCGGAAAAAATATTTAAAGCTTTTGACAATGTACCAAATGAATTATGGGAAGAAGATTATGATAAATATAAAGAAGTTTTAAGTAAATATAAAGATATAAAGATGCTTAGATGGGCAGAGACATCAAAACAAAAAAATTAAAAAAATCCCCTAGTGATTAGTTAATCACTAGGGGATAAATGCTTGTCTACTCAACCACTGGACATGTATTCCAAAGGAAAACCTGATTTTCCTTGCACCAAGACACTAATTCTTGATGTGCTTTATTGTTTTGCATCCTATCTGGTAAATCTTCCTCATCTTCAAGAGAAAATGTTTTATAGATTTTTACATCATTAATTGAGATGTATTCATCATAAGGAATTTGCAAACAAGAGTCAGTGTCAAACGCATAATCGCCATTAACATAAAGCACATGCATATGATAATTAGTGTTTTTATGCCACGTTGAGTCAAAGTCCTCAACTGCTAAAAATGTGATTTTTCCTTTTTTTAGAAAATCTAGCAACATATGGCAAATAGGATAGCAATATCCTGGTGCTTTTTGCAAAGCAATGTATTTATAAAGTGCAGGAAATTCATTCTTCATCCTTTCAAAGTCTTGCTTTGTAATTGCATTGCCTTTCTTCGTATATAAGTTGAAATACAACCAGTTATGCAACTTAGATATTACTGGAATTTTTAAGAAAAACTTATAGGACATTGACATAAGTACAATTTCAAATATAAGCAATGGCGAAATGGTAATCCAAAAGTTTAACTTAAAAAAGCAATTTAAAAAATCAAAGAAGATAGCTGGAGGAAGTACTACCATAAGAACAAAGAAGATAATAGAAAGATGATCTGTAACAAATCCAGGATAAGAAACAGTCATCATAATTTCTTGTTTTCCTTTGGGGTAGTTTGAAATACTTTTCCGAAATATGGACTTAAGCATTTTTTTCCTTTCAACGCACTTTACGTTTACATAAATAATTATGCCATTTAGAACAAAAAAAGTCAATAAAAGAGAGGATGACCTCTCTTAAAGAATATAATTATTTTAAAGTTTTATAATAACTAAACTTAAAAATACATAAGCATAACGAAAAGCTTTTTTCATAAATAATCTTGATTTTAAAACTTCAAAGCTTTCTGACATAGCACAATATTTATCAACAAAAGTTAGGATAAAGCCTTCTAATGATTTTGGAAATTGTACAGTAACTGGCCACATGTGCTTTATAATTATATCTTTTTCCTTTTCATTTAAATCAAATAATTTACTAGCGTTTTCACATGCAATTTTACCATGAGTAAAAGCATGTAATCCTTTTCTGTCTGCTTGTCTTTTTCTCCAATCATATAAAAATAGATCGTGAAGCATTGCAGCTCTGGTAGCAGATTTATAATCTAAATTATACTTTTTACAAATTAAGTAGCAATAATACGCTGCTGTATAACAATGATCAAAACAAGTTGTTTCATAGTGTTGCCTAAAATTTTTCATTTGCAAAACTGTTTCATTTGTAATTAATGGATTAATGATTTCTTGAAATTCTTTATCATTTTCCATTAAATCTTTTAAATAATCTTTCATAAATACCTCTTTAATTTTTATAAATTTATAATTTCATGATTAAAGTTCATTTCTTGTAAAAATTTAAAAACATCATTAATATTAATTAACATTGTAGCAGTATTATCATTTGGATGGAATACAATAAGTTCCTCATTTAAAAGTTCTTTGTCAATATAAGTTCTTATATCATGCTCCTTGTTGTTTATTAATCCAAATATAGAAACCTTACCAGGAGTTAAATTCATTTTTTCTTTTAAATATTTCTCACTTGCAAAATGTAGTCTATCTCCAATAATATTACTTACTTTTTTGATATCTAACCTTTTAGTATCTTTTAAAATAAACAAATAAAAATTTTTATCATTTTTTCCAGCTAAAAATAAATTCTTGGCTTTGCTACATTTTATATCTTTAACATAAAGGTCAGCTTCTTCTGATGTATATACAGCTGGATGATATATAATATCATATTTTATATTTAATTTATCTAAAATTTCTTTTACTTCATCCATATTATCCTCTAATATTAATTATATCATATAGAAGTAGAATAGTGCAATAAATCGGTAAAAATTAATAAAATATTAATTATTATAAATAATATAGAATATACTTAATAAAAAATTAAGAATTGTAAAAAAACCGGGAAAAACTAACGGAAATAGGGGAAAGAAACAAAAAAATCAATAAAATTTATAGGAAAATATTGCAATAATTTGTAATAAAGAGTATAATAGTAATTGTAGCATAATAATATTAACAAGAATATTATTTAAAAAGAGAGGTAGAAAAATGGATTATTTATATATACTAAGAGAAGCTTTAGTATGGATAATAACAATATTTTGGTTATACAATATTTTAGTAAGTTTATGCTCTTTAGTAAAAATAAAAGACAAACCATTAAAAGTAAAAAAAGACCACAGATTTATGGCAATAATACCAGCTCATAATGAAGAAGCTGTAATAAAAAACTTAGTAGATAGTCTTAAAGCACAAAACTATAATAAAGATTTATATGATATCTATGTAATAGCAGATAATTGTACAGACAATACAGCTAAAATTGCAAGAGATGCAGGAGCAATTGTATATGAAAGATTTAACCCAAGTAAGAAAACAAAAGGATATGCATTAGATTGGTTCTTACAACAAAAAATAAAAGAAGATGCTCCATATGATGCATTCTTTGTATTTGATGCAGATAATATAGTTGATCCTAATTTTATAAAAAATATGAATAAACATCTTTGTCAAGGCGAAGACGTAGTACAAGGTTATAGAGATATTAAAAACCCAACAGATAGTTGGATTACAGCAGGATATGCACTATTCTATTGGACAATGCATAGATTTTACCATTTAGCAAGATATAATATAGGCTTATCACCATTATTAAATGGTACAGGATTTATGGTAAGATTTGATGTAATAAAACCACAAGGTTGGGATACAGTAACATTAACAGAGGATATTGAATTCTCATTAAAAAGAATAATAAAAGGTAAAAAGCTAGGTTGGGCAACAGATGCAATAGTATATGATGAACAACCAGTTGGATTTAAACAAAGTTGGTCTCAAAGAAGTAGATGGACAGTGGGCCATATGCAATGTATAAAAGAATATACAAAAGATTTAGCAGTAGCAGCTAAAGAAAATAAAACAATGATGAACTTTGATGGATTACTATATATTGTAGGAAGTATTCCAATGTTCATTATAACAATAGTATTATTATTTACGAACTTCTTGATGTATGCAGGAGATGGAATGACACAAGCAGAACTTATAGAAAATATAATGAGATATTTAGTGCCAACATTTTTATTCCCAATAGCAACAGCAGCTATAGCAATGTTCTTAGATAAGAGACCAATAAGACCAATGCTTAAAGGCTTAGCTTGTTATCCATTATTTATGGGTTCTTGGTTACTTATAAACTTTAAATGTTTATTCAAGAGAGATACAACATGGGAAAAGATAAACCATGTAAGAGATATAAAAATTGCAGAAGCAGGATTACAAGAAGAAAGAAATTAACAAGAATAAAGTTGGCTAAAGGCCAACTTTAATTTTTTCTTAAAAAAGGAGAAGAAAATGGAAAAAAAAGAAATATTAAAAAAATCTAAAAAAGAAAATTTATTACATATAGCATTAATAATTTTAGGAGCAATACTTTTATTGATACCTGCATTTCATAGTAACATTTGGTTTGATGAATCATATAGTGTAGCAATAGTAAATCATTCATTTAGTGAAATATGGACAATTGGAAGCCATGATGTGCATCCAATATTATATTACTGGATGTTAAAAGTATTAAATTTAATATTTGGAGAAAATATAATTGTTTATAGACTATTTTCTGTAATTGGAATTGTAGTACTTGGAATATTAGGATTAACACATATAAAAAAGGATTTTGGAAAAACAACAGGATTGCTTTTCACATTCTTTAGCTTTTTCTTACCAGCAATGCTTAATTATGCATTAGAAATAAGAATGTATTCATGGACAATTGTGTTTGTAACATTAATGGCTATATATTTATATAGATTTATAAAGAATAAGAAGACAAAAAACTTAATACTTTTTGGAATATTTAGTTTAGCAAGTTGCTATATGCACTATTATGCATTAGCAGCAGCAGGTATAATAAATTTAGGATTAATAATATATGTAATAAAAAATAAAGCAAAATTAGCAAATAGTACAATCAGAAACTTTATAATAGTAGAAGTAATGCAAGTCTTATTATATCTTCCTTGGTTTATTTGCTTTGTAGCACAAGCATTAAGAGTAGGAAGTGGTTTTTGGATAACCTTAGAATTCCCACAAATAATATATGACTTGTTAGATTTTCAATTTAAAGGAAGTTTATCACAAGCATTACCACTTGCAGTATCTGTTCTTTTATACATATATTTAATATATATTATAATAAAAAATATAAGAAAAAAAGAAGATATAAAAGCAGGAATTATTCCAATAGCAATATATATAATTATAATAATTGCAATGGCATTAGTATCTAGAATAACACCAATTTTATATGCTAGATATTTATTTACAATAACAGGACTTCTAATTTTTACAATTAGTTATTTCTTAGCAAAAGAAAATAACAAATTTATGATTGGCTTAATATGTGGAGTGATTTTAGTATTATCAGCATATAACTTAATAGAAAATGTAAATGCAAATTATGATGAATCAAATAAAGCTCCAATAGAATATTTAAAAGAAAACGTAAAGCCAGATGACATATTAATTTATTCAGATATGGGAAATGGTGGAGTATCAGCAATATTCTTAAATGAAAATAAACAATATTTTATAAATTTAGGAAATTGGTCAATAGAAGAAGCGTATAAAGCATATGCACCACAAATGGGAGTTCTATCAACTGTAGATGAGGCTGCTGAGCAGGCAAAAGGAAGAATAATTATAGTAGATACAGGAGATTTAACATTATACAATCAAATAAAAGATAATCCTGAATACAAAACAATCTCAATAGAAAAATTTGAAGCAAAATACCATAACTACACTTATAATATGGTGATATTAGAAAAAACTAATTAAAGATAAAATGCTGTTTTTTAGGACGGGGTCAAAAAACAGCAAAAGTGAAAAAAATTCATAAAAAGCTTGCATTTTTGCCAGAAATTGGGTATAATAATATAGGTAACTTGAGAAAAGACAGAAGAGTGGGAACAAATCCCACTCTTGATTAGTATAAAAGGGAGAGTGATACTTTGTCAAAAGTAGAAGAAAAAGTAGAAAGCTTAATAAAGAAAAAAGTAGAGGACTTAGGTTATGAACTTTATGATGTAGAATATAGTAAAGAAGGAAAAGATTATTACTTAAATATTTATATAGATAGTCCTAAAGGAATAGACTTAAATGATTGTGAAAAAGTAAATAATGAAATAAATCCTTTGCTTGATGAAAATGATTTTATAAAGGAAAGTTACTTTTTAGTAGTATCTTCACCAGGTGTTGAAAGAATACTTAGAAAAGATAAACATTTAGAAGACAATATAGGAATAGAAGTAAATGTAAAATTATTTAAAAAAGACGAATTAGGGAAAAAGGAACATAGAGGAATATTAAAAAGTTTTGATAAAGAAAAAATAGTACTAGACGAAGAAGAAAATGAAGTAGAAATAGAAAGAAAAAATATAGCACAAATAAAAACTGTTTATAATTGGTAAGGAGGAATAAAAATGAAAGAAAAAGAAGAACCAGCTATAGATAATAAAGAATTAATCTTAGCATTAGAAGATTTAGAAAAGGAAAAAGGATTAAATAAAGACTATGTTTTGGACTCAATAGAAACAGCTCTGGTTACAGCATATAAAAGAAATTTTGACTCTTTAGAAAATGTAAAAGTAGTAATGGATAGAAAAACAGGAGCAACACACTTGTATTCAGTAAAACAAATAGTAGAAAAAGTAGAAAATCCAGAGTTAGAGATAAGCTTAAAAGATGCACAAAAAATAAATCCTGATTTGACATTAGAAGATACAGTAGATATAGAAATAGTACCAAGAAACTTTGGTAGAATAGCAGCACAGACTGCAAAACAAGTAATAATACAAAAGTTAAGAGAAGCAGAAAGAGAAATCGTTTATAATGAATTTAATGATAGAAAAGGTGAAATAGTATCAGGAATAATTCAAAAAGCAGATAAAAATATAGTTGTAATGGATTTAGGAAAATTAGAAGGTGTAATGCCAACTAAAGAGCAAATACCAACAGAACATTATAGAGTAAATGAAAAAATAAAAGGTTATGTTTTAGATGTGGAAAAAGGACAAAAAGGAGCTCCACAAGTAATAGTATCTAGAAGCCATCCTGATTTTGTAAGAAAATTACTAGAATTTGAAATACCAGAAATTTATGAAGGTGTAATTGAAATAAAAAGCGTTTCTAGAGATCCAGGATATAGAAGTAAAGTTGCAGTATACTCACCAGATCCAAATATAGATCCAGTAGGGTCTTGTGTTGGACAAAAAGGAGTTAGAATTCAAAATGTAATAAATGAATTAAATGGAGAAAAAATAGATGTAATAGAATGGAATGAAGACCCATCAATATATATTGCAGCAAGCTTACTTCCAGCGCAAGTGTTAGCTGTAGATGTAAAACCAGAAGAAAACTTTGCGCAAGTAATAGTACCAGATAATCAATTATCACTAGCAATTGGAAAATCAGGACAAAATGCAAGACTAGCTGCAAAACTAACAAACTGGAAAATAGATATAAAATCAGAAACACAATTTAGAAACATGCTTATGGAAAAACAAGAAAATGAAGAAAAAGAGAAAAATGAAGAAGATAAAACAGAATAAAAAATAAAACTGGACATAAAATAGGAAAGGGGAATAAAATGAGACAACCACCAGAAAGAACATGCATGGGTTGTAACACAAAAAAACCTAAAAAAGAATTTATAAGAATTGTTAAAAATAAGGACAATGAAATAAATATAGATAGAACAGGTAAAATGCCAGGTAGAGGAGCATATATTTGTGATAACATAGAATGTCTAGAAAAATTGATAAAATCTAAGAGATTAGAAAAGGTATTTGGAATAAAAATATCTGATGAAATTTATGATAAATTAAGAGGTGTAATACTTGATAAATAATAAAATATTGGGATTAATAGGCTTAGCTGCAAGAGCAAGAAAGGTTTGCTTTGGTGCTGACAGCGTAGAAGAAAGAACAAATAAGAAAAAAGTAAAATTACTTATTGTGGCAGAAGATGCGTCAGAAAGAACAAAAGATAAATTTAGGAAAATAGCAGAAAAAGAAAATGTACCAATAATAATTAAAGGAGAGATAGAAATTTTAAGTAAAGCGATTGGTAAATCAAATAAAGCAATAATAGGAATAGAAGATGTAAATTTATCTAATGAAATACAAAGAATAAATAATGGGGGTGAAGTTATTGGGTAAGATAAAAATATACGAAATAGCTAAAAAATTAAACTTAACCAGTAAAGAAGTATTAGATGTAGCACAAGAATTAAATATTGATGTTAAAAGCCACTTAAGTGGAGTAGAAGAAGATGAGGCAAAGAAAATAGAAGAAAAACTAAGTGGAAATAAATCAAAGAAGCAAGAAAAACAAGTGCCTAATAAAGGAAAGACAGAAGCAAAAAAAGAAGAAAAAGCTCCTGTTATTATTAGAAGAGAAGTAATTATTTCTGAAGAGGACGAACAAGAAAAGAAAAAAGAAATGGAAAAGAAACAAGCCAAGAAAAATAATATTGGTTTTGTCGAGAGAAAACAAAATAAAGATTATAATATTGTCTATAGAAATAAACAAAGTAAACCAATGACTGTAAGTGAATTGTTTGGCCTAAATAAGGAAGAAAAGAAAGAAGAAAAACAAGTAGCCAAAGAAGTGAAGAAGGAAGAAGTAAAGCAAGAGACTAAGCCAAAAGTAGAAGAAAAAAAGCCTGTACAAGAAGTTGTTACAAATAAAAATCTAAAGGAAAATAGAGAGAACAAAGAAAATAGAGAAAATAGAGACAATAGACAAAATAGAAATAATAACCAAAATGGAAATTATCGTAAAAATAATAGAAATGATAATCACTTTAATAATAATGGTAATAATAGATATAATAACAATAATAGAAACAATAATGGAAATAATGGACGTTTTGGAAAAAGACCACTTGATGCAAAAGGAATAGAAAAAAACATAAAAAATATTATGTCTCAAGAAACTGGTGAAAAAGAACAAGTAAGAGAATACAATAGGGGAATTGATAAACAAAAAAATAACAATCGTTTTGAAGAAAATAATAGAAATAAGAAAAATAGATCAAGAAGAAATAATAACCATTCTGATTTTGATGAAGGAAAATTAAAATCACTAAAACAAACAAGCAAATTATCAAATATGTTTGATGATCAAGATGGTGGAATGCTAGATTATTATGATTTAACAACAGAACGTGGAAGAAGAGGAAAGAAAAGAAAAAATCAAAATAACGAAGAAAGGAATAAACAGAAAATATTTAAGTTAACAGAAATAGAAATACCAGAAAGTATTACAGTAAAAGATTTTGCTGCTGAAATGAAGAAAACAACAGCAGAGGTAATTAAAAAATTGTTAGGCTATGGAATAATGGCAACAATAAACCAAGAAATAGACTTTGATACAGCTTATTTAATAGCACAAGAATTTGGAATTACAGCTAAGAAGAAAGAAGTTGTAACAGATGAAGATATCTTATTTGATGAGTCTGAAGATAAAGAAGAAGATTTAGTTACAAGACCACCAGTTATTGTTGTTATGGGACATGTAGACCATGGAAAGACTTCACTTCTAGACACAATAAGAAAAACAAATGTTATTGAAGGAGAAGCAGGAGGAATTACTCAAGCAATTGGTGCTTATAAAGTTAAAGTAAATGATAGAGAAATAACATTCTTAGATACACCAGGACACGAAGCATTTACAGCAATGAGAGCAAGAGGTGCTCAAATAACAGATATAGCAATATTGGTAGTTGCAGCAAATGATGGTGTAATGCCTCAAACAATTGAAGCTATTAATCATGCTAAATCAGCAGGTATACCAATAATAGTTGCAATAAATAAAATAGATTTACCAGATGCAAATCCAGAAAAAGTAAAACAAGAATTAATGGCATATGATTTAGTACCAGAAGAATGGGGAGGAGATACAATATTTGTTCCGATTTCCGCTAAAAATGGTACAAATATAGATCAGTTATTAGAAATGGTATTATTAGAAGCAGATATGCTAGAACTAAAAGCAAATCCACATAAACAAGCAAAAGGAGCAGTAATAGAAGCAAAACTAGATAAATCTAGAGGTGCAATTGCAACTGTATTAGTACAAAGAGGAACTTTAGATGTAGGAGATACTATAGTTGTAGGTTCTTCTATTGGTAGAATAAGAGCTATGAAAGATGATAAAGGAAAATCTGTAAAATCAGCAGGACCATCTACACCAGTAGAAATAATGGGATTAACAGAAGTTCCAGAGGCAGGAGATACATTCTATGAAGTTAAGAACGAAAAAGTTGCAAAACACTTAATAGAAAGAAGAAAACGTCAAGCGAGAGAAAAAGCAATAAATCAAGTATCAAAAGTAACATTAGACAATTTATTTAGCCAAATGGAAGAAGGAAAATTAAAAGTATTAAATTTAATTGTTAAAGCAGATGTTCAGGGGTCTGTGGAAGCTGTTAAACAATCATTAGAAAAACTTGAAAATGAAGAAGTAAAAGTAAAAGTAATCCATGCAGCAGCAGGAGCAGTAAATCAATCAGATGTAACTTTAGCTAAGGTTTCAAATGCTATTATAATTGCATTTAATGTAAGACCAGATAATGTAGCTAAGGAAGAAGCTAAAAAAGATGAAGTAGAAATTAAGCAATATTCAGTAATTTACCAAGCAATAGAAGATGTTGAAAATGCGATGAAAGGTATGCTAGAGCCTAAATATGAAGAAAAAGTAATAGGAAATGCAGAAGTTAGACAAACATTTAGAATATCAAATGTTGGAACTATTGCGGGATGCTATGTATTATCAGGAAAAGTAGAAAGAAATGCAGGTGTAAGAGTAATTCGTGATAATGTAGTAATTCATGATGGACATTTAGCAACACTTAAGAGATTTAAAGATGATGTTAAAGAAGTAGGAAAAGGCTTTGAGTGTGGAATGCAAATTGAAAACTATAATGACATTAAAGAAGGAGACCAAATAGAAGTTTATGTTATGGAAGAAATAAAAAGATAGGAACTTAAAAATCTAAAAACAAAAAGATAAAATTAAAACAATCCTTTTTTCTCTAGTATAGAGTGTTATTAAATATTTGTTAGAGAAAAAAGGATGTTCTTTCTATAAAGGAGGGAAGTAAAAATGCCAGAAAGTAAAAGTAGATTAGAAAGAATAAATGAGCAATATAAAAAAGAAATTAGCGAGATTATAAATTATAAATTAAAAAATCCAAATGCAACAGGAATGATTAGTGTAACTAAAGTAAAAGTTACAAACGACTTAAAATTTGCAAAAGTAGATGTAAGTATATTAAATGCAAAAGACACAAAGCAAACTTTAGCAGCGCTAAAAAAATCAGCAGGATTTATTCGTAGTGAACTTGCAAGAAGGGTTAATCTTAGAAATACTCCAGAAATTATATTTGAATTAGATGATAGTATGGAATATGGAGAAAGAATTGATAAAATACTAAAAGAAATAATGCCGAAAAAAGATGAAAAAGATGAAGAGGGGAATAAATAATGACTTTAGATGAAATTTTAGAAGAAATAAAAAAAGCAGAAAGTATTGTTTTATTAACTCATGAAACACCAGATGGAGATGCAATTGGAAGTAGTTTGGGGTTAAAACTTGCGTTAGAAAAATTAGGAAAAAATGCGGATTTAATTATGACAAGTCATGCAAGAACTTTTAATTTTTTACCAGAAGTAGATAAAATAAAAACTGAAAGTGATATAAAAGAATATGATTTAGCAATAAGCTTGGATTGTGCTACTTTTAAAAGATTAGATAATAGAGAATATTTTGAAAATGCTAAAAAAACAATAGTAATAGACCACCATGGAAGTAATAATATGTATGGAGATATAAACTATGTAAATCCAGTAGCTCCAGCATGCTCAGAAATCTTACTTGCAATTTTATCTTATTATGAAATAGAAGTAGATGTGGAAATCGGAACATGCTTAATGACAGGAATAATTACAGATACAGGAGGTTTACAATATCCAGCAACAACAGCAGATACATTTGAATACGCGGCAGAATTATTGAGAAAAGGTGTTGATATAGCTGATATTTGTAAAAGAACTCTTCAAACTAAAACAAAAGCTAATTTTGAATTACAAAAAAGAGTAATGGATAGATTGGAACTATTAGAAGATGGAAAAGTTGCATTTTCTTATATTAACCAAAAGGATTTAGATGAAGTAAAAGCAGAAGAAGGAGACCATGAAGGATTAGTAAATATAGGAAGAAGCATTGAAGGTGTTGAAGTTTCTATGTTTATTAGACAAAAAGATAATGAAAATGCTTACAAAGTTTCTTTACGTTCAGGAAGCTATGTTAATGTTTCAGATGTTTGCTTAATGTTTGGCGGTGGAGGACACCCTCGAGCAGCTGGTGCATTAGTTCAAGGAAATGTAGAACAAGTTAAAGAAAAACTTTTAAAAGAAGTAAGAAAATACTTAAAATAATGTCCAAGGGGATTTGAGTGCTTTTTTAGATTTAAGCTTCGCTTACCGGCAATTTGCTACCTTTAATATCCCCTACGCAAATTGCCTAATCTAAAAAAACACTTATACTCTTATTTTAAAGTAAAAGAATTATAATAATTATAAAAATGTTAAAAGCTAGATTAGAAATTTTGAATCTAGCTTTAATTTTTAACTAAAATTATTTATTGGTTAATTTCTAATTCAATCTAGTGTTTACAGATTTAGAGGGAGTATGCTATAATACATTTGTAAAGTGATAGGAGAAAATTATGGATGGAATAATAATAGTAAATAAGCCAAAGGGATGTACATCACATGATGTGGTAAATAAAGTAAAATGGATTGTAAAAGAAAAAGTAGGTCATACAGGAACATTAGACCCTCTAGCAACAGGAGTGTTGCCATTACTTATTGGTAAAGGAACATTATGTTCAAAGTATTTGATAAATCATGATAAAGAATATGAAGTATCTCTAAAATTAGGAGAAGCAACAGACACAATGGATGCAGAAGGAAGAACTGTTGAAGAAAAAGAAGTAGATAGTAGCATTCTAGAAAAATGTAATGTAGAAAAAGTATTATCTAGTTTTGTAGGAAAACAAGAACAAGAGCCACCGATGTATTCAGCAATAAAAGTTGCAGGGAAAAAATTATATGAATATGCAAGGATGGGGAAAAAAGTAGAAGTCCCTAAAAGAGAAATAGAAATATATAATATAGAGCTTATAGGTATAAATAAGTTAAGCAAAGAAATAGAATTTAAAGTAAGTTGTTCCAAAGGAACATATATAAGAAGTTTGTGCACAGATATTGCCAAAAAAATGGGAACAATAGGATATATGTCAGGACTAGAGAGACTAAAGGTTGGAGAATTTAGTATAAAAAATTCAATCGTAATAGATGATGGTATAGATAAAGAATTTATAGAAAAACATATAATAACTATTGAAGAACTATTTAAAGATAAAGAAGAAATAGAGTTAAATCCTACTAAGTTAGTATTGTTTTTAAATGGTGTAAAATTAAACAACGAAAACAAGGATGGAGTTTATAGAATTTATAGTTCTGGAAAATTTATAGGTTTAGGAACTGTGAAAAATGGCTTATTAAAAAGAGATATTATTTTATAAGAAGGGAGCGTAAAACCCACTACCTTTAGGTGGTTGGTAGTTCACAGTTATAAATGAAAGATCACTCACATATATTTTAATAAAGATATTTAAGGAGTGATTTTTTTGTATTATATTCAAGAAGCTGACAAGCCTGTAATAGTGGCTAGAATATTTAATATATTAGAAATAGTAGATGATAAAATCATCTTGCCAATAAGCTCAGGAGAAGTTATTGATGATAAAAGAGCAGGTATTTTGGTAAGGAAAATAAAAAAGTTCTTAGATAAAACAGGATGTAAAACTGTAATTTTAAGTAAGTTTTTAAAGAAACAACAAAATTTTGTGGACTTATTGGATGTTTATGAAATAAATGTAGTAGGTGGACAATGGCTATTTTCAGTAATATCTAGTAAAGTGTTAGATTATATTGTAGAAAAAGAAAACTTAAAAAAAGAAGAAACAAATGTAAGCATTTTAGTAAATAACAATGACAGTGATTACATAATGCAAAACATAAAGAACATCATAAGGACATATAAAAGTGTTAATATAGTAACAGACCATATTGGAAAATTTAAAAAATTTGAAAAAGATGTATTAGAAAAAGAAGGAATAATGATAACAATAACAAATAACAAGAAAAAGAGTCTAGTAAGATCGAAAATTATATTAAATGTAGATTTTACAAGTGGAGAGATAAATAAATACAATATTCCAGAAGAAGCAATAATAGTTAATCTAAAAGGAAATGTAGAAATTAATAAAAAAAGATTTAATGGATTAAATATAAATGACTATGAAATAAGTTTTGAAAATTTTGAAGAGTTTGATTATGATAAAAGTAAACTATATTTTCAAAAGGATATATATGAAGCAGGAATTTATAAAAAACAGCCATATGAATATATAGAAAGGAAAATTATTAGGGATAAAGTAAAAGTTATAGAATTAATGGGAAGAAGAACTTCTTTGTAATTTCTTAAAATTTTATAAAAAGCTTCCTTTTTTTAAAAAAATATAATATAATGTATTTGTCCAAGTTTCATAAGTTGGCAAGGAGGTAAGAAAATGCCAGATAGTAGTAATAGAAGAAGTAGAAATAGTAATCAGAATAGGAAAAGGTCTTCAAATACACAAAATAAAAGAAGACCAACAACAAGGAAAAAGACGGATGTAAATAAAATAACTAATGAGACAAAAAGTAATGTAAAAAAGAAGAAAAATGGTAAAAAAGGAATGAATCCAAAAGTAAAGACAGCACTTAAAGTAGCAGTTATAATATTTTTATTACTATGTGTAATAGGTGCAGGAATAAT
The DNA here is from genome assembly GCA_944387535.1 of uncultured Clostridia bacterium. Taxonomy (GTDB): domain Bacteria; phylum Bacillota; class Clostridia; order TANB77; family CAG-508; genus CAG-269. The sequence goes on along the minus strand of CALXFI010000003.1, from coordinate 19,905 downwards.
AGCTGGAATATTCTTTGGATTATTTGGGGATGACTTTGAAATAAGTAAAGATGAGCTTTCAATAAAAGCTTCAAATTCTGTTGTAGTAGATGCAAATGGTGGAGTAATTGCAAATCTTAGCGGAGATGAAAAGAGAAAAATTATAACATTAGACGAAATGTCAGATTATTTGCCAAAAGCATATGTAGCAATAGAAGATGAAAGATTTTATTCACATCATGGTGTTGACTGGAAGAGAACAGCAGGAGCTATATTTAATACAATATTTAGAGGAAGTTCAAGTTATGGTGGAAGTACGATAACTCAGCAGCTTGTAAAAAATATAACTGAAGATAATGAGTCACAAGGTTTAGCAGGTATATATAGAAAAATAAGAGAATGGGCAAAAGCATATCAAGTGGAAAGAATGATATCAAAAGACCAAATTCTAGAGTTATACTTGAATATCTTATTTGTAGGTGGAGAAGGAAATCTTCATGGAGTGGAATTAGGAGCTGAATATTACTTTAACAAGAGTGCAAAGGATTTATCATTAGCAGAGTGTGCATTTATGGCAGGAATAAATAATTCACCATCTTCATATAATCCATTTGATACATCTACAGATAATACAGAAAAAATTAAAAATAGGACAAAAACAGTATTAGGAAAAATGCTTGAATTAGGATTTATAGACCAAGGTAAATATGATGAAGCAGTAGCAGAAGTGGATAACGGATTAAACTTCCAAAAAGGAGATGTATCAACTTCATCAAATTATTCATACCATACAGATGCAGTATTAGACCAAGTAATTAATCAAGTAATGGAAGAAAGAAATGTTACAAGACCAATAGCAGAAAATTATGTATATAGTAGTGGACTTACAATATACTCAACAGTTGATAACAATATTCAAACAAGACTGGAAGAAGAATATAAAAATGAAAAATATATAAAAAGTGGAAGAGTTAAAGACGGAAACGGAAATTTAATTAACGAACATACACAATCAGGAATGGCAATTGTTGATTATAAGACAGGAAATGTTGTTGCGGTAGCAGGTGGATTAGGAGAAAAATCTGGTTCTGGATGGAATAGAGCAACTCAAATGAAAAAACAAACAGGTTCATCTATAAAGATGATTGCAGATGTAGTACCAGGATTAGAGGAAGGAATTATAACACCATCTACACGTTATATGGATGAGAAAACAGACTTTGGAAATAATTATATACCAAAAAATGATGATAAATATGATAACAAGTCTATGGATATAAGAGAATTTATAAGAAGATCTAAAAATATACCAGCTGTTAAGATAATGAAAGAATTAACGCCAAAGAAATCATTAGAATATTTACAAAAAATGGGATTATCATCATTAGATGAAAAAGATGACGAAGTATTAGCTCTAGCAATTGGTGGTATGACACATGGTGCAAGTCCATTAGAGATGGCATCAGCATATGGAACAATTGCAAATGATGGAGTATATATTACACCAACATTCTATACAAAAGTTGTTGATTCAAATGGAAACACGGTATTAACACCAAATCAAGAAGAAACAAGAGTATTTTCAGAGCAAACAGCATATCTTGCAAAACAAATAGGAATGGAGCCAACAAAGAGTGGAGGTACTGCAACATATTGTGCAATGAAAGGAATGGATGTAGTAGCAAAAACAGGAACAACAGATAATAACAATGATAGATGGCTTTGTGGATTTACACCATATTATGCAGCAGCAACATGGTTTGGTTATGATAATAATGAGGAAGTAAAATGGTCAGGAACGAATCCAGCAGGACAGATTTGGGATGCTGTAATGACAGATATTCATAAAGATTTGGAAGGAAAAACATTTGAAAGACCAAATGGAATAGTAGAAGAAACTGTATGTAGAGCAACAGGATGTTTAGCAACAACTGGATGTACAGATACTTATACAGAAATATTTGCAGCAAATCATTTACCAGAACAATGTCAAGGACATGGAAGTCAACAAATATGTTCAGAGTCAGGAAAGGTAGCAACTGAATACTGTTCACAATATTGTGCAGTAACAACAAATTATTATGGAGCAGTATTGCCAAAAGAACAATTAAAATTGTGGACTCCGGTTGATAGAAAAGTAACAAATGATACTGAACGAGTTTATGAAATTTGTAATCTTCACGTAAAACCAAAAGAGGAAGAACCAGAAGCGCCTGTGGCACCAGTAAACAATACTACAACGACACCGAATACAACTCCAAATGAAAATACTAGTGGAACAGGAACAGAGAATCCAGGTACATCAACTGGAGGAGGTTCAAGTGGTGGAGAAACTACAGGAGGAGGATCTACTGGAGGAGGTTCTCAAGAACCAGAAGAACCTGAGACACCAGCAGGAGGTACAAATGAAACTGGAGGAACAACTAGAAGTATTCAATAAAAATAAAATAATCTTATAAAATACCAAGTTATCTTGGTATTTTATAGGAAGTAAAGGAGAAATTATGGATATATTTTTTACTAACACATTAACAAGAAAAAAAGAGCTTTTTAAACCAATTAATGAAAAAGAGGTTAGAATATATTCTTGTGGACCAACTGTATATAAAAATGCAACAATAGGAAATTTGAGAACAAATATATTTCAAGATGTTTTAAGAAAAGTGTTACGTTATAACGGTTATAATATAAAACAAGCAATGAATATTACAGATGTGGGACACTTAGTTTCAGATGGAGATGAAGGAGAAGACAAAATGATAAAATCAGCAAGAGAAGAACATAAATCTCCTAAGGAAATTGCTGAGTATTATACTAAATTATTTTTTGATGATTTAAAAGCTTTAAATATAGAAACACCTGAGATTGTATGTAAAGCAACAGAACATATAGAAGATATGCTTAAATATGTTGAAGTACTAGTGGAAAAAGGATATGCTTACGAAACTTCAACTGCTATATATTTTGATGTATCAAAATTAGATAAATATCCAGTTTTATCTAATCTAAATGTAGAAAATCAAAAGGCTGGAGCAAGAGTAGAAGTTGATCCTGAAAAGAAAAATCCATATGATTTTGCACTTTGGATAAAAGCACCAGAAAATCATTTAATGAAATGGGATAGCCCATGGGGACCAAGTTATCCAGGTTGGCACATTGAATGTTCTGCTATGGGACAAAAATATTTAGGAGAACAGTTTGATATACATACAGGCGGAATTGATTTAATACCTACACACCATGAAAATGAAATTGCACAAAGCAAAGGATATTGTGGAAAAATTCCTGCAAGATATTGGCTACACGGAGAGTATTTGTTAATAAATGGCGGAAAGATGTCAAAAAGTTTAGGTAATGTTTATTTATTAAAAGATATTATAGAAAGAGGTTATAATCCATTAACTTATAGATTGTTTAGTTATTCATCACATTATAGAAATAAACTAAACTTTACTTGGGAAGGAATGGATGCAGCGGAAAAATCTTTAGAAAGATTAAAAAATGGTTATAAACTTCATTTAAATGGAACAGATGATGTGGAAGACGAAGTTGTAAATGAATATGAAGAAAGATTCCACAAAGCGATTAATGATGATTTAAATATGCCTCTTAGCATGGGAGTTGTATGGGAGGTTGTTCGTAGTAGTAAGAAATCTCCTAAACTTGCAAAACTTTTATTAAAATTTGATGAAGTAATGGGACTTAAAATTGATGAAGAAGATAAAAAACTAGAAGAGATTCCAGAAGAAATATTGAATTTGATAGAAGAAAGAAAGACTGCAAGAAATAATAAAGATTGGGAAGAATCTGACAGACTAAGAGATTTAATAAATAGTAAAGGCTATAATATAAAAGATACTAAAGATGGAACTGAAGTAACTAGAAAATAGATAGAAGTTTTAACTTCTATCTTTTTTCATTTTTTCTTTTAAATTTGTTTTCTTAACTTTATAATATTGTATTTTAAAAAATAATGTAATATAATCTATAAAGTAAAATACGTATAATAAAAAGGAGGAATTTTAAATGGCAATATTATTACCAGGAGGAGCAGGATTTATTGGAAGTCATACTGCTGTAGAATTATTAAATTCAGGAAAAGAAATTGTTATAGTAGATAATTTTTCAAACAGTAAACCAGAGGTATTAGATAGTATAAGGAAAATTACTGGAAAAGATTTTAAATTTTATGAATTAGACTATTTAGATAGAGAAAAACTAGAAAAAGTTTTTGAAGAAAATAAGATAGAAGCAGTACTAAATTTTGCAGGATTTAAAGCAGTAGGAGAATCTGTTGCAAAACCATTAGAATATTATCATAATAATATAACAGGTTGCTTAATTCTTCTAGAAACTATGAAAAAATATAATGTTAAGAAATTTATATTTAGTTCATCTGCAACTGTATATGGTGAGCCTGAAAAAATACCTTTAACAGAGGAGTGTAAAACAGGAGGAACAACAAACCCATATGGTACTTCTAAATTATTTATAGAGCAAATATTAAAAGATTTATATAAATCAGATAATACATGGGATATTTGTATACTTAGATATTTTAATCCAGTAGGTGCACATGAAAGTGGCTTAATTGGAGAAGAACCACAAGGAATACCAAATAATTTAATGCCATATATAGCAAGAGTAGCTGCAGGAACATTAAAAGAGTTATCTGTATTTGGTAATGATTATGATACACCTGATGGGACAGGAGTAAGAGATTATATACATGTAGTAGATTTGGCTAAAGGACATGTATGTGCATTAAATAAATTAGATAAAGAGGAAAAAGGATTATTTATTTATAATTTAGGCACAGGAAAAGGCTATAGCGTATTAGATATGGTAAAGGCATTTGAAAAAGCAACTGGAAAGAAGGTACCATATAAAATAGCACCAAGAAGAGAAGGAGATATCGCAACATGTTATGCAGATCCTAAAAAAGCAAAAGAAGAGTTGGGATGGAGTGCAACAAAAACTTTAGAAGATATGTGCAAAGATTCATGGAATTATATTGTAAAGAGCAGTAAATAAACAATAAATTTGCTCTAATAGGGTAATTTTATTGACTTTTAGGCTTTTACATAATATAATAGATAAGAAAATAAAAGGACTTATTTTAGTATTAGAAAATAAGAGAAGGAGTATATTATATGATTAATTATAAAACAAAAATTGCAGAGGAATTAGCAAAAATTGTAAATATTAATAAAGAAGAGCTAGAAACTTATGTTGAAATACCAAAAGACACTAAAAATGGTGATTATTCTTTTCCTTGCTTTAAATTAGCAAAAGAATTAAAAAAAGCTCCACCTGTGATTGCAAATGAGATAAAAGAAAAAATAAGTTTAGAAGGAACAGGATTAGAAAAAGTAGAAGTAATAGGAGGCTTCTTAAACTTTTTCGTTGACAAAAAGATGCTTGCAGAAGGAGTGTTAGGTGAAATAGCAAGCAAAGAAGAATATGGAAGATCAAAAGTAGGGGAAGGAAGAAACATTGTAATAGATTATTCTGCACCTAATATTGCAAAACCATTCCATATAGGTCATTTACGTTCTACTGTTATTGGAGGAGCATTATCTAATATATATAAATTCTTAGGATATAATGTAACAGGAATAAACCATTTAGGAGATTATGGAACACAATTTGGTAAATTAATAGAAGGATATAAATTGTGGGGCGATGAATATGATATAGATGAAAACCCTATAGATGAGTTAACAAAAATTTATATTAGAATAAACAATTTGTGTAAAGAAGATGAAAAGGTCTTAGAAGCTTGTAGAAATAACTTTAAAAAACTAGAAGAAGGAGATCCTTATTGTACTGAATTATGGGAGAAGTTTAAAGCTGTTAGCTTAAAGGAATTCCAAAAAGTTTATGATTTACTTGGAAGCAAGTTTGAGTCTTGGAATGGAGAAGCATTTTATTCAGATAAAATGCAAGAAGTAATAGAAATTTTAGAAAAATCAGGGAAATTAACAGAATCACAAGGAGCTAAAATAGTAGATTTAACAGATGCTGGAATAGATACACCTTGTATTATTGTTAAATCAAATGGTTCATCAACATATGCAACAAGAGATTTAGCGGCAATACTTTATAGGGCAAGGACATATGATTATGAAAAGGCTTTATATGTAACATCATATGAACAAATATTACATTTTAAACAAATATTTACGGTTGCAAAATATTTAGGTTTAGATGAAAAATATGTAAAAGGATTAAAACATGTACCTTTTGGTATGGTATTGTTGCCAACAGGAAAAATGTCTACAAGAGAAGGAACATCAATAAAACTTGAAGACTTACTAAATGAAGCAATAGAAAGAGCAAAAGAAGTAATAGAACAAAAGAATCCAGATCTAGAAGATAAAGATGAAACTGCTAAAAGAGTTGGTGTAGGCGCTGTTATATTTAATGACTTATCAAATAACAGAGTAAAAGATGAGGTATTTGATTGGGATACAATATTAAACTTCCAAGGAGAAACAGGACCTTATATCCAATATACTTATGTAAGAATTAAAAGTGTATTAGAAAAAGCAGGGGGAGTTCCAGATATAAAAGATGTAGATATGGAAAAATTAGATGATAGTTATTCACAAGATATATTAAAATTAATATATAATTTTGAAAATATATTAATTCAGGTAACTGAAAAAGAAGAACCATCAATTTTATCTAGATATTTAATTGATTTAGCTAAAGCATATAGTAGTTTTTATAATGGAAATAAAATAATAATAGATGATAAAGTAACTAAAGATGCAAGAGTATATTTAAGTTATGCAACTGCTAAAGTTCTAAAAGAAGGTACTGCTTTACTAGGTATGGAAATGCCAAATAAGATGTAAAAACAAATAAAAATTTAGAAATAAAAAAATTAAATATAAAAAATAAAAAGAAAAAAGTATAAATTCTAATAGATAAATTTTTTAGAGTTTATGCTTTATTTTAAATTTTAGTAAAACTAAAAGTAAATTAGAACGATGAAATCTCAAAACTTCAAGTAAAAATGAGAAAAAGAGACATAAAAAGAGGAAAAAAGAAGTTTTAATGTACGAAAATTGATATTTACGGATTTTTAAACCAAATATAATGGTGTTAATATTTAATTGATATAAATAGGAGATTATGCATATGGAAATTCAAGAACTTTGGGAGAAAATACAAGGAGAATTTACTAAGGTGAATACAAGACTAGACAAGGTAGAAACAGAAGTAAGAGAAGTTAAATATGAGAATAAAGGAATTAAAGAAGAAATTGCTAAAATAAATGCGAGACTTGATGTGATTCAAAGAGTGGACTTAGTAAATATCTTACAAAAACAAACTGAAATTCAAAAAGAATTAAATGTGAACAGTTTAGGACACGAAAATTTTAGATATAGACATGAAAGAGTAGAAAAAGCACTTGGTATTGCCTAAATAAATAATTTTTCTGAGAAAGTATATATAACATACTTTCTTAATTTTTTGTATATTTAAAATAAATATTATAAATAACTTGTAAAAAAAAATTATAAATAGTATAATAATAAAAAATTTAAAAATAGAAGGGATGGATTTTATATGGAAGAAGAAAACAAGAAAAAAGAGGGAAAGAGAAGTAAGAAAAAGGTCATAATAACTATAATAATAGTAGTAGTTATTGTTCTTTTAGCAGGGGGAGGTTTTATTTTTTATCATGGAAACCAAACTGGTAAATTAATAGCAGAAGTAAATAAAATGGCAGAAGTACAAGTAATAAATGATGATGGAAGTTTAGTAGAGTCACCAATAGATATGGAAATAAAAACAACAGGTTCATATGCAGTAGTTGAAGAAACACTTAAAAGTTATATGAACGAAATAATAACTGAAACACAAGAAGTAGTGAAAAGTTTAGATGAAGATAAAATTATGAATTTAGTTTCAATTGATAACATAAAAGAAGATGGCCCAGATTTTACAAATAGTAAGGCTGAAATTGCTAATATGAGAGAAGCAATAGATATTTACGTTAGTAGAATGGAAGAAAATACAAAAGAAGATAATTTGCTTTCAAGAATAGATGATAAAAATGTTAGCCAATATTATAAAGAATTGTATAAACAGCTTGCTATAGATGAAGAATCTGGTGCAAGTATGAAATCTGCAATAGAAGAATTAAAAACAGCTCAAGAACAAGCTAAAGTGGCTTTAGATGATTTGGAAAGTATCTTTAACTTTTTAAGTGAGAATAAAAATGAGTGGCAAGTAGAAGGAGAACAAATAGTATTTACAACTCAAAGTGCATATGACGAATATACAAATTTAATGTCAACATTACAGACAATGCAATAGAAACAATGTAAAAGACAAAGGAAGGTAAAAAATGGCGAAGAAAAAAGGGAAAAAATTAAAAGCATTTGGAATAACAGTTTTAATTTTATTAGTTTTGCTTGCAATTATAATAGGTGGAACCTTTTGGTTTGTAAGTAGCAAACTTGGAAAAATGCAACAAGTAAATATAGATGAAAATGATTTAAATGTATCAGCACAAGCTGCAGAAAGTTTATCTAATTTTAGAAATATTGCAATATTTGGAATTGACTCTAGAGAAGATACATACTCAAAAGGAAATAGGAGTGACTGTATAATAATTGCAAGTATGAATAATGAAACTAAAGAAGTAAAACTAGTATCAGTATATCGTGATACTTATGTTCAAATAGAGGGTCATGGACTTGATAAAATAACACATGCTTATTCATATGGAGAAGCTCCTCTTGCAATTAAAACTTTAAATACTAATTTTGACTTAAATATAACAGAATTTGTAACTGTAAATTTTGACGCTGTAAAAGAGATTGTAGATGACATTGGTGGAATTAGTATGAATATAACTGAAGAAGAAGTATCTCATATACCAGGATTAACAAGTGCAGGGACATATAATTTAACAGGTGAACAAGCTTTAGCATATGCAAGAATTCGTCATGCAGAAGGTGGAGACTATAAGAGAACAGAAAGAATGAGAGATGTACTAACAGCAGTATTAAATAAAGTTAAGACATTTAATATAAGCCAGTTAAATAAGTTTGTTGATGAAGTGCTTCCAAAAGTATATACAAATATAACTGCTTCAGATGTATTTAGCATGATACCAAGTTTAACTAGTATAAAAATAACAGAAAGTATAGGTTGGCCATATGAAACAAAAGGAATAACATTAGATAGATGGTATGGAGTTCCTATAACCTTAGAAAGCAATGTTACTAGATTACATCAAGAAGTATTTGGAGAAAGTGATTATGTGCCATCAGATACAGTAAAACAAATAAGCCAAGAAATAGTAGATAAAACAGGATATAGTGAATAAAAATGAATATTAAGTTAAATATATTAAGAACAATACTTATAATATTATTAATAGGGACATTCAGTATCATATTTGGTTTTTCAAGCCAGGATTCTGAGAAATCAAGTAGTATTAGTAGAAAAGTAACAGAAATCATAACAAATCCTATAAAATCTATACAAGAAAAAACGAAACAAGAAAAGGAAGAAATACTTGATAGAATAGAGAGTATTGTAAGAAAAATAGCACATTTCTCAATTTATACAGTAGTTGGATTTTTGCTTATGGCATTGTTTAGTACTTATAAATTGAAGGAAATGAATAGAGTTTCTATTAGTTTGATATTAGGTATTATTTATGCTTCTTCAGATGAAATACACCAATGTTTCACACCTGGAAGAGGACCAGCTGTTACTGATGTAATAATAGATACAATGGGTGTTTTTCTTGGAATACTTCTTGTTATGTTAGTGATAAAAATATATGAAAAAATAGCATCAAGAGACAAAAAGCAACAAAATATTACAAAATGCAACAACTGATGACCAGTATGTAGAAATAAAAACAAAATACTTCCTAAATGTGTTAAAATAAAAAAGACACATGAGGGAAGTTTTTAGATAATAATTAAAATCAAAATCATATATGGAGTGCATAGAATAAGTGAAAAACAAGCATATTATAAAAAGCTAATATTTATAATTTTTACAAAATAATAAAAAAATAGACAAAATACTTGAAAAGTTTTTTTCTTAATAATATAATGGACAAGGATAAAAAGAAGAGGGGAAAAATGATAAAATTTATACAAAAACATAGAAATATATATTTAAGAATTTTTGATATAATAATTATTGCAGTTAGCTATTATTTAGCAGAAATTATAATAGGAGATAGTTTAATATTAACACCAGAGATGAATAGAAAAGTTCTAATTTCTATTGTTTTAGCAGTTATTATATATGGTGGATTTTTACAAATATTTAAAACATATAAAAATATCACAAGGTATGAAAATGGAAACGATTATCTAATTTACGTTTTAGCTTGTTTAATTTCTTGTACTGTTATGGTATTTTTTAATGTTTTAAATATTATACAAACAGTAGATGAAAGGACAAATTTGATTGCTTCACTTATTATAGTAACAGCAATTATTGGATATAGAGTATTCTTAAGATTGATTTTAAATGATTGGCATGAAGTTAAACAAAAAAATAATAATAATAATAAGAAAAATGTTTTAATAATAGGTGCTGGTGAAGCTACAAAAATATTATTATCTACAATAAAAAATAGTATGAAAGATGTATATCATGTAGTAGGTCTTATTGATGATAATACAAACAAAGTAAATTATGCAATATCAGGTAAGAGAATTTTAGGTACTAGATATGATATCCCAAGACTTTGTAAAGAAAATAATGTTGATTTAATATTCTTTTCTATATCTAATATATCAAATGAAGATAGAAAAAATATTCTAGAAATTTGCCAGGAAACAGGTTGCAGAGTAAGAATACTTCCAGGAACTAAAGAACTTATTAAAAATAAGCCAATTATGCAAAGCTTTAGAAATGTTGAAATTGAAGATTTACTTGGAAGAGAACCTATAAAACTTGATAATAAGAATATAAAGAAGCTTATTAATAATAAAGTTGTATTAGTTACAGGTGGCGGAGGTTCTATTGGTTCAGAGCTTTGCAGGCAAATTATTAAGTTTAATCCATCTAAACTTGTAATTGTAGATATTTATGAAAATAATTTATATGATATAGAGCAAGAATTGAAATTTAATTATCCAAATAATGAAATAGATGCAATTGTTGCAAGTGTAAGAGACAAGAAAAGACTTAATGAAATATTTGAAGAGTTTAAACCTTATTTAGTATTTCATGCAGCAGCTCATAAACACGTTCCACTAATGGAAACTAGTCCACTAGAAGCTATTAAAAATAATGTTTTTGGAACTTATAATGTAGTAAATTGTGCAGATGAATATAAAGTAAAAAGATTTATTTTAATTTCAACAGACAAAGCAGTCAATCCAACTAATATTATGGGAGCAACTAAACGTTTATGTGAGCTTATTATACAGGCTAAAAATAAAGTAAGTGAAACTCAGTATGCAGCAGTTCGTTTTGGTAATGTCTTAGGAAGTAATGGTTCTGTTGTACCATTATTTAAAAAACAAATCGCAAATGGTGGCCCAGTAACTGTAACTCACAAAGATATTACTAGATTTTTTATGACTATACCAGAAGCGGTATCACTTGTACTTCAAGCAATGAGCTATGCAGAAGGTGGAGAAATATTTGTTTTAGATATGGGTGAGCCTGTTAAAATATACGATATGGCTGTTAAATTAATTAAACTTTCTGGTCTAGAACCAGGTGTTGATATTCAAATTAAGATTACAGGCTTAAGACCAGGTGAAAAACTTTATGAAGAAATATTAATGGCAGAAGAAGGTTTAACTGAAACTAAACATGATAAAATACATGTTGCTAAACCATCTGATATTAATATGACAAAGATTAAAGAAAAATTAACAGTTTTAAGAAAATTAGTAGACACAAACGACAACGAGAATAAAGATGAAATAAAGAAAGTAATACATGAAGTTGTACCAACATATAAAGGAAAAAACTAATAGAAAAGGAAGTATAAAATAATGAAAAAAAGAATTTTTTTAGCATCACCTAATATGTCAAAAGAAGGTTATGAACAAAAATATGTAAAAGAAGCTTTTGATACAAACTGGGTAGCACCTTTAGGTGAGAATGTAAATAAATTTGAAGAAGAGATTGCAAATTATGTAGGAATAAAACATGCGGCAGCTTTAACATCAGGAACAGCAGCAATACATCTAGCTTTAAAAGCAGCAAATGTAAAAAAAGAAGAGATAGTTTTTGTTTCTGATTTAACTTTTTCAGCAACAGTAAATCCAATAATATATGAAAATGCAACCCCTGTATTTATTGATAGTGAGAAAGATACTTGGAACATGGATCCAAAAGCTTTAGAAAAAGCATTTGAAAAATACCCTAATCCAAAAGCGGTTATAGTTGTTCATTTATATGGCACTCCTGCTAAAATAGATGAAATAAAAGAAATATGTGATAAACATGGAGTTACATTAATAGAAGATGCAGCAGAGAGTTTAGGAGCGACTTATAAAGGTAAACAAACAGGAACTTTTGGAAAATATGGTATTTATTCATTTAATGGAAATAAAATTATTACAACTAGTGGCGGAGGTATGCTTGTATCAGATGATGAAGAAAGAATTGCTAAAGTTAGATTTTGGTCTACACAAGCAAGAGAAAAAGCACGTCACTATGAGCATAAGGAAATAGGTTACAATTATAGAATGAGTAATATTGTTGCAGGAATTGGAAGAGGACAATTAAAAGTTTTAGATGAAAGAATAGGACAAAAAGCTGAAATATATAATAATTATAAAGAAGCTTTTAAAGATATCCCAGATATAGAAATGGAACCTATACCAGAAAATTCAAAACCAAACCATTGGCTTTCAGTTATTACTTTAAAAGAAAATTCTAAAGTAAAGCCATTAGATATTATGATTGCTTTAGAAAAAGAAAATATAGAATCAAGACCTGTTTGGAAACCAATGCATATGCAACCAGTATTCAAAGATTATGATTTTATAAAAGTAGAAGAAGAGCCTGTATCAACAGAATTGTTTGAAAGAGGAGTATGTCTTCCTTCTGATACTAATATGACTAAAGAAGATCAAGAAGTGGTAATAAATATTATTAAAAATTTATGGAAATAAAGAGGAATACTATGTATGCTAAATATTTTAAAAGAATATTAGATTTTATACTTAGTCTTATTGCACTAATTATACTTTCACCAGTATTTCTAATTATAGCAATACTGGTAAGGATAAAATTAGGAAGTACTATAATATTTAAACAAGAAAGACCAGGTAAAGATGAAAAGATTTTTACACTTTACAAGTTTAGAACTATGACAGATAAAAAAGATGAAAAAGGTAATCTCTTACCAGACTCAGAAAGACTTACTAAATTTGGAAAAGCACTAAGAAGTACAAGCCTAGATGAACTTCCAGAACTTTTTAATATTTTAAAAGGTGATATGTCAATTGTAGGACCAAGACCATTGCTTACAGAGTATTTACCTTTATATAATGAAGAACAAAAACATAGACATGATGTAAGACCAGGGCTTACTGGCTTAGCACAAATAAGTGGAAGAAATACACTTTCTTGGGAAGAAAAGTTTAAAGATGACATAGCATATATAAACAAAATCACATTTATAAATGATTTAAAAATAGTTTTTAAAACTATTTTTAAAGTTTTTAAAAGAGAAGGAATTTCACAAGAAGGAAATGCAACTATGGAAAAGTTTAAAGGAACAACAAAACAAGGAGTAAAACATGAATAAAAATGTTATAATTATTGGTGCAGGTGGACATGCAAAAGTAATTGCTGATATAATATATAAATCAAAGGATAATGTTCTAGGATTTTTAGATGATAATGTACCATTAGATACAGTTATAATTAAAGAAAAGAACATTAAAGTAATAGGAAAAATTGAAGAATGTATTAAATTTGCAAATGAAAATCCTAATATTGAATATATAGTTGGAATAGGAAACAATGAGACAAGAAAAAAGATAGCAATAAAATATGAAAAACTAAATTATTACACAGCTATACATCCATCTAGTCAAATAGCTTTGGATATAGAAATAGGAAAAGGAACAACTATTATGGCAAATGCTTGTATAAATACATCAGCAAAAGTAGGAGAACATTGTATAATAAATACAGGAGCGATTGTCGAACATGATAATATAATAGAAGATTACGTACATATTTCTCCAAATGCTACTTTATGCGGTACTGTTAAAATAGGTAAATTAACACATATAGGAGCAGGAGCTACAATAAAGAACAACACAAATATATGTAATAATTGCATAATAGGAGCAGGAACAGTAGTTATTAAAGACATAAAAGAAAAGGGAACATATGTAGGAGTTCCAGTTAAGAAAATAAAATAAGAAAAGGAATGTGCTAAATGAAAAAAGTATTATTCGTAGCAACAGTAACTAGACATATAAATGCTTTTCACATACCATATTTAAAATGGTTTAAAGAACAAGGATATGAAGTTCATGTTGCAAGTAATGGAGAAGAAAAAATTGAATATTGTGACAAGCATTTTAACTTACCTTTTGAAAGATTTCCGTTAAAGTTTAATAATATTAAAGTATATAAAGAACTAAAAAAAATTATAGAAAATAATCATTATGACATTATTCATTGCCACACACCAGTTGGAGGAGTTCTAGCAAGATTAGCGGCAAGAAATGTCAGAAAAAAAGCTACAAAGGTACTTTATACTGCACATGGTTTTCATTTTTATAAAGGAGCACCTTTACTTAATTGGTTAATTTATTATCCAATAGAAAAAATAATGGCGCATTACACGGATTGCTTGATAACAATAGTTAATGAAGATTATGAATTTGCAAAAAAACATTTAAAAGCAAAAGAAATAAAACATATTAATGGAATAGGAATGAATACAAAAAGGTTTTCAAAAGAAATTTCAAAAGAACAAAAAGATAAATTAAAAGAGGAACTTAATGTAAAAAAAGAAGATATTATTTTTGCATATGTAGCAGAATTAAATAAAAATAAAAATCAAATTATATTAATAAAGATGATACAAGAGTTGAAAAAAAAGTGTAAAAATGTAAAATTGTTACTTGTTGGCGATGGAAATTACCTAGAAAAATATAAAAATATAGTAGAAAAAAGAAAGCTTAAAGATAATATAATATTTTTAGGAAAAAGAAGAGATGTGCCAAGGATATTGTCAATTACTGATATATATGTAGCTTCTAGTAGAAGAGAGGGATTACCGTTAAATATTATGGAAGCAATGTATATGGGAATATTAATAGTTACAACTAATAATAGAGGACATAGAGAATTAATACAAAATAATAAAACAGGGATAATATTAAAACAAAATACAAGTAAAGAAATGACAAAAGAAATTATTAAATTATTAGATTATTCACAAGAAAACAAAAAAATGATTATAGAAAATTCAAAGCAAAATATAAAAAAATATCTTATAGAAAATGTACAAAGAGAAATGGAAAAAATTTATTTGGAGTTTATGTAATATGGAAAAAGAAAAAAGAGTAACAGTATTAATGTCAGAATTTAATACAAAAGAAGAAGAATTAAGAGAATCAATAGAAAGCATATTAAATCAAACATATAAGAATTTTGAATTATTAATTATTGATGATTGCTCAGATACAAAAAGTACTGATATTATAGAATCATACAAAGATGATAGAATAAAGTTAATTCATAATGAAAGAAATTTAGGATTGGCTGAATCTTTAAATAAAGGAATCAGTTTGGTAAATACTGAGTATATTATTAGAATGGATACAGATGATATTGCCAAAATGGATAGAATAGAAAAACAACTACAATTTGTTGAGAAGTACCCTGAATATAGTATAGTCGGAGGAAATGCAAATTATTTTGACGAAAATGGAATTTTTCAAACAACAAAAATAGTTGGAGAAAAACATAAAGAAGATTTTATAAAAGGTACACCTTTTATTCATCCAACTATGATTATAAAAACCAAAGACATAAAAGCCATTGGAGGATACCCTAATTTAAGAAGAGGACAAGACTATGCGATGGCAATGGAAATGTATTCTAATGGATATAAAGGATACGTAATGGAAGATATCTTAATTGACTATAGAATGAATACAGAAGGATATAAAAAGAAAAAATTTAAGTACAGATTATTAGAATTTAAAGTTAGATGGAAGTATTTTAATAAGTTAGGAATAAAAAAACGTTATTATGTTTATTGTTTTAAACCAATATTAGTAGGGCTAATACCAAAAAGAATATTACAAAATTACCATAAGAATAATTTTAAATAGGAGAAATCGTGATGAAAAAGATAGTATTTATTTGTCCATACTTTGGGAAATTACCTAATACATTTGAATTATGGCTGAAAACATGCAGTAAAAATCAAACCATTGATTGGTTATTATTTATTGATGATAAAACTCAGTATCAATTTCCTAATAATGTAAAGGTAAACTATATATTATTTTCAGATTTAAGGAATAAAATAAAAGAAAAATATAAAGGAATAAATGTAAAAATCGAGAATCCATATAAATTATGTGACTACAAACCTTTGTATGGAGATATTTTCAGTGAATATATAGAAGAATATGATTTTTGGGGATATTGCGACTTGGATTGTATTTTTGGAAATCTAAGAAACTTTTTTACAGATGAACTATTAAGTAATTACGATAGATTATTATTTTTAGGGCATATGTCATTATATAGAAATACAAAAGAAGTAGTTGAGAGATATAAAATAGAGTGGAATGGAAAAAATTATAAAGATATGTTAGAAAATAAGGCGAATATTGCCTTTGATGAGAATTATAAAGATATTAGCATTAACACTATATATAGGGATAACAATTTTAAAATCTATAGAGAAAATATATATGCTGATATTTCATGTCTTAGCTTTCATTTCAGGATTGTAGATAATACAAAAATAAAAAATAAAAAAGAAAAGAGAAATTCTTCACAACTATTTTTATGGAATAACGGAAATCTTTATTCTAAAAAAATAGAAAAAGGTAAAGTTATAACAAAGGAATACTGTTATGTTCATTTTCAGAAAAGAAAAGTAGCAGTAAAAATTAGTAATATAGAAAGTTGCGAAAGTTTTATATTTAGACCTAATGAATTTATAGAAGGAAATATATCTGATATAGAAGATATTAAAAGAAATAAAAAGACTTGTTTTTTATATAAACAGCATTTTATTTTAAAATATAAAAATTTAAAAAACAGAATAAAAATGTTGAAGGAGAAAACAAATGAAAAAAATTAAAAGCTATCAAGTTTTTAAAATAATAGTGTATATATTTTTACCAATAATAATCGGTTTTTTTTGTTGGGGGAAAAACGAAGCATATGAAACAAATATTGCTCTATACATATTACCATTTTTATATTCATTAGCAACGATTATATTAGAAATAGTAAACAGGAGACAAAACATATCTTTACCAAAAGAAATAATAAAATTTGTATGTTTTATTAGATATGTTATTATACCATTTACATATTATATGGATTTTCAAAATTATAATGAATTTTATATAAAAAATAAAGATATAGTATTACAAATAATGTGTATAGAATTGATATCTTTATATGTTGTTATGGCTTTATATAAGAAAAAGGATAATAGCAAATACTTGTCAAATTATGATGAAAATTATAAAATTTTTAATATATTTACAGTAAGTATTGTATGTGCTTTTGCAGTTATTTTATGTATGTATCCTTCATTAATATTTAGAGTTTTTACAAATGTAGAGGGAAGTTTCAATTTAAGTTCCACTGTTCAGTTAATATATAATTTTGGAATAGTAATTTTAAATTTAGGAATATTAAAGTTTATAAAGAATCTAAAGACAAAAGAGAAAATTAAAATATTGATTTCTATGGGAATTATATTAATATCAATATTACTTTTGGGAGTTAATCAAGATGGTGATATATCAAGATGGACAATGCTTATAAATTTAGTAATAAATATAATTATTTTAACAAAATATTATTATAGATCTAAAAAGATTATAGGTATAATTTTTTCTTTGATAGTTGTCTGTGTATTAGTATTAGGAACTTTTATTAAATTTAATGATGATGAGGTAAATTCTGCTAATGTTTATGAATATATAACAAGTGAAGTTATAAATTATGAAACATTTGATGTGTATTTTGCAGGGCCTTTTCAAATAGATAATGCTGTAGAAGTAAGGAAAAACAATGAAATAGATATAACGAATTTATTTGTAGATATATTCGCAAATTGTCCAATTATAAATAACTATTTAGATAAAAGTGAGACGACACCAACATTATACAATCTTGAGTATTATAATAGTTATATTGCAAAAGATAAAATTTGCCCATTGTCGGGACAAGCATATATCTATTTTGGGATTGCTTTATCAAGTATATTTTCAATAATATCTTTATGCTTGGCTATAAAATTTAATAATTTAGCAATTAAAAGTAATAATGAATTTCAATTATATGTTAATATGTATCTGAGTTTGATATTATCTTTGGCGACATGTTTAAATATTAATATAATATTCCAGACTATATGGATTAGTATATTGCCAATATATATAATTTATAAGTTAAATATAGGACTTAAAAGGAGAAGTGCAGAATGAACATCTTGATTACAGTATCAACGTATTATCCAGACCTTAATGGAGTTGCAAATGTAACTAAATATTTAGCAGAAGGTTTGAAAAAACTTGGACATAATATTCAAATAATCACTAAATTATCACAAAATAGAAAAAGAAATGAAGAAATAAATGGAATAAAAGTAAAAAGGTTTATATTAAATTTTAATAAGTTTACAGGTTATAATGGAGAAATAGACGAATATAAAAAGTTTGTGAGTAATTTTGAATGTGATATTATGATAAACGTATGTACTCAATGTGTTACCACAGATGTTTTGTTACCAATTCTTAATAAACTGAAAATGAAAAAGATATTACATGTGCATGGATTTTCGGCTATAAAATTAAAACCATTAAATTTTTCTAGAGGAATAAAAGGTTTTTGTAGTAACTTATATAGTTATTTATATTGGAAAAAGATTTATTATTTTAAATTTAAAAAATATGTAAATGAATATGATAAAATAATAACTCTAACAAAAAAAGATAGTAGTAGGTCATATTTAGATAAGTATTATAAAAGTGGTAAGATTGAAGTTTTAGAAAATGCAGTTGATGACATATTTTTAAAAAATGTGAAGGATGAATATACATTTGAATTAGAAAAATATGGAATATACAAAGATGATAAATATTTAGTAAGTGTTGCTAATTTTTCACCAGTAAAGAATCAGAGATTATTATTAGATATATTTTATAAAGTGAAGATAGATGAAAACTATAAATTAGTTATGGTAGGCAATACAGAAAATATTAAATATTACAATAAAGTACTCAAACATTTTCAAAAATTAAAAAAAGAACATAAAGAAAAGCAAGTGATTTTTCTTACGAATATAGAAAGAGAGATGATACCTCTTATAATAGCAAATGCAAAAGTTTATTTGGTAACTAGTGTTAGCGAAGAATTTTCAATTTCTATTATAGAAGCGATGAGTCAAAAGACACCATTTATTAGTACTAATGTGGGGAATGCAAGTGAATTAAAAGGTGGAATAGTTGTAAATAATGGAAAACAGATGATTAAAGAACTAGAAAGCTTGCTTAATAATGATGAGAAAATGATTAAATTAGGTTTGGAAGGATATAATTATGTAATTGCTAATTGTACCATAGATAAAGCAATAAAAAGATTAGAATATATGATAAATAATATATAGGAGACCAACTATGAAAAGTCAATAGAAAAATTAAAAATTTTTTAAAAATTTTTTATATAAAAAAGGTCAAC
>CALXFI010000002.1 GCA_944387535.1 uncultured Clostridia bacterium | reverse complement strand
CTTGAGGCACTGCTTGTAACAAAGCCTTTTAGGCGTTATGAGTAAAATACCCCCGGCTAAGCCGGGGGATTTTTATTTTAAAGTTCTTTTAAAATATTATTTACAATGAAATCTAGTTTTTCATTTGAATAATCATTATCAAAAATATAATCAAATTTAAATTTTGAATAATCTAAAGTATTTTGTTCTCTTTTTTCTAAATATTCTCTAGATATATTGTCTCTTTTAAGAATTCTTTCTTTTCTTTTTGCGTCGTTAGAAGAAATTAATATTTTTATATCACACATATCAAAATATTTAACTATAGGAAGTAAAGCCCAGTCCAAAATATAGTAATCTTCATTTCCTGATATAATGCTATCTAATTTGTTTTGCATATAATCCAATGTAAGGTTTGTAAGTATTTCCATTTTATCTTTATTAGAAAATACAATATTACCTAATTTTTTTCTATCTATATTTTTATTTTCATTTAAAATATCTTGCCCAAATTCATTACAAAGTTTTTTAGAAATGATAGTATCAGAAGTTGCCTCGTGACCTATTTTATCTATATCAATATATTTACAATTTAATTTATCAGCTAAAAGTTTTCCAATAGTAGATTTTCCGCTTCCAGTTTTTCCTGTAATACCAATTAATTTCATATAAACCTCCTTAAATACAATAGAATTATACCATAAAAGATTTATAAATTAAATAGAATTAGAATTATTACAATTTCGTAAGTTAAATGTAAGTAAAATCTATGGAAAGAATACAATTAAGTGTTTATAATATAATTAACAAATTTGGAAAGGAGAAAAAACATGGGAAAGGTTTTAGAAGTTAAGAATATTGAAAAATACTATGGAAATAAATCAAACTTAACAAAAGCAATTGATAATATTAGCTTTGATGTAGAAGAAGGAGAATTTGTAGGAATAATGGGAGCATCAGGAAGTGGAAAAACAACATTATTAAATTGTATTTCTACAATAGATAGAGTAACAGCGGGAAAAATAATTATAAATGGAGAAGATATAACAAAATTAAAAGGAAATAACTTAAATAAGTTTAGAAGGGAAGAATTAGGATTTATTTTCCAAGACTTCAATTTGTTAGATACTTTAACTTGCTATGAAAATATTGCATTAGCATTAACAATACAAAGAGTAAATCCTAAAGAAATTGATAAGAGGGTAAACGAAATAGCAGAGAAATTGGAGATTAAAGATATACTAAAAAAATATCCATATCAAATATCAGGAGGGCAAAAACAAAGAGTAGCATCATCAAGAGCGATAATAACAAATCCAAAATTAGTTTTAGCAGATGAGCCAACTGGAGCTTTAGATTCAAAATCTGCAAGACAATTATTAGAAACATTTGAAACATTAAATACAAATTTAAATGCAACAATTCTTATGGTTACACATGATGCATTCACAGCCAGCTATGCAAAAAGGATATTATTTATAAAAGACGGAAAAATCTTTAATGAATTAATAAAAGGAAATGACTTGAGAAAACAATTCTTTGAAAAAATAATAGAAGTACAAACACTTCTTGGAGGTGAACTTGGAGATGTTATTTAAATTAGCCTTTAGAAATATGAAAAAAAGTATAAAAGACTTTGCAATATATTTCCTAACATTAGTATTAGGAGTTGCAATATTTTATATGTTCAATTCATTAGATAGTCAAGAAGCTATGATGCAAGTATCAAACTCTACAAGAGAATTAATAGAACTTATGATTCAAATGTTAGGAATGGTATCTGTATTTGTAGCTGTAATATTAGGATTACTAATTGTATATGCAAATAATTTTCTAATAAATAGAAGAAAAAAAGAATTTGGTATATATATGACATTAGGAATGCGGAAGAGGTCAAATATCTAAAATAATATTACTAGAAACAGTATTTGTAGGAATAATCTCATTAGTTGTTGGATTGATAGTTGGGGTATTTGGCTCACAGTTCATGTCAATATTAGTAGGAAAACTATTTGAAGCAGATATGAGTAACTTCACATTTGTATTTTCAAAAGACGCATGTATAAAAACTTGTATATATTTTGCAGTAATGTTTATAGCAGTAATGATATTTAATACAATAACAGTATCAAAATATAAATTAATAAATTTGTTAACAGCAAGCAAGAAAAACGAAGAAGTAAAAATAAAAAATCCTATAGTTTGTGTAATAATCTTTTTAGTTGCAGTAGCAATGCTTGTCTATTGTTATTATGAAGTAACAATAGATGCAAATAATATGATTATGCAAGAAAGAGTATTACCAATAATACTACTTGGAATAGTATCAACAGTACTTGTATTTTGGTCATTATCAGGATTTATATTAAAATTAGTACAATCAAGAAAGAAAATATATCTAAAAGATGTAAATATGTTTGTATTAAGACAGTTAAATAATAAAATAAACACAACAGTGGTAAGTATGTCTCTTATATGTTTAATGCTATTTATGACAATATCTGTTCTTTCATCATCATTGTCATTAAATAGTACAATGAGAAGAGATATGCAGGAAATGACGCCAGTAGATATAAATCTATATAAAACAGCAAACTTACCAGAAAGCTATCAAAATCCATATACAGGAAAAACAGAATATTATACTGAAGAACAAATAGCGGATTCAAAAGTAAGCATGGAGCAAACATTAATAGAAAATGGATTTGATATGAATAACTTTAAAGACACAGTAGAAATACCAATATATGCGAGCTCTGAATTAACAATGGGAGATTTATTAAAAGGAATAGAAGAAATAGTAAAAACACAATTTCCACAACTTAGGTATGATTCACCAGAAGAAATAATAAAAGTATCAGACTACAATAAAATAGCAAAATTATATGGTGAAGATGAGTATACATTAGATGACAATCAATTTATAGTACTTTGTGATTTTGATGGTATGAAAGCTTTAAGAGATCAAGCGTTAAAAGAAAATGATACAATAACTTTAAAAGGAAAAGAATATAAAGCAAAATATGATGAGTGTCAAGAAGGATTTATAGATATGTCATCAAGTCATATAAATACAGGAATAATATTAGTACCAGATAGTGTAGAATTCACAGATGCAGAAAAGGAAAGGACGTTTTTAGCAGCAAACTATAATGCTAAAACTGAAGAAGAAAAAGAAAATATAGAAAAATTATTTACAGATGCCAATAATTCTGAACTTTATAAAAATATATTAGCAAAAGGATTAGACTTTGACGGTATGACAAAAATATCAATAATAGAATCAAGTGTTGGAGTAGCTACAATGGTAGTATTTATTGCAATATACTTGGGAATAATATTCTTAATTGCAAGCTCAGCAATACTTGCATTAAAACAATTAACAGAAAGCTCAGATAATAAAGAAAGATATATGATTTTAAGAAAATTAGGTGTAGATGAAAAAATAATAAATAAAGCATTATTTAAACAAATAGGACTATTCTTTGTGTTCCCGCTTATACTTGCAATAATACACTCAATATTTGGAATACAATTTGTAATGCAACTTATGTCAGTACTAGCAAGTAGCGAAGAATTATTACCATCAATAATTGCAACAGTATTAGTTATGGGAGTAATTTATGGATTATATTTCTTAGCAACATATATGGGAAGCAAGAACATAATAAAAGAAGAATAATTTCGCGTTAGGGACGTTTCCAAAGCGTATAAAATTTCGCATCTGGGACACATCTGTTTTATTAGAAAAATTGCAGAAGTATTTATGGTATTTAATATTGAAAGAAATTATAGTAAAGATGAAATATTAGAATTATATGTAAATACCAGTTATTTAGTAGATGGATATACAGGTGTTAGGGAAGAAAGTTTAGGATATTTTGAAAAGGAAGAAACAAATAAAATAACGAATAGAACTTATATTATATGTTGTGTTTGGAGATGTGTCCCTTTCGCGAAAAAAAGTGCGCAAAGGAAACGTCCCCAACGCGAAATATTAAGATTAAATTAATTGTTTTATTTTCCATTCTGTGGTATAATATTACAGAAACGGAGGAAAGATAATATGAGATGTCCAAGATGTGGAAGTGAAAATATATCTAGTATAATAGATACTAAAACACATACAAAAGGTTTTGATGGTGGAGACGCATGTTGTGGGTATTTACTTTTTGGATGGCCAGGTATACTTTGTGGCTTATGCAATACAGGAGATACTACGACAAGTACTAAAACAACTAATATTTGTAATGACTGTGGTAATAGATTTTAATGAAGAAAAGCACAAAAATAAAAACTTGGGCATTTTTTATGAGGTTAGGAGATAGGTGTGGATGCCACCAAAGAGAAGATAGGAGTTTTTTTATAAAGGGCTGGCAATTTCCAGTGTGTAGTAGATGTACGGGAATACTTACAGGACAAGTTATAGGAATTATCCTTTATATTTTTTCTGTTAGAATTCCATTTTATTTAGATTTACTATTTCTTGCTATAATGTTTTTAGATTGGTTTATACAATACAAGAAAATAAAAGAGTCTACAAATATTCGTAGATTTATAACAGGAAATTTAGCAGGAATAGCACAAGTAAGTATTATTATAAAAATAATTTTATGGATAATTGGAACTTTTTAAGGGGGAGAGTTTTTTGGAAGAGAGTTTAGCACTTGTTAAATACGAAAAATTATCCACAAAAGATAAATTGATTATGTACTTTTTAATATATTCATTTTTAGGATGGGTTTTAGAGTCTTTTTACGCTGTTCTAGTTTTAGGACATTTTGTAAAAAGAGGGTTCTTATTTGGACCAATTTGTCCTATTTATGGGTTTGGAGCAATTATATTTATACTTATTTTTGATGGCTTAAAAGGACATAATGTAAAGAAGTTTTTTATATCAATGATAGTATTTTCTATATTTGAATTTGTAGCCTCTTGGATATTAGAAATGGTATTTCACTTAAGATGGTGGGATTATTCTGATGCTATGTTTAATATTCAAGGACGTATTTGCTTAAGCTTTTCTATTGTTTGGGGAATAGCAGGAGTGGTATTTTCTAACTTCTTACATCCTTTTATAGAAAAAAGGACAGAAAAACTATTACAGAAAATTTCATTTCCTATACAGAAAGCAACAATATATGCTTTAGCATCTGTTTTGATAGTTGATTTTGTTCTATCTAGTA
Source organism: uncultured Clostridia bacterium (assembly GCA_944387535.1). Taxonomy (GTDB): domain Bacteria; phylum Bacillota; class Clostridia; order TANB77; family CAG-508; genus CAG-269. Next base: position 69,342 of record CALXFI010000002.1, on the reverse strand, counting down.
TCAAGTATATAAATTTTACAAATTTTATAAAATTTTAAAGAGTAGCTAAACTACTCTTTAATTTGTATTATTTATATTTAGTTGTTATTTTTATTTTAGGCTGATGAACCATTTTCAGTAGTATTATTAGCTTCAGTTGTTGCATTTGTTTCGTTAGAAGTATTATTAGTTGTATTTTCCAAAGTTTCAGTTCCTGAAGGCACTAATGTATTTACGTCAAGTTTACCTAAAGTATAATTTAAAATATCTAAGCTAACTTGAGCAATTACTTTATCAGAGTCTGTTATATTTCTAGTAAATATACCTACTAAATAAGTTTTTTCTCCATATACAATTCCATAATCGTGAACATATCCACCATAACTTCCATATTTGTGTGCTATATCATAATCTGTTATATATTCTTTTAAATACATTCCCATAGAAGATTTTTTCATATCTTCTATTAATTTTTGGTAAGATTCTTGATGTTCATATAAATAATTAATAACGTCATAAGAATATCCAGCAGAAGTAATATTAGTACTATAAAAATCTTCTGGAACAGTTTCATCAGTATATTTTGTTATATCTTTTCTTGCATTTGAATATCCTAAATTTTTAATTAAAATATTTACAGCTGTATTGTCACTATTTACAATTGCTTGCTCTAATAAGAAATCAAGTGGAACATAATCTCCTACTGAATATAAAGAAGCAGTAGTACCACCGACCTGCTTCGTAACAGTCTTTAGCATACAAAATTTTAGAGTCTGTATTTAAATTACCTGCATTTATTTCATCATAATAATACATTGCAATTGGAACTTTTATAGTGCTTGCGGCTGTGAAATAAGAATCTTCATTATAAAAATAATATTTTTTATCATCTATATTATAGTAGAAAAATGCAAAATTATTTTCATTAAAGCCATATTTTGTCATTTCAGATTCAATTAGAATCTTTAAATCTTCGTCTTCCATAGGTACAATTTCTTTTGGAAGTTCTGGCTCTGGTTGTGGTTGGGTTGTGACTTCGGTTGTAGTAAGATTTGCGGTCTCATCTACTTGAGCAATACTTTCTTCGTTATTGTTTGAGTTTAAATTATTAAAGATAATACTAAGCAAAATTACTGAAAATAGAACGAATAAAAGTGACTTTTTAAATTTTGGTTTTACGTAGGAACCAGGTTTTACATGTTTTCCTTTACTCAAATAAGGTCCACTCCATTCATAAAAATTTTATCTTCTTGTATAGTTCTTATTATAACAGAAAATAATAAAAAAAGTCTATTTAAATTGAAATATTTTAAAAATAATTATATAATCATATCCGAGGGAGGTAAAAAATGACAGAAAAAGAAAAAAGAGATAAAGGTGAGCTTTATGATGCAAATTATGATGAAGATTTAGAAAAAGAAAGAGTAAAAATAAAAGATTTATGTTTTAAATATAATAATTTAGAACCTTTTAAGCAAAAAGAAAGGGAAAGACTTATAAAAGAAATATTAGGTAATACGAAAGAAAATTTATTAATAGAATCTAATTTTTATTGTGATTATGGCTACAATATTTCTGTTGGTGAAAACTTTTATATGAACCATAATTGTGTTATACTAGATGGAGCAAAAGTTGAATTTGGAGACAATGTTTTTATTGGACCTAATTGTGGCTTTTATACAGCGGGACACCCCGTAGAAGTTGATTTAAGAAATAAGGGACTAGAATATGCTAAACCTATAAAAGTAGGAAATAATGTATGGTTTGGTGGGAATGTGGTAGTTCTTCCTGGAGTAACAATTGGTGATAATGTAGTAATAGGAGCAGGAAGTGTTGTAACTAAAGATATTCCATCAAATGTGATAGCATATGGAAATCCTTGTAAAGTAAGAAAAGAAGTATAAAAATGATATTAATAAGGAGTGATTAAATATGAACGAAAACAATGAAAAATGCTATGAAATATTAAAGGAGCTAAATTTGAAACCAAGAGTTGTAACTCATGAACCAATTTTAAATTATGAAACAGCAGACAAAGTTGATAAAGAGTTAGGACTTACAGGAACAGAAAGTAAAACTTTATTTTTAAAAGGTAAATCAGGAGCCTTTTATCTATTTATTACACTAGCAACAGAGAGGATGGATTCTAAAGTGCTAAAAAATATTTTGGGAGAAAAAGTAAAATTAGTGTCAGGAGATGAAATGATAGAAACAACAGGTATGCAACCAGGCTGTATGACACCTTTTGGATTAAAAGAAGGACTAATAAAAGCTGTTGTAGTTGACCCTAAAATTTATAATGAAGAAAAATTAATATGTGCCTTTGGTTCTGAGACTATGTCAGTTGAAATAGAATCAGAGGACTTAAAGAAAATATTAGAATATAGTTATAAAGATATTTATAACTTAGATCAAAATGATGAAGAAGATTTTTAAATAATTTGTTTAATAAAAAATATGAAAAATAGCCATACTATTAAAAAGGAGGCTATTTTTATGGAGAAAAATCAAAAAATTAATTGTACAGTAAGTAGTTGTAAATATAATGATAAAACACATCAAGAATGTGTATTACAACAAATAACAGTTACACCAGTAGAAAACTGTAATACAAAAAAGAAAGATGAGTCAATGTGTGAAAGCTACGAAAATAAAGAATAAAAATTTAATTTTAAGAAGTAGAAAATTTAAAACTTTTCTTACTTCTTTTTTCTTGCAATAAAAAAATTTGTATGATATAAGCTAGATTAGAAATTGTAAAAATTAGGAGAAAAAGATGAAATATTCTATTGATAAAAGTTTTAGTAAATTAAAAATAATAAAGATACCATTTTGTAAACCTATATTATACATGTCAAGAATACCACAAGAAATATTGCTTAAATTAACATCTATTCAAAAAGATATAGAAGTTAAAAAATATAAAATAGAAAATAATTTAAAAGTAGAAATATTTAGTCCAAAAGATAAAAAAGATTTACCGTGTTTATTATATTTCCATGGAGGAGGTTTTGCTTTTAAAGCTGCACCTTATCATAAAAAATTAGCATGTATTTATGCTAAAAAAGCAAATATAAGAGTTGTATTTCCAGATTACAGATTAATTCCCCAATATCCATATCCTTGTGCTAAAGAAGATGCAATTAATATGTATAATTGGATATTAGGAAATTATAAAAGTTTAAATATTGATAAAGGAAAAATAGCAGTTGGAGGTGATAGTGCAGGAGCGGTACTTGCTACATATATTTGCGGTTTAGAAAATAATAATATTTGTTCTCAAATGTTAATTTATCCAGTAACAAATGCAAAAATGAAATCCGCTTCCATGAAAAAGTTTACAGATACACCAATGTGGAATAGTAAGAATAATAAAAAGATGTGGGAACTATATTTAAAAGGTACAGATGAAAAACAAAGAAAAGAAGCTTCACCAATGCAAGCAAAGTTGCCACAAAATATTCCAAATACATATATAGAAGTTGCAGAATATGACCCATTACATGATGATGGAATAGAATATTATAATAGATTATCCAGTAATGGGGCAAAAGTGGAGTTAAATGAAACATTTGGAACAGTACATGGTTATGATATGATTTTAAATAGTAAAACAACTAAAAATAATATTGAAAAAAGAATAAAATTTTTAAAAGAAAATATTAAAAAATTTTAAAAAAATATGTACTTTTTTGCTATGTTAAAAACATAGAATTTAAAGCATATTACAAAGCTCTTTTTACATAATAAAATACGAATATATTTAATTTGTAAAACGGATGTATCTATTGCTAGAGTAAGGATATGAAGAATAAAGATAAAACAAAAAATATGAAATAAAAAATACAAAAATGTTGCAATTGCAACTTGTATGTTATAAAAATTATCTGTATTATAATGCCATAAATAATTTACGAGGGGGTAACAAAAGAAATGAAAGTAGTAAAAAGAGATGACAGTATTGTAGATTTTGATAGACAAAAAATAAAAGCTGCAATAACAAAAGCAAATGAAGAAGTGAAAGGAAGAGAAAAAGTTTCAAAAGAACAAATTGAAGAAATTGTTAAATACATAGAAGGACTGAACAAAAAAAGGATATTAGTTGAAGATATTCAAGATATTATAGAACAAAAATTAATGGAATTTGATAAATATAAATTGGCTAAAAAATATATTACATATAGATATAAAAGGGAATTAGTAAGAAAAGCAAATACAACAGACCAAACAATTAAAGAGTTAATTGAAGGTGAAAATGAGTATTGGAATAATGAAAATTCTAATAAAAATGCAGAAGTAGTAACAACACAAAGAGATTATTTAGCAGGAATAACAAGCACAGATATTACAAGAAGATTTTTGTTACCAGAGGATATAGTAAAAGCACATGATGAAGGAATTATACATTTCCATGATGCTGATTATTTTGCACAAAACGCTTTGCACAATTGTGAATTAATTAACTTAGAGGATATGCTTCAAAATGGTACAATTATAAATGGAGTAATGATAGAAAAACCACATAGATTTATTACAGCAGCAACAATTGCAACACAAATTATATTAGCAGTTACATCATCTAGTTATGGAGGAGCAACAATATCACTTACGCATTTAGCACCATTTGTAAGAAGTAGTTATGAAAAATATTATAAAAAATATCAAGATAGACATATGTCTAAAGAAGATTGTGAAAAATATGCTAAACAAGACACTAAAAAAGAAATTGAAGATGGAGTACAGACATTTAATTATCAAGTAAATTCAATGACAAATACAAATGGACAAGCACCATTTTTATCAGTATTCATGTATTTAGGTGAAACAGATGAATATAAAGATGAGCTTGCAATGTTAATTGAAGAATTCTTAAATCAAAGAATATTAGGATTTAAAAATGAAAAAGGTGTATATATAACCCCAGCATTTCCAAAATTACTATATGTTCTTGAAGAAGACAATGTTCGTGAAGGTAGTAAATATTGGTATTTAACAAAGCTTGCTGCTGAATGTACAGCAAAGAGAATGGTACCAGATTATATTTCTGAAAAGAAAATGTTAGAATATAAAATAGATAAAAACGGTAATGGAAATTGTTACCCTTGTATGGGATGTCGTTCATTCTTAACACCTTATGTTGATCCAAAAACTAATAAACCAAAATATTATGGAAGATTTAACCAAGGTGTTGTTACTATAAACTTACCAGATATTGCTTTATCATCAGATGGAGATATGGATGAATTCTGGAAGATATTTGATAGAAGATTAGAGTTATGCCATAGAGCTTTGCAAATAAGACATAAACGTCTAGCTGGAGTAACAAGTGATGTAGCACCTATTCTTTGGCAACATGGAGCTTTAGCAAGACTTGGAAAAGGTGAGTCAATTCATGAATTATTACATCATGGATATTCAACTATTTCACTTGGATATGCAGGTTTATATGAATGTGTAAAATTTATGACAGGACATTCACATACTGATAATGGAAAAGGTAAAGAATTTGGATTAGCAGTAATGCAACACTTAGTTGATGCGACAAACAAATGGAAAACTGAAGAAGATATTGATTATTCTGTTTATGGTTCACCAATAGAATCAACAACATATAAATTTGCAAAATGTTTAAAGAAGAGATTTGGAACAATAAAAGGAATAACAGATAGAAATTATATTACTAATTCTTATCATGTACCTGTATTTGAGGAAATTGATGCATTTTCTAAGCTACAATTAGAAAGTGAATTCCAAAGATTAAGCCCAGGAGGAGCAATTTCATATATTGAAACTCCAAACTTACAAAATAATCTAGACTCAATACTTGAAGTAATGCAATTTATTTATGATAATATTATGTATGCAGAACTAAATACAAAATCTGATTATTGCCAAAAATGTGGTTATACAGGAGAAATCTTAATTGATGAAGACTTAGAATGGTATTGTCCAAACTGTGGTAATAGAGACCATAATACATTAAATGTTGCAAGACGTACTTGTGGTTATATTGGAACTAATTTCTGGAATAAAGGAAGAACACAAGAAATAAAAGAAAGAGTTTTACACTTAGATAATAAGGTGGCAGAGAGAGTATGAGATATAATTTAGTTAGAAAAATGGATATATCAAATGGACCAGGAGTAAGAGTATCTGTATTTATGCAAGGATGCAGCTTCCATTGTAAGAATTGTTTTAATCCTGAAACTTGGGATTTTAAAGGCGGTAAAGAATTTACAGATGATACTATAAAAGGTGTATTAGAATTATGTGATAAAGATTATATAAAAGGTTTATCAATCTTAGGTGGAGAGCCAATGCATCCTACAAATATAGAAGGAACTACTAAACTTGCAAAAGCATTTAAAGAAAAATATCCAAGTAAAAATATATGGGTATGGTCTGGATTTAATTTTGAAAAAGATTTAAAAGATAAAGAGGTCTTAAAATATATAGATGTATTAGTAGATGGACAATATGTAGATGAGTTACACGACCCAACACTTAAATGGAGAGGCTCATCAAACCAAAGGGTAATAGATATTAAAAAATCATTAAAAGAAAATAAAACTGTTTTGATGGTATAGCATAAGAAGGAGCTGTTAAGTAATTAACAGCTTCTTTTTTAAAAGAAAAATTAAAAAACAAAATATTAAAGCTTTGATAAATGTTGTTATATACTCTAAAATGTGATATACTACTATATAGAATTTTATTATATAATAAAATAAAAATGGAGAATAAAAATTAATGAATAGAAAATTAATTAGTAAAACATATTTAAAAGATGTTAATAAATATGAATTAAATTTTTACTTTGATAAAGAAGATTATTACCTCACTGTAAAGAAATTTATTGATGTAGAAAAACCATTTATTTTAGAAACAGGATTATGTCTAATAGATAATGGATATTATATGGTAGAATTAATTCCTAAAAAAGAAAATTATACAATGAGAGTTTATTTTAATGAGAAGAAGGAAAGAATAGAATATTACTTTGATATTACCTTAAGAAATGGTTTAGATGAAAAAAGCAATATTCCATATTATGATGATTTGTATTTAGATATTACAATTGATAAAGAAGGAAGAATAAATGTTTTAGATGAAGATGAATTATTAGATGCTTTAAATAAAAAAGAAATTTCTAAAGAGGAGTTTAATTTAGCAAATAGAACAAAAGATTTATTATTAGATAGTATTGAAAATAAGAGTAATAAATATATGAATTTAGATTTAGAAAAATATTTGAATTAAATAGAAAAAGAAGGTGGAATATTGGATAATAAGGTTTTAAATCCAAATAGTAATATTATTTTCTATACAACAGATGATGGGCAAGTAAAAATAGAAGTAACATTGCAAGACGAAAATGTATGGCTTACACAAAATGCTATGGCAAAACTATTTGATACAACAAAACAGAATATAAGTAATCATATACAAAACATATTTGATGAAGGAGAGCTTGATAAAGATTCAACTGTCAAGGAATCTTTGACAGTTCAAACCGAAGGAAATAGAGAGGTTAAAAGAAAAGTTCAATATTATAATTTAGATGTAATTATTTCAGTTGGTTATCGTGTAAGATCTATTCGTGGTACACAGTTTAGAATATGGGCAAATAAATTAATTAAAGAATATTTAATAAAAGGATATAACTTAGATACTGGTAGAATGAAAAATAATGGTGGAGGAGTATATTTTGAAGAATTACTAGAAAAGATTAGAGATATACGTTCTTCAGAAAAGGTATTTTGGAGAAAGATATTAGATATTTATGCAACAAGTGTAGACTATGATGCAAATAGTGATTTAACTAAAAAATTCTTTAAAACTGTTCAAAACAAAATGCATTATGCAGTTCACGGAAATACAGCAGCTGAGGTTATCTATGACAGAGTAGATAGTAATAAAGAAAATATAGGTTTAACAAATTTTAAAGGTGATATACCCACAAGAGCAGAAACAGAAATTGCAAAAAATTATTTAACTAAAGAAGAATTAGAAATATTAAATAGAATGGTATCAGCTTATTTAGATATTGCAGAAATTAATGCTTTAAGTATGCATGCAATGACAATGGAAGACTGGACAAATGAACTTGATAGTTTCTTAAAGATGACAAGAAAAGATATATTAAATCACAAAGGTAAAGTATCACATAAACAAGCTTTAGAACAAGCGCATAAAGAATATGATAAATATATGAAAAATCATTTAACTACAGCAGAAAAAGATTATTTAAGAATATTAGGAGAAGATATAAAAACATTAAAGCAATAAAAGACAAGTTGTTTTCAAATTCCGAAACATGATTATGGAATTTTATGTGAGATGATATATGTTGTGTTATTTATTGTATTTATGGTAAAAATATGATATAAATAATATGTTAGATTATTTAATTTAAAAGGAGCATAAAATAAATATGTTTAAATTACATTCAGAATATAAACCAACAGGTGACCAGCCACAAGCAATTGAATATTTGAGTAAAGGAGTTTTAGAAGGTAAGAAATACCAGACATTACTAGGAGTTACAGGCTCTGGTAAAACATTCACAATGGCAAATATAATTCAAAAAGTACAGAAACCAACACTTGTTTTAGCACATAATAAGACACTAGCAGGGCAATTATATAGTGAATTCAAAGAGTTTTTCCCTGAAAACAATGTTGAGTATTTTGTTTCTTATTATGATTATTATCAACCAGAAAGTTATATACCTTCAACAGACACATATATTGAAAAAGACTCTTCTGTAAATGATGAAATAGATAAATTAAGACACTCAGCAACATTGTCTTTGTTTGAAACAAGAGATGTAATAATAGTTGCTTCTGTTTCTTGTATATATGGTTTAGGAGACCCTGTGGACTACCAAGAAATGATGCTATCTTTAAGACCTGGTATGAAAAAATCAAGAGATGAAGTGTTAAAGAAATTGGTTAGTATGCAATATACAAGAAATGAAATAGACTTTAAAAGAGGAACATTTAGAGCAAAAGGTGATATAGTAGAAATATATCCATCAGACCAGTCAGAAGAAGCGGTAAGAGTAGAATTTTGGGGAGATGAAATAGATAGAATAGTAGAAATAAATGCTTTAACTGGCAAGCCTTTAGGAACAAGACGTCATATACTAATATCTCCAGCATCACACTATGTTACAACAAAAGAAAAGATGGATAGAGCAATTGTAACAATAGAACAAGAGATGGAAGAAAGGGTAAAATACTTTAAATCACAAAATAAACTGATAGAAGCTCAGAGGATAGAAGAAAGAACAAACTTTGATATAGAAATGATGAAAGAAACAGGTTTTTGTTCAGGAATAGAAAATTATTCAAGACACATAAGTGGAAGACCAGCAGGAAGTCCTCCATATACTCTATTTGACTATTTTCCAAAAGATTTCTTACTATTAATAGATGAATCACATGCAACAATACCACAAGTAAAAGCAATGTATAATGGAGATAGAGCAAGAAAAGAATCATTAGTAAAGTATGGATTTAGATTACCATCAGCATTTGATAATAGACCACTTACATTTAAAGAATTCGAAGAAAGAATAAACCAAGTAATATTTGTAAGTGCAACACCAGCAGAATACGAAAAAGAACATAGTAAAGATAATGTAGTAGAACAAATTATAAGACCAACAGGATTATTAGACCCTAAAATAGAAGTAAAACCAGTAACAAATCAAATAGATGATTTATTAGAACAAATTAGAGAAAGAGTAGCAAAAAAGGAAAGAGTATTAGTAACAACATTAACAAAGAAAATGGCAGAAGACTTAACAGAATATTTAAAAGGTTTAGATATAAAAGTAAATTATATGCATTCTGATACAAAAGCATTAGAAAGAATGGAAATAATACGTAACTTAAGACTTGGTGAATTTGATGTGTTAGTCGGAATAAACCTTTTAAGAGAAGGTCTAGATATACCAGAAGTATCTTTAGTTGCAATATTAGATGCAGATAAAGAAGGTTTCTTACGTTCAGAAAGATCTTTAATACAAACAATAGGACGTGCTGCAAGAAATACAGATGGAACAGTTATAATGTATGCAGACGAACTAACAGATAGTATGGAAAAAGCAATATCAGAAACAAATAGAAGAAGAAAAATACAACAAGAATACAATGAAAAACATCATATAACACCAAAAACAATAAGTAAGTCAGTAAGAGACTCAATTTCTATTGTAGATGCAAAAGATATAGAAGTAGAATATAAACTTGAAAAAGAAGATGACATTAAAGAAACAATTAATAAACTTACAGATGAGATGCTTAAATATGCAGCTGAAATGGAATTTGAAAAAGCAGCAGAATTACGTGATAAGATAAGAGAATTAGAAAAAATATTAGAAAACTAATTCGCGTTGGGGACGTTTCCTTTGCGCAAAAAAATTCGCGTTTGGGACACATCTATTGATAATAAGAAAATAAGTGAAAATTAAAAGTGGTAAAAAATACCACTTTTAATCATTTTTTATCTTTTTAATTCCACCATTTTTTATTAAATAAATTTCTCCGATAAAAACTTACTTTTTTCTCTTCAATTATAATATAAGCATTATCTTTTAAAGCATATATATCAGTATATTTTGAAAACTCTTTTAAATCATCTAAAACTTCCTTATTATTTATATTAAAATGTGGTTCTATACTAAAGTTAACTAGTCCCATACCATCATACATAGTACTTTCATCAAAATCCTCATCTTTAGTGCATATTGCATTTTTACACATATTTATACTTCCAGCACTCAAACTAATAATAGTCTTATTTTTTATTAAATCTCTAATTTTATATTTTTCTATAAATTCCATTTGAGTATATGGATTTCCTCCATATAAAAATATTAAGTTATTTTTATCTAATATTTTTTTAACATCATCAAGATTATAGGAATAATTTAAAACAATACTTTTTTTAAAATTAATTTCTATATTTTTAAATATTTTGGATTTTGATAGTTCAATACATTTTTCTTTGTTATCTGGATAGGTAGGAATATATACTATTGTATCAAAATCACTTAATTCCTTCTTAAATCTTTTTGCAATAGAATTATAAAAATTATAATTATTATTTTTATCCATTCCGCTTAATAAATAATATTTCATTTTATTTCTCCTAGCGATTACTTTATTTAGATTTTAAATTATATAAATCATTATCAATTAGAAGCTGTGCTCTTTTTTTAGTCTTTTCATCTGCATTTAATGAGGTTTCTAAAAATTCAGGATGTTCTATTAAAAATTCCTTCATAGTTTTATCTGGATTATCAAAAAACTTATTTAACATGTCTAATTGTTTATCGTTAATGATATCCATATCAAAAGCTTTTTTAAATAAATCTTTATCTACTTTTACTAAAGATAAGCTTTTAATTCTTTTTTCAGAAAGTTTTTCTTCTCCTCCTTGCATTCTATCTACTACGACACAAGACCAAAGTATTTTTCCTCCTAAATTTTCAATTGCAGGAATCCAAGCACGAAGATAGCTAGATGCAACTGTAATTAAATCAGCAATATGTAGAACTTTTTTTCCTTCTATATTATAGCTTTTCGTAGTTTCATTAAACTTAGAGTCAGAAATAACTGAGCTTAAATCTTTATAAATTGTAATATGAGGTTTATTTAATAGATAAGCTAAAATGTTAGAGAAGAACCAATCTCGTCTTTCACCACCAGAAATAAAATCAACTTCTGAAATGTCAATATTTTTTTCAATATAATCTTTCATATGATTTATTACATCTTGGTAAATTTTGTTTTCATTATATTGTTTTAAAACCTTTTCAAAAACTTTCTTTGGTAAAGTCATTTTATCAAATAAAGAATCATCTATAAAGCCTAAAAGAGATACAGCATCTTTTTCACTTCCATAGATGAAATGAGTATTTATAAAATATGGTCCGATTTTTCCTGAAGTATACCAAAACGGTTTGTTTTCTTCACAAAATTTTATTGCATTTGTTTCAAATAAATATGAAATAATATTAGACATAAAAATTCCTCCTTAATTAATCTAAAACAATTGTAACAAAAAAATAGAAATTGTCAAATAAAAAAATAAACTATTGAAAAAGAAATATTAAAATGATAAGATGAAAACAAAAGAAGAGATAGGAGAAAAAATATATGAATGCAATGGATAGGTTAATAGAAAAAATAATTAAATTAAAAAGTCCAGTTGTCATGGGCTTAGACCCAAGATATGAACTTTTGCCAAAATGTGTAAGAAATAAATATACTATGGATTTAGAAGGAGCGTCTAAGGCTATTTTAGAGTATAATAAATCATTAATAGATAGTGTATATGATATAATTCCTGCAATAAAACCACAGATGGCATTTTACGAGATGTTTGGAATTCCAGGTATGCAAACATTTTTAGATACTTGTAAATATGCAAAAGAAAAAGGTATGATAGTAATTGCAGATAATAAAAGAGGAGATATTGGCTCAACTGCTAAAGGATATTCTAATGCATATTTGGGAAGAACTAAAATTGGGGAAAAAGAAGAAAGTATTTTTGATGTGGATTTTATGACAGTAAACCCTTATATGGGAACAGATTGTATAGAACCATTTGTAGAAGATTGCAAAAAATATGATAAAGGAATTTTTATATTAGCAAAAACATCTAATCCATCATCAGGAGAGTTACAAGATAAGAAATTAGAAAATGGGGAAGAGGTATATAAAAAAGTAATTTCTTTAATAGAAAAATGGGGACAAGACTTAAGAGGAAAGTTCGGTTACAGTAGTATAGCTGCTGTAGTAGGTGCAACATATCCAAAACAATTACAAGAATTAAGAAGCTTAGCTATGCATACATTTTTCCTAATACCTGGTTATGGAGCACAAGGAGGAAAAGCAGAAGATATAAAATTAGGTTTTGATAAACAAGGTTTAGGTGGAATTGTAAACGCTTCTAGAAGTTTAATGTGTGCATACAAACAAGAAGATTGGAAGAAAAATCATAAAGAAGAAGAATATGGCTTAGCAACAAGAGAAGAAGCTTTAAGAATGAATAAAGAATTAAATTTTTTTAATTAAGGAGGAGCAAAATGCCAGAAGTAGTTAAAGCGAAATTAGTAGAGAAGGAATATTTAAAACCAGATATTGTAAGGTTTAAAGTAGAAGCAAAGAAAATAGTAGAAAGTGCAAAACCAGGTAACTTTATTGAGATAAGAGTTACTGAAACTACAGTACCATTTTTAAGAAGACCTATTAGTATTTACAACTTAAATAAAGATAAAGGAACATTGAAATTTATTTTTCAAATAAAAGGAGAAGGAACAAAATTACTTTCTAAAAAAGAAGAAGGGGATTTAATAGATATAATAGGACCATTAGGGATGGGAACATTTAAGTTTAGTAGTTATGACAAAATTGCTGTAGTAGGAGGGGGAATAGGAGTATTTCCTTTATATGAATTATCCAAAGAAGCAAAAGAAGAGGGAAAAGAAGTAAATATATATTTAGGATTTAGAAGTAAAGATTATGTTGTTCTAGAACAAGAATTTAAAAATGTATCAAATAAATTAGTACTTACAACAGATGATGGAACTTATGGAATAAAAGGTTTTGCAATTAGCGAATTAGAAAAAGATTTAGAAGAAGAAAAAATAGACTGCATATATGCTTGTGGACCGCTTCCAATGCTAAGAGCAGTAAAGAAATTGGCAATAGAAAAAGATATCCCATGTCAAATATCTTTGGAAGAAAGAATGGGATGTGGAATAGGAGTATGTTTGGGCTGTGCTGTAAAAACATCAAGAAGTAGCAATGATAATCCTGAATATTGGCACGTATGTAAAGGTGGGCCAGTATTTAGAGCAAAAGATGTAGATATTTAGAATTGGAAGGAGAATTGATATAATGAATACAAGTATAAATTTTGCAGGGATAAAAATGAAGAATCCAGTAACAGTAGCATCTGGTACATTTGGATATGGTAGAGAATATAGTAACTTTTTTGACTTAAGTAAACTAGGTGCAATAATAACAAAAGGAACATCTATAAAACCTAGAAGCGGAAATAAACCACCAAGAGTTTGTGAAACTCCAAGTGGAATGTTAAATAGTATTGGACTTCAAAATCCAGGAGTAGAATATTTTGCAGAAAATGATTTGCCATTTTTAAAGAAGTTTGATACAGCAATTATAGTAAATGCTTGTGGAAGTACAATAGAAGATTATATTGAAGTTTGTAAAATATTAGATACATTAGATATAGATGGGGTAGAATTAAACTTATCTTGCCCAAATGTAAAGGCAGGATGTATGGCATTTGGTAGTTCTTATGAAGGAGTAAAAGATATAACTTCTAAAGTAAGAAAAGTATTAAATAAACCTTTGATTGTAAAACTAACGCCAAATGTTTCAAATATTGGAGAGATTGCAAAAGGTGCTAAAGACCGGAGGAGCTGATGGAGTTTCTTTAATTAATACATTACTTGGCATGAAAATTGATATAGAAAAAAGAAAGCCAGTACTTGCAAATAATACCGGAGGCTTATCAGGACCTGCAATAAGACCTGTTGCTGTAAGAATGGTTTATGAAGTAGCGCAAGCTGTAAATATACCAATTTTAGGAATGGGTGGAATTATAAATGGGGAAGATGCTATTGAATTTATGCTAGCAGGTGCAACAGCTGTATCCATTGGTGCAGGAAACTTCCAAGATCCATATACAAGTATTAATACTATAAAACAAATAGAAGACTATATGGAAAAACATAATATAGAAAATATAAGTGATATTGTGGGGCAAGTTACAATGAATTAAATAAAGCTTAAAATATTTATAACTATTGTATAAATAGCCCATAAAGAAAAATATATAATAACATACCACCATTTTGGATAAAAGAACTTTAAGTATTTTTTATTTAAAATGGTGTTTATTATATATAATAAATCTAGTAAGAATAAATATACAATTAAAATAAATAAAAATGGATTATAGAAAAATGCATCTCTAAAATTACCATTTATAAAATTTGCAATGCATCTAGTACCACCACAACTAGGACAAGTTATATTATAATTTTCTTTCCAATAACAACTAGGGGTTAAATTTTTAAAAGGAGAGTTCACAAAAATAAATATCATAGCAAGTAGAACTATAATAGATATTTGTATAATTATTAACTTAGAATATTTTTTATTTAAAAAATTTTTCATAATAAACTCCTAAAAATGGCCTAAAATAAATCGCAAGTTCTTTTTTTAGTTGCGATTTATTTTTGTATTTAATTCTAATTAAATTAAGATAAAGCTGATACAAAAGAAAGTACACCAAGTACCATTAAACCGTATAATGCAAGTGCTACTATACCTAAAACTAGACCAGCAATGCCCATTCCTCTTCCACCTTTTTTCATTCCTACAACACCAAATATTATTGCAAGAATTGCACAAGGTATAGAAACAACAGGGTAACAGAATAATACAACAGCTATAATTCCTAATACCATAGCAGCTATGCTAAGGCCTTTAGATTCTTGTTTTTCGTCCATTAACTTCACCCCTTTATAAATATTTAATCTATAACTATATTGTGACATTTTTCAACAAAATTGTCAATAAAATTAAGAAAAAATCTATAAATTCAACCAATTGATAAAAATGTAAAATTATGTTATACTTATGTGTATAACATAAAAAAGTTATGTAAAAATATTTGTGTTCTAAAACAAATGCTTGAAAGGAATTTATATGACTAAAATCGAGATTTTAAAAGCTTCTAAATATCTAGGAAAGGAACATAAAGCATTTTCTAATATTGTTTCAAAAGCATATGAAATCACGGAGGAAACAGACAAAGATTACAAAAACCGTTTTTCGTGGTATTGGGAAAAAGTTGTGCCAGGAGTACTTAATGGGACAAGAGATATTTTCCTTGCTGAGCTCAATGGTGAAGTTGTTGGATGTGCAATTTTGAAAAAAGAAGATGAAGAAAATAAAATCTGTACGCTTCTTGTTTTGGATAAATATAGAGACATGGGAATTGCAACTAGATTACTTGAAGAAGCATTCAAGTATCTTGAGACAACAACTCCACTAATTACAATTGCAGAGTACAAAGTTAAGCAATTTATTCCAATAATCAGAAAATACGGTTGGCGGAGAACACAAATACTTGAGAAAGGCTATTATAATAGCCTTTCACGAGAGTTTGTATTCAATGGCAAAATCTCGTAATATAAGCCCAGAAGGATATTTCTTTCTGGGCTTACTTTTATAATTTTTCTATTCTAATTCCCAATATTCCATATTTCTTTTGTTCTTCAGGAGTATAGAATTCTTGCAATACATCTAAAAGTTCTTTTTTAGTCATAGACTTATCTGCTAAAATACTAATATCAAAATCTTTAAATAAATCAGAAAAAGAATTATATCGAAGTAATCCACAAACTTTAACTTTTAATTTATCCTTCATATCAGGAAGTTTAAGAAATTCAATTTCATCTCCTAAATTAATAATAGATCTTTTCTCATCATATAGGCGTAATTCAATCCTTTTAGTTCCATTTTGTATATAATCAAAAAATCTTCCTTCTAATTTCATTTGGTGTACCATGATAATTTCCTCCTTATAAACTAATTAAAACACAAATAAGATAAATAGTCTATATTTTTATTAATTTATTTCTTCTTTTTTTCAACTTAAAATTACAAAAAATAGTTGTATAAAAATCTCTACTTTGATATAATTTAAGAAACTTAGAAATAAACTCTATAAAGGGAGGAGTATCATGGAAAAAGAAAATAAACAATGTAATGAAAAAGATTTGTTCTTAGAAAAATTATTTCAGGAGTATTTACCAGAAAAAGACAATTTAATTCAAATGTTAAACGAAATTCAAGAGCATTATGGGTATGTACCAATGCATGTTCAAAAAGAATTATCTGAATATTTAAAAATTCCAATGGCAGAAATATATGGTGTAGTTACTTTTTATTCAAGATTTTCATTAGAACCACAAGGAAAATATAAAATATCTGTATGTTTAGGAACAGCTTGTTTTGTTAAAGGCTCACAAAAAATAATGGATAGATTAACAGATAGACTAAAAATAGAGCCAGGGCAAACAACAAAAGATGGATTATTTACAATAGAGCAAACAAGATGTGTTGGAGCATGTGGTTTAGCACCTGTCTTTACTGTAAACGGTGAAGTTTATGGAAAAGCAAGTGTGCAAAAACTAGATCAAGTTTTAGATGAATTAATAAATAAAGAAAAACAAAATGCATAGTACTAACTAATAAAAATCTAGGAGGAATGAAATGAAAACATTAGAAGAAATTCATGAAATAAGAGAAGAAAAGAGAAGAGAATTAGACTTAAGGGTAAATACTAAAGCGATTGCAAGAGAAAAACATATTTTAGTGTGCCATGGAACTGGTTGTACTTCTTCAAAATCTCCAGAAATATTAGAAAATTTTAGAAGGATATTAAAAGAAAAAAACATAGAAAATGTAAGGGTCATCAAAACAGGATGTTTTGGACTATGTGCAAAAGGTCCAATTGTTATAATTAGACCAGAAGATACTTTTTATGCTATGGTGACTCCTGAAGATTGTGAAGAAATCGTACAAACACATATAGTTGAAGGAAAAAGAGTAGAAAGATTACTATGTAAAGATATAGATGGAAAAATAGTAAATAGCTTAGATGAATTAAATTTCTATAAAAAACAAAAAAGAATAGCTCTTAAAAACTGTGGTGTTATAAATCCTGAAGATATTGATGAATACATTGCTTTTGATGGATATAAAGCACTAGAAAGAGTATTAGATGTAATGTCACCCGAAGAAGTAATAGAGGTCATAAAAAAATCTGGTCTTCGTGGTAGAGGTGGAGCAGGTTTTCCTACAGGTAAGAAATGGGAGCTAACAAGAGCAAGTGAAGGAAAACAAAAATATGTAGTTTGTAATGCAGATGAAGGAGATCCAGGTGCTTTTATGGATAGAAGTATTCTAGAAGGAGACCCACACGCAGTACTTGAAGCTATGACAATTGCAGGATACTCAATAGGTGCAAATAAAGGATATATTTATGTAAGAGCAGAATATCCAATTGCAGTAAAAAGATTAGACATTGCAATTAAACAAGCAAGAGATTATGGTTTGCTTGGTAAAAATATATTTAATTCTGGCTTTGACTTTGATATTGAAATAAGATTAGGTGCAGGGGCATTTGTATGTGGAGAAGAAACAGCGCTATTAGAGTCAATAGAAGGAAAACGTGGCCAGCCAAGAGTAAAACCACCATATCCAGCAAATGCAGGTCTATGGGGAAAACCAACATTAATTAATAATGTAGAAACATATGCAAATATTGCTCAAATTATTTTAAAAGGAGCTGATTGGTATTCATCAATTGGAACAGAAAAATCAAAAGGAACTAAAGTATTTGCTTTAGGTGGAAATGTAAATAATATAGGATTAGTAGAAGTACCTATGGGAACAACTTTAAGAGAGATTGTTTATGACATAGGTGGAGGAATACCAAATGGAAGAAAGTTTAAAGCAGCACAAACAGGAGGACCATCTGGTGGATGTATACCAAAAGAACATTTAGACACACCTATAGATTATGAGTCTTTAAAAGAAATAGGTTCTATGATGGGTTCAGGTGGATTAATTGTAATGGATGATACTAAGTGTATGGTATCACTTGCTAAATTCTATTTAGAATTTACTGTAAGTGAAAGCTGTGGTAAATGCACTCCTTGTAGAATAGGAACAAAAAGGATGTTAGAAATACTAGAAAAACTATGTAATGGTGAAGGAGAAGAAATAGATATTTATAGACTAGAGGCATTAGCAAAAAATATACAAAAAGCTAGTATTTGTGGGCTTGGACAAAGTGCTCCAAATCCAGTTCTTAGCACCTTAAATTATTTTAGAGAAGAATTTATGGAACATGCAATAGATAAAGCATGTAGAACAGCTGAATGTAAGGCACTCGCAAAAATAGGAATAGATGAAGAGAAATGTAAGGGCTGTGGATTATGTCAAAAGCATTGTCCAGTAAATGCAATAAAAGGAGAAGGTAGAGAAAAAAGAGTAATAGACCAAGATTTATGCATCAAATGTGGTACTTGTATTGCAACTTGCCCATTCCATGCAATAAATTAGAAATAGGAGGATAAGCAATGGAAGAAAATATAGTTACATTAACAATAGATGGAGAAACTGTAAAAGCTAAAAAAGGAACTACAATCTTACAAGCTGCAAAACAAGCAGGAATTGATATTCCAACATTATGCTTTTTAAAAGACATAAATGAAGTTGGAGATTGTAGAATGTGTATTGTTGAAGTAGAAGGAAGAAGAGGATTTGCAACTTCATGTATTCAAACGGTAGAAGAAGGTATGGTAGTTCATACACATACTCCAAATGTTTTAGAAGCAAGAAGAACAGTACTTGATTTAATAATTTCAAACCATGCTAAAGATTGTTTGACTTGTACACGTTCAGGAAATTGTGAATTACAAACATTAGCTACAAAATTTAATGTTCTACATGTAGAATATCCAGGGGAAATGACAAAACATAAAGTAGATGATAAATCACCAGCATTAGTTAGAGATTTTAATAAATGTATATTATGTAGAAGATGTGTTGCAACTTGTAAAAATGTCCAAGGAATTGGAGCAATAGATTGTATAAATAGAGGTTTTGAATCTTGTATATCAACAGTTGGAGATCATAGTTTAAATGATGTAAACTGTACATTTTGTGGTCAATGTATAGAGGCATGCCCAACAGGAGCTTTACATGAAAAAGAAAGTATAAAAGAAGTATGGGCAAGATTAAAAGATCCAAATACATATGTAGTTGCACAAACTGCACCATCAATTAGAGTAGCTTTAGGCGAAGAATTTGGTATGGAGATAGGAACAAATGTAGAAGGAAAAATGATAACAGCTCTAAAAAGATTGGGATTTGATAAAGTATTTGATACAAATACAGGAGCAGATTTTACAATTATGGAAGAAGCAAATGAATTTGTAGAAAGATTTAAAAATAACGATGAACTTCCAATGATGACATCTTGTTGCCCAGGTTGGGTAAGATATATAGAAGAAAATTATCCAGAATTACTTTCACATTTATCAAGTTGTAAATCACCACATCAAATGTTTGGAGCTTTAATTAAATCTTATTATGCTAAAAAAGAAAATATCGACCCAAGTAAAATATATGTCGTATCTATTATGCCATGTGTTGCTAAAAAATTCGAAGCTATTCGCCCAGAAATGCAAAATGACGGACTTTATGATGTGGATGGAGTAATTACTACTCGTGAACTTTCTAGAATGATTAAACAGGCAAATATTGAGTTTACAAAACTAGAAGATAGTAAGTTTGATGATCCAATGGGAGAAGCAACAGGAGCAGGAGCAATATTTGGAACAACAGGAGGAGTAATGGAAGCAGCATTAAGAACTGCACAAGATATTTTAACAGGAGAAGACCTAGAGAAAATAGACTTTGAAGCAGTTAGAGGTGGAAAAGGAATAAAGAAAGCAACTGTAAATATAGCAGGAAAGGAAATAAAAGTAGTAGCAGCAAGTGGACTAAAAAATGCAAGAAAAATATTAGAAGAGATAAAGAGTGGGAAAGCAGATTACCAATTTGTAGAAATAATGGCATGCCCAGGAGGATGTATAATGGGTGGAGGTCAACCAATAAAAAGCGCTAAAATACGTTCAGAAGTAGATGTAAGAAAATTAAGAGCAAATGCTTTATATACAATAGATGAAAAATCTACAATTAGAAAATCACATGAAAATCCAGTACTTAAGAAAATATATAAAGACTATTTAGGAAATCCAGGAGGAGAATTAGCACATAAATTACTACATACTCATTATGAAAAAAGAGAAAAATATAATTTTGAAACATAAAAAATGTTATGCTGTTTTTCAGGACGGGGTCAAAAAACAGCAAAAGAAAAATACATCTCAAATAAATGAGGTGTATTTTTTATGAATTTTATTATATTTACTGCTGTTTTTTGACCCCGTCCTGAAAAACAGCAGTTATTCCCATTCTATTGTTGCTGGTGGTTTTGATGTTATATCATAAACCACTCTATTTACATGTTCTACTTCATTTACTATTCTACTAGATACTTTTTCTAGTACTTCATATGGTATTTTACTCCATACTCCTGTCATAAAGTCAGTTGTTTCTACTGCACGAAGTGCTATTGTATAATCATAAGTTCTTTCATCACCCATAACTCCAACAGATTTTAAATTTGTTAGTACTGCAAAATATTGATTTATACTTTTGTGAAGTCCAGCTTTAGCTATTTCTTCTCTAAAGATACTATCCGCTTCTTTTAAAATATTTAGTTTATCTTCTGTAATGTCTCCAATAATACGAATTGCTAAACCTGGCCCAGGGAATGGTTGTCTATATACTAAGTTTTCTGGAATACCAAGTTCTAAACCAGTTTTTCTTACTTCATCTTTAAACAAATCTCGAAGTGGCTCTACAATTTCTTTAAAATCTACATAGTCAGGTAAGCCTCCAACATTATGATGACTCTTTATTACTGAAGATTTGCCTAAACCACTTTCTATTACATCAGGATAGATAGTTCCTTGAACTAAATAATCTACTGTTCCAATTTTTTTTGCTTCTTCTTCAAATACACGAATAAATTCTTCACCTATAATTTTTCTTTTCTTTTCAGGGTCTGTAACACCAGCAAGTTTATTTAAAAATCTATCCTTACAGTTTACACGGATTAAGTTAATATCAAATTGGTTTCTGAAAACTTCTTCAACTTCATCACCTTCGTTTTTACGAAGTAATCCATGGTCTACAAAGATACAAGTTAAGTTTTTTCCAATTGCTTTATGTAATAATACTGCTGCAACAGATGAGTCAACTCCACCGGATAAAGCACATAATGCTTTTTTATCTCCAATTTTTTCTTTTAAACTTTTAATCTTTTCTTTTGCAAATGAAGATATTTCCCAATCTCCGGAACATTTACAAATCTCATATAAAAAGTTTTTAATAACATTGATACCGTTTTCAGAATGAACGACTTCTGGATGGAATTGAATTCCATAAAAGTTCTTTTCTTTATTTTCCATACCAGCATTTGGACAAGATGGGGTAGAGGCAATATTTATAAAGCCATCTGGAACTGTTTTTACAAAATCTGTATGACTCATTAAGAAATTATTAGTAGAATTAAAACCTTTGAACAACAAAGAATTATTGTCTATATTAACACTTGTTGCTCCATATTCTCTTTTTGAAGCTTTTTCAACTTCTCCACCTAAAGTTACAGTCATAAGTTGCATACCGTAGCATATTCCCAAAATTGGAATTCCTAAATCAAAAATTCTGCTATCACATTTTGGACTGTCTGTTGCAAATACACTTGCAGGTCCTCCTGTAAATATTATTCCTTTTGGATTTTTTTCTTCTATTTTTTCAATAGAAATATCAAAAGGAACAACTTCAGAATACACATTACATTCTCTTACTCTTCTTGCTATTAATTGATTATACTGACCACCAAAATCTAAGATTAAAATTAATTCGTTTTTCATTTTAAACCTCCAAACTTTTTTCTAATATTATCATAAGAACTAATAAAAGTAAACAAACCAAATAAAAATAAAAAGAAGTGCCTCAAAGCTTAAGCTAGGAGACACTTCCAGAACACCTTACAAGGTATCCTTATTGGAGGCTAAAAATCCTTCTTATAAATGATTTTAGCTTTGAAAGAAATCCTACTTCTTGGGGAAGGTTCTTTCACATTGCTACTTTCATCTTGTAAAGAAGTATTTTCTACATCTTGAGGAAGGAAAATGAAAAGTTTATAAAAACCAGATAATTTTCTAGTTTTTGTGGCATATCCAAGCCTTTTAAGCTCAGAGATAAGTTTTGGATGAGGTGGTAAGTCAAAATATACAGAGATATATTCATCTTTATATTTAAGTCTTATCCAATTATTGATTACTTGTATACATTTCTCTTTTTGTTTTTGATAGATTTTTTCCCTTTCTCTTTGTAGCTTGTCACGACATTCTTGTGCAGAAATCATCTTTCCTCCAAACAACATTGGTTTTTACCAAACAATGTAATTATAGCATGATTTACATAAAGAGTCAAAAATAGATTGGTTTTAAAATAAAATAAAAAAGTGCTTTACTTTAAATTACAGTTGTATTATAATAGTAAAAATATTTAAGAAAGGGGAAAGAAAATGGCAAAGATATTAGAAGATATTTCAAGGACGTTTAATGAATTTTTATTATTACCAAACTTAACAGATGAAAGATGCATACCAAGTAAAGTGTCACTAAAAACACCACTTGTAAAATTTAAAAAAGGAGAAGAAACAAAGTATTATGCCAACATCCCAATGGTATCTGCTATCATGCAATCAGTTTCAGGAGAAGAAATGGGAATTGCATTAGCAAGAGAAGGGGGTGTTGCTTTTATTTATGGCTCACAAACAATAGAAAATCAAGCTAAAATGGTAAGGAGAGTAAAAAAACATAAAGCAGGATTTGTTGTAAGTGACTCAAATGTAAAACCTGATGCTACATTAGAAGAAGTACTAAATCTAACAAAAGAAACAGGACATTCTACTGTAATAATTACAGATGACGGAAGCAAAAATGGGAAGTTTTTAGGTTTAGTTACAGATAAAGATTATAGACTTTCAAGAGATAATAAAAAAGCACCAATAAGTGACTTTATGACACCAAAGGATAAAGTAGTATGGGCAAAAGAAGGAATTAGCCTTCCAGAAGCAAATGATATAATCTGGGAAAATAAAATAGCTTGCCTTCCAATACTTGATAAAGAAGAACATTTGAAATTTTTAGTATTTCGTAAAGATTATGAAGATAGAAAAAACAATCCAAATTCACTTCTTGATGAAAATAAAAGATATATAGTAGGTGCTGGAGTAAACACAAGAGATTTTGAAGAAAGAATACCAGCTTTAGTAGATGCAGGAGTGGACTTGCTTTGTATAGATTCATCAGATGGATATTCAGTTTGGCAAAAAAATACAATTGACTTTGTAAGAGAAAAATATGGAGATCAAGTAAAAATAGGTGCGGGAAATGTAGTAGATAGAGAAGGATTTATGTATTTAGCAAAAGCTGGAGCTGATTTTATAAAAGTTGGTGTAGGTGGAGGCTCTATTTGTATAACACGTGAGACAAAAGGAATAGGACGTGGACAAGCATCTGCATTAATAGATGTAGTAAAAGCAAGAGATGAATATTTTGAAAAAACAGGTATATATATTCCAGTATGTTCAGATGGAGGAATAGTACATGACCATCATATAACAATAGCTTTAGCGTTAGGAGCAGACTTTGTAATGATGGGAAGATATTTTGCAAGATTTGATGAAAGCCCTACAAGGATTGTTAAAAAAGGAAATAACTATCTAAAAGAGTATTGGGGTGAGGGTTCAAATAGAGCAAGAAACTGGCAAAGATATGATATGGGAGGAGATAAAAAACTTTCATTTGAAGAAGGTGTAGACTCTTATATACCATATGCTGGAAGATTAAAAGATAATTTAGAAGTTACTGTTGCAAAAATAAAATCAACAATGTGTAACTGTGGAAGTGTTACAATTCCAGAATTCCATGAAAAGGCAAGACTAACACTTGTATCACAAGTAAGTATTTCAGAAGGAAGTGCACATGATGTTATCTTAAAAGAAATAGACAATCAATTTAATTAGAAAATATTAAACTGCTAAAAAGTAAGTACTTCTTAGCAGTTTTTTAAAGCTTAATTATCTATTGTTATTGTTTTGTCTTTCATTGTTGTTGTTATTTTGATTGTTTTGATTATTTCTGTTATTATTTTTGTTTTCTTTATTTTTCTTTGACATGAAAAGCACCTCCAATCAAATCTTAATAATATTGTTAACTAAAAAAAGAAAAAATATTCTGGTACAAATTGTTTTTTTAAATAAATTGTTATATAATACCTTAGAAACAAATAAAAATTAAATAGCATAAATTTTTGGGGGATTAAAATGGAATACAAAAATGAAAAATTAATAGAATTTAATAATTATTTAAAAGGAAGAAAAGTAGCAATAATAGGTTTAGGAGTAAGTAATTTGCCACTTCTAAAATATATGTATGAGAAAAAAGCTAAAGTTACAGTATTTGATGAAAAAGAAAAGGAAGAAGTACCAAGAAAATTATTAGAAAGATTGGAAAAATATGAAGCAAATGCCTTTTTTGGAAAAAAATGTTTTGAAAATTTAAAAGGATTTGATATTATATTTCGTTCTCCTAGTTGTTTGCCAACAAGAAAAGAATTAGTAGAGGAAAAAACAAGAGGAGCAATTATAACATCTGAAATAGAAATGCTAATGAAAATAGCTCCATGTAAAGTTATAGGAGTAACTGGAAGTGATGGAAAAACAACAACAACAAGCTTAATATATAGTATATTAAAAAAAGCAGGGTATAATACATATTTAGGAGGAAATATAGGAATACCTTTATTTACCAAACTTGAAGAAATGAAACCAGAAGATATGCTTGTTTTAGAACTAAGCAGTTTCCAATTAATGGGTATGGAAATTAGTCCTAAAATTAGCGTTATTACTAATATAACTCCAAATCATTTAAATATTCATAAAGACTATCAAGAATATATTGATGCTAAAAAAACTATTTTTAAATATCAAAATGAAAATGATTATTTAGTACTAAATTATGATAATGAAATAACAAGAAATTGCGGTAAGGAAGCAAAATCAAAAGTAACATATTTTAGTAGTAAAGAAAAGTTAGATAATGGATTTATTGTAGATAATGGAATTATAAAGGAATGTGAAGACGGAATAAGAAAACATATATTAGACACAAAAGAAGTTCTTTTAAGAGGAAATCATAATTATGAAAATATTGCGACAGCCTTGGCTGCAACAAAAACATTAGTAGACCAAGAAATTAGCATAGAAGCTGTAAAAGAATTTAAAGCTGTAGAACACAGATTAGAATTTGTAAGAGAAATAGATAATGTTAAATGGTATAATGACTCAGTAAGTTCATCACCTACAAGAACAATTGCAGGATTAAATTCATTTGATGAAGATATTGTATTAATTGCAGGAGGATATGATAAAAATTTAGATTATACACCAATTGCAAAACCAATACTTAAAAAAGTAAAAACATTAATACTTTTAGGAGCTACATCAGGAAAAATATTTAATGCGGTAAAAGAAGAAGAGGAAAAAGAAAAAAAGAGTATTGACATATATATGGCAGACAACTTAGAAGAAGCCGTAAACTTAGCTAAAAAATATGCAAAGCCAAGAGAAGTTGTATTATTTTCTCCTGCTAGTGCAAGTTTTGATATGTTTAAAAATTTTGCAGAAAGAGGAAATATATTTAAAAATTTAGTAAATAAATTATAACAAAAAAAGAAAAACCTCCATATTATATAGAAAAGATAAGGAGGTTTTTTTATGTATAATAATGAATCTTATGATGATTACATAAGGTCTATTTTAGGTTATCCAAACACTAATAATATGTATGGGCAAGAAAATAATAATTATGTTAGTTACAATAGTTATGCAAATTATAGTGCAAATAATAATATGAATGATTCTAATCAAGATTTAGAACAATATTATCCAGAAATATATAGAATTATATATCCTATGATACAAAAAAGATGTAGTGGAGTTACAGGAAATATAACAGAAGAATTAATCGAAGATATGACAGATGAAATTTATTCATCAGTAGAGGTAACAAACGAAGTAAATGTTAATATAAATCTTCAAAATGATATAAGTAATAATAGAAATACTAAGGTACAAAATAATAGTGAAACTGTAAAAAATGAAAGTAAAAAAGAAAATAGGGAAGATAGAATACGAAATACTAGTTTAAGAGATTTAATTAAAATATTATTAATTAGAGAATTATTAAGAAATAGAAGACCAAATCATCGTCCGCCAAGGCCACCTTTCCCAGGAGGACCAGGTAGACCACCTATGCCAAGATATGATTACATGGATATTTATGAAAGATAGTTTATATGGGTATACTAAAAAATGCTTTAGTATACCATTTTCTTTTCTAATATGCTAAAATAAAAATGATAACAAAAATAGGAGGAAAGATATGCCAGGTTTTGTAATTCATATTGCAATAGGACAAGAATATTTAAGAAAACATAATTTAAATTATTCTAAAGAATTTATAAAAGGAATTGTTGCTCCAGATTTTACAAGTGATAAATCTAAAACTCATTATGGAAAATCTCCAAGATATACGAACTTAAAAAAGTTTTTAGATAATAATAAAATAGATACTGACTATAATAAAGGTTTTTTCTTGCATTTAATAACAGATTATTTATTTTATAATTACTATGTAACTAAAATAGGAAAAGATGGGCTATATAATGATTATGACTTAACAAATAAAGAAATTATAAATAAATATAATATTATCTTATTAGATAGTGTCAAAGATAAAGTGTTTTTTAAAGATGGAGAACCTAAAACTTTAACTTTGGAATTAGGCTGTAAAATCATTGATGATATATCAAGTATGGATATAGAAAGAATAGAAGCGGAAGTAAACAAAAATTTGCCTAAATGGAATTATTATAAAGGTAAAATATAATTGACAAAATTTACATAAAATGGTAAAATAATAATGTAGGAACTATTTTGGAGGTGTTTTGAGTAATGAGTGATATAAGAAATAAAATTATTGCATTATCAGGACAACCAGTTACAGGAAAAGGTACAACAACTAAAGCTTTAATAGAAAAGCTAGAAAATCAAGGGTATGAAAGTGATAGTATTCATATTATTTCAACGGGTAATGAATTTAGACATTATTTCAATACTTTAATAGATTTTATCCGTAGTCTAGATAATCCTGAAGAACTTCAAAAAATATCTGAGAAGCCAGAAATGAAAGATTTAATGTCAAATATGGAAAGAAGATTATTTTTGATAAATACTATATCTAAATTAAGAATTAATGGAGTTGATTTATCAAATTTTTCAATAGAACAAGCAAATAATTTAGATGAATTAAAAGAAATAAGATCTGTAGTAGATGGATTAATAGATGACAGTGTAAAAAGAAAAGGTGAGGAAATAAATTCTAAGGAAAGACCAGATGAAGTTTGGATTGTGGACTCAAGACTTGCTTTTCATAATATACCTGATGCATTTTCAATAAGATTAACAGCTACTCCAGAAGTTGCTGCTAGAAGATTATTTAATGATAAGTCAAGAGGAGCAGAAGATAGTTCTTATAGTTCACTAGAAGAAGCTAAAAAAGCAAGAGAAAAAAGAAGACTAGGAGAACAAAAAAGATATAAAGAAAGATACGGAGTAGACTTAGAAGATCCTGATAATTATGATTTAATTATTGATACTTCATATGCAAATATTGATGATATATCAAATGCAATACTTAATTGTTTAGATTGTTATATGGATAGAAAACCATTTGCAAAAACATGGACAAGTCCAAAAACTTTACTTCCTTTACAAGGAATAAGAGAAACAGCAGGAAGAGCTATTTATTCACTTGATGAAATGATAGATATAATAAATAAAGAAGGATATATGCCAGATAAACCTATTGAAGTAGTAGAAGCAAGTGGATATAAAGGAATAATTGAAGGACACCATAGAAATTTTGCAATGGCAAGTTTAGGTAAAACATTAGTGCCATATGAAGTAATTGCAAAAGATGATGAAGAAATTCCTTATGGTGGAGGAACAGCAAGACAAAGAATAGATGCTTTAAATATAAGAAATCTATTTGACCATGAGCCTTTATTTGAAGGGAAAGGAAAAGACGAGCATTTTTCATATGATGATGTTTATTCCGGAATATATAATAAATTAAGAGAAAAAGATGGACAAACTAGATAAGTTTAAAAAATGGAAAATACTTCCAAAAGTATTTTCTATTTTTTTGTTTTCCTACTTTTATTTTTAACCATTTATTTTTAGAATATTATTTTATTTTTTGTAAAAAATAATATTAAGAAATTTTGAAAGGTGGTAAATAAAAATGAAAGTTCAAGATTGTATGTGTCAAGATATTTGCTGTATAAAACCAGAAACTAAATTACAAGAAGCGGCAAAATTAATGTCTCAAAATCATATAGGATGCTTACCTGTATGTGATAACAATAATTCTATATGTGGTATAGTGACAGATAGAGATATAGTATTAAGGTGTATTGCTTGTGATAAAGATGCAAAAGTGACACCTGTAAGTGATATAATGACTTGTAATGTAACTACTTGTAAAAAAACAGATGATATAACAAATGCAGAAAGTAAGATGGGGCAAAAACAAGTAAGAAGACTTCCAGTATGTGATGATAATAACAGAGTAGTTGGAATGTTAACTTTAGGTGACCTAGCTAATAAGGATAATGAAATTGGGAAAGGACAAGTATGTGATACTTTAGAAAATATTTGTGATTGTGAGGGAAATCAAAACAATATGTAATTTCAAGGGCGGATATTATGCCGCCCTTTTGCATATAATAAGAATAGGAGGAAAAGATGGTCTGGGATATTTCATACTGGAGCAAAGTGCTAAGAAGAATTTTATATGTTGTATTTATTTTGCTTGGCTTATATATAGGATTAAAACTATCCATTTTTTATATGCCATTTTTAGTTGCCTTTATTATTTCTTTAATAATAGAGCCAGCAATAAAATTTATTATGAAAAAAACAGGACTTACACGAAGAGTAAGCTCAATTATAATATTTGTATTAGTATCTTTATTAATACTTGGAACTCTTACTTGGCTTATTATTACAATTTTTTCTGAAGCATCTAGTTTATTACAGGGAATAAATGATTATTTCGATAAAGCATACATACAGTTTCAAGGATTTATATCCAGTTTCAATTTTGATAAAATACATTTATCAGATGAATTACTACAAGTAGTACAAAATTCTACAGGAAACGTTTTAGAAACTGTTTCGAATTGGTTAAAAAATGGACTAACAGGTTTAATAAACTTAGTTACAAGTCTTCCTTCGATTGCAATATGTATTGGTATTACTGTAATTGCTTTATATTTTATATGTGTTGATAAAATTTATATAATAGACCAAATAGAACATCATTTACCTAAAATATGGGTAAAGAAAATATGGATACACGCTAAAGAATTAATTGGAACACTTGGAGGATATTTAAAAGCAGAATTAAGTTTAGTTCTAGTTTCTTTTGTAATCTCACTAGTTGGTTTGTATATATTGCAATTTATGGGATTTAATATTAAATATCCATTACTAATGGCACTAGCAATTGGTTTTGTGGATAGCCTTCCAATACTTGGTTCTGGAAGTTTTATGATACCTTGGGCAATTATTGAAGCAATTAATGGCGATATAAAATTAGGAATTGCAATAATTGTTTTACTAATTATTATGAGTGTTGTAAGACAAATTTTAGAACCAAAATTAGTTAGTAAAAACATAGGAGTACACCCAATATTTACTTTAATTGCAATGTATACAGGATTTAAGTTAATTGGAGTAATTGGTTTACTTATAGGACCGATAGTACTAATAATTGTTAAAAATATTTTTGCAAATTTAATAGATAGGGGAGTATTTAAAACTATTTTTGATAGAAAATAAAAGAACTAAGATTAATTCTTAGTTCTTAACTATTTTTCTAGTTCATTATCTTCATGTTTTTTACTTTTATCTTTTTTAGCTTCTGCTTCTTCCTTTAATTTTTTTAATTTATCACTATCTGCATATTTTTCAATATCTATTGGAGTAAAACCAAGTGTTGCACCTTTATTTACCATTGCTTTTTGAAAAGCTTCTGTTTGAGTTAAGTTCATAAAACGTTCAAAATATTCATGATTATCCATTATTTTGGCTAAATCTTGTTGGTCTATTTGTGAATAGTAAGCTTTAGAGTTTTGATAATCATCAAATCTTTGTGCTATAACTCTTTCTGGCTCCTTCGTGTCTCTTGTTATATGATAATAAATAGGTACTCTTTGTGCAAGTTTTTGAGCTAAACTTTCTATTTCTTCTTTTAATCCTTCAGCTGGCAAAATAGGAAGATCTCTTTCTTTATTGGCTCTCTTAGAATGTGCTGCAGGGCCAAAAGAACCATATTCATGTTGGTCAAGAGTCTGAATTTGAACTTCTATTGGACCAACTAAAGTATTTAGTATAATAAAATTAGATTCATATCCTGAGGTTGCTCTCTTTTCTTCAAGTGTAGACATATCAACAGATACGCCAAGCTTATCAAAAATATCATCATCTCTAAATAGAGATAAAAACTGCATTGTAGAATTATATAATTCTACCTTAGCATTATAACGTTCTTCAAATTCATTTAATAATGTAATAAAATTAATCTCGCTATTTTCTAAATCTACATTTCTAATTTTAGCTTTTTCTGGATCAGGTTCATTAAGAGCTCTTAAATCTTTTAATCTACCTTTCACATAATTTAATTGTTCGTCATATCTTTTTAGGACACTTTCCTCAGTAGGACTAACTAAAGTTTTGAGTTTTTCTAATAGCTCTTGACATTTTTGATAATATTCAATCCTTGTGACTGTAAAATCTTCATATTCACGAGTTTCAGGATTATATTCTGGTTTTCTTAATTTTAAAGTATCTCTATAAGAAAAAGCATCACAATTTAGTTTACCTCTAAAAAATTGCATATTTCTTAAAAAGTCACGGTTTTTTTCTTTTTCTTGTATTAAATCATTAATATATGGGTCTGGAGAATAAAGTAATTCAGGCATTCTTTCAGACGTTACTTTCATAGCAAAAGCATCTAATAAAGGTCTAGAATCAAATTTTATATTTCCACTTTCATCTAAAGAAAAACCGTAGCCTTCTTCATTAAGACGATTAGATATCTTTTTCCTAATACTTTCAGGAGATTTAAACCTTGCATCTATATATGTAAGAAATCGAGGAAATTTTCTCATCTGAATAAGCATAAGAGAACCTAAAATATATTCTAAATATTCGCGGTATTCTGGATTATCATAAAGCTTGCGATATCTTGTAGTTTCAGATTCTATATATATTTGTTTTGATTTTTCTATTTCTTCTTTAGAAGGTCTTTTAGCTTCGCTTACGATTCTTTCTTTAAAATCATTCATTCGTATTTCTCACCTTTCATTTCAATTATATTTTTTTCACAAGTAATATTATAACACACATCCTAAAAAATGTAAATACATCTAAAGTGTACCCTAAATTACACCGGATGTAGGAATATAAGTGTCATCTGGAGGATATACATATTCATCATTTGGTTTGGTTACTTCGTTCATTTTGGTAACTTTTACAATTGGCATGTCACCATGATAGTTGCCTTTAGTAATTTCACCAGTTATTTCAACCCAAGTATTATCTTGAAATTCACTTGCTTTATCGTACTCACAAAGAAAGCCAACGATTACACTTTGAAAGTCAGAAGAAATAACCATGTCTCTTGCTAAAACAAATTGGTTGTCTTTTAAGTCTAGAACACGGTATACATATCCTGTAAAATTAATTTTAACTCCAACATAATCATCAATGTTATCATGAACAGCTTTTAAAACATTAGTGTAATTATTACTGCTAATAGTACTTACACCGCTTTGAGGTAGGCAAGAGGAGGTGTTTGGATTATTCTTAGCGCCAAAAATTACTCTAAATACTACAATTCCAACTATAATAAGTAGAAGTATTATTACACAAATAAAAAAAGTTTTAAAAAGTTTACTGCCATTTACTTTAACATTAAAAACAAACATACTGATACCTCATTTCATTTAATTTAAATATTTAGTAAAATATATGAATATTTAAAAAGAAATATGATGAACTGATAATTTTTTCAAAATATGTTAAAATTATTGGTATGTAGGCTTGTTTAGGAGGAAAAATGAGTTTATTAACAATTTCTATAAATGGTCTTATTACTATTCTTACTACTTGCTTGTTAATAGGAATGTTGGTTTATATCCTTTGGAGGCACGTTTTTCAATGCAGAGGATATAGAATGAAAAATATCATCTACAAAAATAACAATCTAATTCTTCAAAGACTGAAGAAGGGAAAGGCAAAAATTCTTGTAGTAATGGGAAATGGCTGGAATGTCAGCCTAGATAGTAACAACCGGATAACAAAGCATGACCCAATCTTCCGAATTCCTAAGGGAGATTTAAAACTCTTACATGGATGTATTATGGATTATGAAATAATCACAGCATATTTTCCTTTTGAACAGCCTTTGGTGGGGTTATAAAGGACGAAGAAATAATGTCTACACTTGGAGTTTTTGATAGAATTATCTATCGGACCATATTTGTTCCTCATAAGGTTAATGATGATATTACAAAAAGTTCCTACTTCTTAAATAAAGTTGCGGATTTTTCGGAATTATCGAAACATGAGACATATCTTGTTAGGTCTTGTGTTGCACATAAACCTTTAGACTTGATTAATAATTATCTTCTACATTTAGATAAGAAATTATCTATAAAAGGAGATGGTATTATCGGGTATGATGAGCAATATTATGATGCCAAGTGGACTCAAGAGTTCTTTGTAATGGCTAGCCATAATAACTCTATGGCACTTGCTATCCAAAAGATGAAAGACCTGTCAATTTTGTAATACAAGATTGAGCCTACAAAAACAGTTCCTAAAAAGGGGGCTGTTTCTTTTAAATTTAAAAAAATATCTAAATTTCCTTGATAAAAATGAATATTAGTGATATATTATACAAGTATTAATGTGTAGAAATAACTTTAAGGAAGGATTGAAAACAAAAATGAGTATTTTTAAAAAGATTTTTAAATCTTACAGCGAAAAAGAAGTAAAAAGAATAATGCCAATCATTGACAAAATCAATGGATTAGAAGATGAAATTTCAAAATTAAGTGATTCAGAATTAAGAGCAAAAACAGATTATTTTAAAGAACAATTAAAAAATGGTAAAACATTAGATGATATCTTACCAGAAGCATTTGCAGTTGTAAGAGAGGCTTCAAAAAGAGTATTAGGAATGAGACA
Source organism: uncultured Clostridia bacterium (assembly GCA_944387535.1). GTDB lineage: Bacteria > Bacillota > Clostridia > TANB77 > CAG-508 > CAG-269. The sequence goes on along the minus strand of CALXFI010000002.1, from coordinate 35,208 downwards.
TTTCGACGTACAATTAATAGGTGGTATTATATTACATCAAGGTAGAATTGCTGAAATGAAAACTGGTGAAGGAAAAACATTAGTTGCAACATTACCAGTTTACTTAAATGCACTAGAAGGAAAAGGAGTTCATGTAATTACTGTAAATGATTACTTAGCAAAAAGAGATAGCGAATGGATGGGAAAATTATATAGATTTTTAGGACTATCTGTTGGATTAGTAATAGCAGGAATGGAACCAAAAGAAAAACAAGCAGCTTATAGTGCAGATGTAACATATGGAACTAATAATGAATTTGGTTTTGATTACTTAAGAGATAATATGGTAATTTACAAAGACCAATTAGTTCAAAGAGGACTTCATTATGCAATCGTCGATGAGATAGATAGTATTTTAATTGATGAGGCTCGTACACCACTTATTATTTCTGGTAGAGCAAATGAATCATCTGATTTATATAAAAAAGCAGATAACTTTGTTAGAAAGTTAACACCAAAAGTAATTGTTGAGGAAGATATAAAAGATCTTGATCAAGCTGAAGATAATGAAAAATATGATTATATTGTAGACTTAAAAGCAAAATCAGCAACATTAACACAAAAAGGTATTAAAAAAGCAGAAGAGGCATTTGGTTTAGAGAACTTTAATGATTTAGAGAACTCTACATTAGTTCATCATGTAAACCAGGCTTTACGTGCACATGGTGTTATGAAAAAAGATATTGATTATATCGTAAAAGATGGAGAAGTTTTAATTGTTGATGAATTCACAGGACGTATTATGTATGGTAGACGTTATAATAATGGTTTACATCAAGCAATTGAAGCAAAAGAGCATGTAAAAATAGCAGATGAGTCAAAAACACTTGCTACAATTACATTCCAAAACTTCTTTAGAATGTATGATAAATTATCTGGTATGACAGGTACTGCTATGACAGAAGCTGCAGAATTTGAGGAAATTTATAACTTAGATGTTGTTGAAATTCCTACAAATAAACCAATGATACGTAAAGATGAAAATGATGTTATTTATAAAAATGAAGCAGCAAAATATAAAGCAATAGTAGAAAGTATTAAAGAAAGCCATAAAAAAGGACAACCAGTCTTAGTTGGTACTGTATCAATTGAAAAATCAGAAAAACTTTCTAAACTATTAAAACAAGAAGGAATAAAACATGAAGTATTAAATGCTAAATATCATGAAAAAGAAGCTGAAATCATAGCACAGGCTGGTAAATTTGGAGCAGTTACAATTGCAACAAACATGGCAGGACGTGGTACTGATATTATGCTTGGTGGAAATAGTGAGTATTTAGCAAAAGAAGAAATGAGAAGACAAAAAATTTCTCCAGAATTAATAGAAGAATCAAACACTTATTATGAGACAGATGATGAAGAAATATTAAATGCAAGAAAGAAATTTAAAGAATTAACTAAAAAATATGATGAGCAAATAAAAGAAGAAAAGCAAAAAGTAATTGAAGCAGGTGGCTTAAAAATAATTGGTACTGAAAGACACGAATCAAGAAGAATTGATAATCAGCTTCGTGGTCGTGCTGGACGTCAAGGAGACATAGGAGAATCAAGATTCTATATAGGACTAGATGATGACTTAATGAAAATCTTTGGTGGAGATGTAATTACTAAAGTTTATAATACTTTGGGTGCAGATGAAAACATGCCAATAGAGTCTAAAATGATTTCAAATGCAGTAGAAAATGCTCAAAAGAAAGTAGAAAGCAGGAACTTTACAATACGTAAAAACGTATTAAAATATGATGATGTTATGAATGCACAAAGAGAGATAATCTACAAACAAAGAAGACAAGTACTAGATGGAGAAAACATTCATGACAGTATTATAAGTATGATAGAATTTGTTGCAGATAACTTGCCAGGAGTTTATGTAGAACATGAGTCAAATAAAGTAAATGTTGAATCTTTAAATAATGATATAATGAACATATTTGGATTTGATATGCAAGACTTTGTAAAAGAACATCAAGAAAGCACAGAAGAAATATCTAAAGAATTAAAGAAAAGAGCATTAGAAGTATACAGTAGCAAAGAAGAAGAAATAACATCTGATCAAATGAGAGAACTTGAAAGAGTTGTAATGCTTAAAGTAGTTGATGAAAAATGGATGAACCATATTGATAGCATGGATGAACTAAAAAATGGTATAGGTCTTCGTGCTTATGGTCAAAAAGATCCTGTTGTTCAATACAGACTTGAAGGATTTGATATGTTTGATGAGATGGTAAATGACATTAAAGTAGATGTAACAAAAATCTTAATGCATGTAAGAGCTGGAGGAGAAGCTAAACGTCAAGAAACTGTAAGAATTACAGGCGCAGCATTAGAGGCAATTCATAGTGTTGATGGAGGAGCAAAAATAGGAACAGATGTAGATAGAACAGTAAGAAATGAACATCCAAAAGTAGGAAGGAATGACCCTTGCCCATGTGGCAGCGGAAAGAAGTATAAAAATTGCCATGGCAAAAATGCTTAAAATCAATACATTGAGGCTACATATGGAAATTATTTAATGTATAAGTAATAAATAAGAAGCATATATAATAATTTCTGAAATAGCTTATAATCTAATAAAATATAGCGGTTGACAATGTCAACGATTTGTCAGCGATTCAATAGGACTACTATTAACTTAGTAGTCTTATTTTTAATAATTTACATAATTCAAATAAAGTGATAAACTTTGTATCTTATAAGATATGAGAAAAGAAAATTATGGCAAAGAAAGAAGATTCTCGGACTTTCGTAAAACATGAGCTTCCTACTAAAGAAACATCAAGTTACATAAGGTGCAACCCTTCTCTAGATATTGTAAATGATAACACTCAATATGTTATGTCAGAAATAGCAGCATGCCATAATTAATCTTAAGAACAACTTTATATTCAATATTTTGGATGTAGGGGTGTTTCTTTAATTGACAAAGAGATATGTATATGGTAATATTTGTATATAATTGATAAAAGAGGAGTGATTAAATGTTAGAGTTAGAAGAAAATTCTAAACTTTTAGAAACTATTAAGGAAAAAATAAAAGATTTAGGTGAGTCTCTTTGACATAGAAAAAAGTAAAGAAGAGTTAAATGAGTTAGAAAAACAAACTCTAGAAGAGGATTTTTGGAAAGATAATAAAAAATCTTCTAAAGTATTAGCTAGGATAAAAAAATTGAAATCCAAATGTAGTGATTTTAAAGAAGTACAATCTGAAATAGAAAATCTAGAAGAAATGACAGAATTAGTTAAATTAGAACCAGATGAGGAACTCGCAAAAGAAATTATTAAAAATACTAGAAAAGTAGAAAAAAAGGCAGAAAAGCTAGAGCTTGCAAGTCTTTTATCAGGAAAATACGATGGAAATAATGCAATTTTAACAATACATCCAGGAGCTGGTGGAACAGAGTCACAAGATTGGGCTCAAATGCTTTATAGAATGTATACAAGATGGGCTAATAAAAATAATTATGAAGTAAAAGAATTAGATTATCTAGATGGGGAAGAGGCAGGCCTAAAAAGTGTAACATTTGAAGTTATTGGTGAAAATGCTTATGGGTATTTAAAATCAGAAAAAGGAATTCATAGATTAGTTAGAATTTCACCATTTGATAGTGGAGGAAGAAGACATACTTCATTCGCATCAGTGGAAGTACTTCCTGAAATAACAGATGATATAGAAATTGATATAAATCCTGATGATTTAAGAGTAGATACATATAGAGCATCAGGCGCGGGAGGGCAGCATATAAACAAAACCTCATCAGCAGTAAGGATTACTCATATACCAACAAATATAGTAGTATCTTGTCAATCTGAACGTTCTCAGATACAAAATAGAGAAACTGCAATGCGTATGTTAAAATCAAAATTACTTGATTTAAAAGAAAAAGAACATAAAGAAAAAATAGAAGATTTACAAGGAGAACAAAAAGATATAGCATGGGGAAGCCAAATACGTTCATATGTATTTTGCCCATATACAATGGTAAAAGATCATAGAACAAATTATGAAGTAGGAAATGTAGATGCTGTTATGGATGGAGAAATTGATGATTTTATAGAGGCTTATTTAAAATACAATATTAAAAATAAAGAAAATTAATTTTAGAGGTAGAGTATTCTATCTCTTTTTTCTTTGCTCCTACATATAATATAACGAAGGCCATATTTAAATTTAAAATGGTTTTATTATTTAAAAAAGAGGTGGAGCAAAAATATGGACACAATAATGGTTTTAAAATTTGGTGGCAGTTCTGTTGCTAATAACGAAAAATTACAATTGGTCGCAAAAAGAATTACAAAAATCTATGATAAAGGAGACAAAGTTGTTGTTGTCCTTTCTGCTCAAGGAAAAACAACAGACAAACTAATAAAAGAAGCAAAAGAGCTGTCTAGTAATATTCCAAATAGAGAATTAGATGCCTTGCTTAGTTGCGGAGAGCAAATGTCAACTGCAAAACTAAGTATTTTATTAAACTATATGGGATATCCTGCAATATCTTTAACAGGATGGCAAGCAGGAATATTTACAACTAATAATAATCAAAATGCAAATATTATAAGAATAGATACATCTAGAATTTTAAAAGAATTGAATGAGGGGAAAATAGTAATTGTTACTGGTTTTCAAGGAATAGATGAAAATCTAGATATTACAACATTAGGTAGAGGAGGTTCTGATACGACAGCAGTAGCAATTGCAGCAGCTTTACATGCTAAGAATTGTTATATTTTTTCGGATGTAGATGGAGTCTATACAGCAGATCCTAATAAAGTAGAAAATACTAAAAAACTAGAAAATCTTTCATATGAAGAAATGATGCAATTATCAAGCGAAGGAGCAAAGGTTCTTCATAATAGGTGTGTTGAAATTGGAGAAAAATTTAAAATTCCAATTATAACAAAATCAACCTTTAATGATAAACCGGGTACAGTGATATCAGATAAAATAGAAGAAAATACAATAAAAAGTATTATAAAAAAGGAGGTATCAAGAGTATCTGTTATAGGAAATGGAATAATAAGAAATTTTGATTTAATAGAAAAAATAATTGATTTTATAAAGAAAAAAGAGTTGGAATTATTAAACTTTGAAATTTCAGAAACAAAAATTTCAATTGTATTTAAAAATATTATAGATGACGAAAAAATAAATGAATTACATGAGCTAATATTCTAAAATAAGTTCTAAAGAAGACAAACTTTGAATATATATAATTTAGTAGTTAATTAAAATAAGGAGGTCGAAATAATGACAATTGATGAAAGAAAAGTTGCAACAAATACAAGTGTAATTCAAAATCTTATTTTAGAAAATAGGGGAAAGCTAAGTGTTTCTGGAGTACTGGATGTTTTAAGTTTTGATGATCAAGTAGTAATCATTGAAACAGAGCTAGGACTTCTTACAATAAAAGGTGATAATTTAAGAATAAATAAATTAAGCATAGATACTTCAGAAGTAATTGTTGAAGGTGATATTTCTTCTATGAATTATAGTGATAATAAGAATGTCGAAAAATCTAAAGGAAGTTTAATTAGTAAAATTTTTAAATAAAATTTTACTTTAAGGAGATTTTTACTATGATTATGAATCAAGTATATTTATTTTTAATTTTTATAGCAAATGGCATAATTATTGGCATTCTTTTTGATTTTTTTAGGATACTTAGAAAATCATTTAAAACAAGTGATTTTATAACTTATTTTGAAGACCTCCTATTTTGGATTTTAACAGGTTTTTCTATTTTATACTTTATATTTGTGTTTAATAATGGAGAAATTCGTTTATTTATGTTTTTAGGAATAGCTGTAGGTATCACACTATATATGCTAATATTTAGTTCTGTTTTTATAAAAATAAATGTAACTATAATAACATTTTTTAAGAAAATATTTATTAAGGTATTTGAAATTATTCTAATTCCTTTTAAATTTATAAAAAAGATGTTTTTCAAACCTATTTCTTTTATTTTTATAAATATTAGAAAAAGTTTTACAAATTTATATAATAATTTTATTAAAATTACTAAAAAACATAAAAAAATCGAAAATAATGTAAAAAATTAAAAATATTAGAAGGATTTGATTAAAAAATGTAGAAATATATAAGTATAGCGTCCAGATGGATTAATACATTAGAATTGGAGAGATTAACTTATGAAAAAAATTTATAAAAAACTTATAATATTGCTAATTGCTGCATACGCAGTATTTACTATAATTAATCAACAAAAAACGTTAAATCAGTATAGCAAACAAACAGATGAGCTAAATCAAGAAATTGCAGAAGAAACTCAAACTAAGGAAGAACTTGCTAAAGAAAAAGAAAATGTTGATTCTTTAGAATTTATTGAACAAATGGCAAGAGAAAAATTAGATATGTATCGCCCAAATGAAAGGGTTTATATAGATCAAGGAATGTAGTTATCATTCCTTGAATTTTTTTCGAAAAACTATTCCAATTAATTCCAAAATATGTTATAATAATACATATATTGTTATTGATATAATTTTATTCGTTTGAAATTCCCATGTATTAGATAAACAATAAAAAATATTATAAAATTATAGGAGGTTATTTATGGAGTTGGAAGAAATGACATTAACAAAATTAAAAGCGCTTGCAAAGGAGCATAATATTAAAAATATTTCAAAATTGAAGAAAGAAGAATTGATAACAGTTTTAAAACAAGTTATAGGAGATCCTGATGAAAATAGTGAGTCTTCAAATGATACAGAAAAAGAAGAAAATGAATTAGAAGAAAAAGAAGTTACAGAAAGACATTATGACGAAAATGGTGATCCTATTGTAGATTATAAATTGACCAATGAAGGCGATGAAATAGTTGAAGGAATATTAGACATATTACCAGATGGATATGGTTTCTTAAGAGGAGATAATTTCTTATCTAGTGATAAAGATGTTTATATATCAATGGTTCAAATAAGAAGATTTAAATTAGATACTGGGGATGTAGTAAAAGGAATTTCAAGATACAGAGAGGGTGAAAAATTCCCATCTTTAATATTTGTTGGTGAAGTAAATGGTGAACATCCTGAAAAAGCAATGAAAAGAAAAAGATTTGATGAATTAACACCTATTTATCCAAATGAAAGGCTTAGATTAGAAACAAGCCCTAAAGAAATTGCAACTAGAATTATTGATTTGATGTGCCCAATAGGAAAAGGACAAAGAGGTATGATTGTTGCGCCACCTAAAGTTGGTAAAACTACATTACTTAAAAAGATTGCTAATTCTATTAGTCAAAATAATCCTGAAGTAGAGCTAATTGTTCTTCTAATAGATGAAAGACCAGAGGAAGTAACAGATATGAAACGTTCTATAAAAGGACAAGTTATTGATTCAACATTTGATGAATTGCCAGAACATCATGTAAAAGTTGCAGAAATGGTTATAGAAAGAGCTAAAAGATTAGTAGAACAAGGTAGGGATGTTGTAATATTACTAGATAGTATAACAAGATTAACAAGAGCTTATAACTTAGTTATTCCTTCATCTGGAAGAACTTTATCAGGTGGTATTGATCCTGCAGCTCTTCACAAACCTAAGAAATTCTTTGGTGCTGCAAGAAATATTGAATTTGGTGGAAGTTTAACAATTTTAGCAACTGCCTTAATAGATACAGGAAGTAGAATGGATGACATTATTTTTGAGGAATTTAAAGGAACAGGTAATATGGAAGTTCACTTAGATAGAAAATTGTCTGAAAAACGTATCTTTCCAGCTATTGATATTAATAAATCAGGAACTAGAAGGGAAGATCTACTTCTTACTCCAAAAGAGAAAGATACTGTATTTGCTTTAAGAAAAGCTATGAACAGCATGCCAGTTGCTGATGTAACAGAACAAGTTATTAGCCAAATGACCCAAACTAGAAATAATGATGAATTCGTTGACAAAATGGATACTTATTTAAGAAGATTTAAATAAAAATATAAAGAAAGCATTGAGACATAAAAGTTTCAGTGCTTTTTTAAAATAAAATTTAAATAAATAAATTTTTTTATATTATAACAAAAAATACTTGATTTTCTCCAAAAAATATCATATAATGATAAAAAGAGGTGAAAATATGATATTAACAAATGATATGATAAAAGATAATCTAAAAGATTATTCAAACAAAAATACAAAAATTTCCAGAGAGGTAAAAAAAGGAAATTTGATAAAATTAAAAAATGGTCTATATGAAACAGATTCATCAGTTAATGGTTATTTGTTAGCAGGAAGTATATATGGCCCTTCTTATTTATCTTTTGATTTTGCATTGGCATATTATGGACTTATTCCTGAAAAAGTAACAACATTTACAAGTGCGACTTGTAACAAAAAGAAGAAAAAAATATATAGTAATCAATTTGGAACTTTTTTATACAGAGATATTCCAAAAGAAGTCTATCCTTTTGGTGTCAAAGTTGTTGAAGAAAATAATTATACATATCAAATTGCGACACCGGAAAAAGCTTTATGTGACAAATTATATACATTGTCTCCAATAAAGAATATGAAAGAATTAGAAAATGTCCTATTTGAAGATTTAAGAATTGATATTGATGAGTTCAATAAATTGAATTTATATGATATTGAAAAAATTTCAAAGTTTTATCATTCTACAAATTTAGATTTATTATATAAATATGTAAGGAGAAAAGAAAATGAATAGTGTATTAAAAAGTATGTTAGATAAATATGATATTAAAAGCACTACAGATGAAATTAATGCCATGAAAGAAATAATCCAAGAAATTGTTCTTTGCGGTTTAAGTAGAGGTGGATTTTTTAAAGAAGCTGCCTTTTATGGAGGAACAGCATTAAGAATATTTTATGGATTAGATAGGTTCTCAGAAGATTTAGATTTTGCTTTATTAGAACCTAATAAAAATTTTGATTTAAGTAAGTATTTTCGTTTCATAGAAGATGAAGTAGCAGTATATGGATTAAATCTTGAAATTAAAACAAAAGAGAAAACAAAAGATTCCAATATTCTTTCAGCCTTTTTAAAAGGTGATACAAAAGAACATATATTTATATTTTTTCCAAATGAAAATATGGAAAATAGTAGCTCTTTTAAAAATATAAAAATAAAATTTGAAATAGATATTAATCCACCAAGTGGTGCAAAATATGAATTTAAATATAAATTATTACCATCACCACATCAAGTTAGATTATATGATAAATCATCTTTATTTGCCGGAAAAATACATGCAATTTTATGTAGAAATTGGAGTCATAGAACTAAAGGCAGAGATTTATATGATTATGTTTTCTATTTATCAAAAGGTATAAAAGTTAATTTAGAGCTAGTAAAATCAAAATTAATTGAATCTAAAGTATTAGCACCAAATTCTGATTTTACTATTGATATATTAAAAGATTTATTAAATAAAAAGTTTGAAGAGATAAATTATACTGATGCAAAAGAAGATGTAATAACTTTTATAAAAGATTCAGATTCATTAAATTTATGGAGTTCAGAATTTTTTATAGAAATAACAAAGAGTTTGGAAGCTGAAGAATAAATTAGGATACCTAATAAAATAAAAATAAAATACAAAGACCAGTACATTAGTTCTGGTCATCTATTTCTTTTTTTAATTCATATATATTGTTACTATTATTCATCTTTGTTTTCTCTTTTGTTATCTTTTTCAAGTGAATTAATAAGATCTTCTAATTCTTCATTTTCTTTAATTTCTCTTTCTCTAATTTCTTTGTCTTTGGGCTTCTCTTTTATATGTTTTTTTAATAAATAATAATTAATAAAAGCGTAAAAAACACTTGCTTTTAAATTTGGTATACGGTCAGTACCAGTAAAAATATAAAAAAACCAAAATATAGCACAAACAACACAAGAATTTAAAACAACAAATTGTATTAATTGTTTCTTCGTAAAGCCTTCTTTATCTGTAAAATAAGATATAACAGGAAGTAACATATATAAAAAAGCAGTCATTATTAAATCTAGAATTAAAACAGGAAACATAGTTGATAATTCATCCATACTATTCTTCCTCCTTATACAAGTTTGTCGTTGTAACTCTTTGAGAAGGCAAAATTAATAGGACAAATAAAATTATATATATAATATAATTAAAAATTTCAATGCCTAATCCCATTATAAAATATATAAGTAGCCAATATGGATTTATATTAGCGTCACGCAATCTTTTTATTTGTAATACCAAATTAGGAACAAAGTATAATAAAGTCAAACATCTTAAAAGTAAATCTACTTTATAATCATAATATGAAAAATCAGTTAATATGCCTAATATATATGTAAAAATAAAATTTAAAATAAAAGTAATTCCAAAAAATATCCAATAATCTTTTCTTGAACAATATCTTGCTTCAAATAGTTCCTTAACTTTATCCATTGTAACATCTCCTAATATTTTCTTTAGTTTACTATTAAATTATATCATTTAAAAATATAAATTTCTACATTTTTTAGTAAAAAGTTTAAAAGTAATAAAAATTAAATGTTATAATTAGGAAAAATAATAGGAGGGAGGGGAATAGGCATGAAAAAGAAGAAAGTTGAAATTTCTGGTTCTATAATAAAAAAAGCCAGAATAAAACAAAAGATGTCGCGTGAAACATTATCAATAAAATTAATGTTAGAAGGAATAAATGTTTCTTCACAAAGCATTTATAAAATTGAAAATGATTTACGAAAATTAAAAACAAAAGAAATAAGAACTTTGACAAAAATTTTAAAAATTGATAATTAGCTAGAGAAATAAAAAAATTCCCCAAAAGGAAGAAAGAAATAGGCAATAAGAAATAGGACTTAATTTTATTTTTGTCCTGCCTCTTATTGCGCAAAAGATCGATTTTGTGCAATGTTATATATCAATATTCGTATGAGAGATATGGCTAAATTTTAAGCCTACCTCTCTCCCCAGGAGTTTTCTAGTATTCTTTTTATAATTTCTTTTTATTTAATAGATTTTCTTTTTAAATCATTTTATATCTTAATTTATAGTTTTATATTCCATTTAAAGTATTTATATTTTTCTTTATTTCATATTTTATAAACTTTAATATATTTTTATATTTTTATTTCTGTGTTTTTTATAAAATTTTATTATAATTTGCAAAAATCGCTAAAATCCTTTATATGCCTGATTTTTCGTTCAACAAACTATAAGGCTAAAAAAATAAAACGGCTTAAAATCGATTCTCGTGCGTCACTTTTTTACCGTTTTTTGCTATTTCTTGAAACTTATAAAAATGATATGTTTCATATAATTTTATGAGTTGGATTACATTTATTATATAATTGTATAAATCTTTAACAAGTAATTTATCATCTAAATTATAAAAACGCTTTAAAATTGATTTTAGAGCTTCATATATTATAATTATTTTATTGAATTTGAATTTTATATTTTATTTTCATTTTTATATTTAATCTTAATTTTTATAATGAGATTAATCTATGTAAATTTTAAAATTTATATTAAAATAACAAATGTTCGAATTTTAAATTTTATTTTTTAAATTTTAACTTTGCACAAAATTTTAAACTTATTATAAAAATAAAATTTTTTATTTTATATTAGAATTTTATTTTTATAAATTTCAGCAACAATTTTTATTTTTAAAAATTGCTTTTCTATTTTTAACTTTAATTTCTTTTAAGCTTTTGCTTGATATTTATTTAATATTTTACATTTTATATTTATATTTATATTTTTATTTTATATAGTTATATTTTATTATACCTCCTCCTCCCTATTCTGAAAAAAATCACAAAAAAAATGAGGTTTTAAATAATATATTTGAAACCTCATTTTTGTTTTTTAATCTTCATCAGATTGTGTATTTGTACTTTCGTCTGTTACAGGATCCTCGTCTGCTGGATTACTTGGAGTTGTATTACCATTTTGAGAAGTATTTGTTTGACTAGTACCTGTATTATTCGTTTGGCCACTATGTGAAGTATTAGTTCCCGTTGAGTTAGTAGTATTGCTACTTGGTCTTGTTGGTCTAGTATTATTGCTATTTTCATTAGAAGTATTTGTTGTTGTATTAGCATTTACATTATTTTCTTCATCGTTTGTAGAATTTATTGTATTTCTAGTATCTGTTGGTTCTGTGGTTCTAGGCGGCTCTTTTGCATCTATATCCTGAGTAATTCCTTGTATTATTTCAGTAACATTATTATCTTTATCAGCATTGTCATCTGTGTTATCTTTTAATTCTTCACCTTTATGTTTAGTACATGTATCTGGAGTTGTAAACCACAAGAAATATTCTGTATAAGTATTAGGACATCCTGTAGTCGCTCTCATTCCAGTTTCACTACATACTGTAGCACTTAAAACTCCAGTAGGTTTTTCAAATCTTGCTGTTTGCAAACCTGCATGTATTCTTGCCATAACATTTGCCCAAATAAGTCCTGCTGGATTTCTACCATTAAAATCAATTGTTTCATTTTGATCAAATCCATACCATGTTACAGCTGTATAATATGGGGTAAATCCACAAAGCCATCTATCATAATTTTCATCAGTTGTACCAGTTTTTGCAGCAACATCAACTCCTGAAATTTTACAATAAGTTGCTGTTCCATTTTCTCCAACTACTGGTTGAGTTAGTAAACTTTTTAATATGTATGCAACTTCTTTTGAAAATACTCTTTTACTTTTTTGTTTACTTTCTAATGTTTTAGAACCATTTTTTCTATCTATTTGGGTATAAAAGGTAGGTTCTATGTAAACCCCATCATTTGCGATTGTACTATAAGCTCCTGCCATCTGTAGTGGACTAATACCTTTATCTAATCCACCTAAAGCTAGGGGCAAACCTTCATCATTTTCAGTTAAAGATGTAATTCCCATTTTCTCTAAGTACTTAATAGAAGTTTTAGGTGTTAATTCTTCCATAATTTCTACAAAAGGAATATTTTGAGAAGATTCAACAGCCCTTCTTACTGTAATATTTCCTAAAGCTTTATTATAATCAACTGGATGATATCCATTTTCAAAATCTTTTTCTGTATCATCATATACAGATGATGCTGTAATTATTTTTTTATCTATTGCAGGTGCAAGTATTGCAAGAGGTTTAATTGAGGAACCTGTTTGCCTTAAACTTTGAGTAGCACGATTAAATGGTCTTGCTTCTGTTTTTTCTCCCAAAGCTCCAACACAAGCTAAAACTTGCCCTGTTTTATGGTCCATTACTACCATTGCAGCTTGTGAAGAATCACCAGCATTCTGTGATTTGAGAACATATTTTCTTTTTTCACATTCTGTTTCAGTCTCTGATTGAATACTGCTATCTTGAGTACTATGTATTGTTAATCCTGCCATATTTATATAGTTAGTTGCAAATTCTTCTGAAATATTATATTTATTCTCAATATCATTAGTTATTTCTGTAATTAACGCATCTGTATGATATGAATAAACTCCATTACCTGCTGCTTCAACATCGCCATTTCTAAAATTTAATCCGCTTTCAACATTTGAAACGGCTTCGTCATGCTCAGCTTGTGTTATATATCCAAGTTCAAGCATTTTATCTAAAACTGTAATTGTTCTATTTCTAATTTTTTCAGAATTATCTGTTTCTCCAAAAGGATTATATGAATTTGGAGAATTATTTATTCCAGCTAAAAATGCGCATTCTTCTAAGTCTAATTCACTTGCAGATTTATTAAAATAATATTTAGCTCCAGCATCCACACCATAAATACTAGGTCCTACATATATAATATTTAAATATCCTTCAAGTATTTCTTCTTTAGAAAGAGTAGTTTCTAAAAGCCATGCTTTCCACCATTCTTTTACCTTTCTAAAAATGCTATCTGTATTATCTCCAGTTAAATTTTTAACTAGCTGCTGTGTAATCGTACTTCCTCCAAATGAAGATGAGCCCAGATGAATAACATAATTAAATATTGCAGAAGCTGTTCTTTTTATATCAACACCGTGATGAGAATAAAATCTTTCATCTTCAATTGCTACATATGCATTTTTCAAGTTGTCTGGCATTTCTTCATATGTAATATTTGATTTTTTTCTTTCATCTCCGAAGTCTTGCAATTGTATTTCCATCAGTATCAATTACAATAGAGCTTTCATTTGAAACCATATCTTTTGCAAGTGTTGTCCATGTATGCCCTGAAATTCCTAAAGTAATTCCTAATACTAAAATTATTATAACTATAACAGTTAAAATGACTTTCTTTCTTTTCTTTTTTCTATCTTTTTTACTACTTCTTCCTTTTTTATTTTTCTTGTTTTCTTTTTCTATTTGCTTGTCTTTGTTTTTTCTCATTTCTCTAACGGCTTTTGGCTCTTCATCTATATCCGAGCGTTTCGACCTTCTTTTTTTCATTAGACCACTTCTTTCTTTTAAAAGTATCTATAGTATATCATAATCTTAAAAAAATATAAACCCCTAAAAACATTGCACAAAATTTTTAAAATCTTATTGCATTTATATTATTTTATTATATAATATAAAATAAATATGAACGGAGTGTGATACATATGATAAAAAGAGAAGAAAATCCAGACTATTTAAATGCATTTTTAGATTATTCTACAACAATTTTAAATAAATCGCCAAATAGTATCAAAGAATATAATTATGATTTAGCAATGTTTCTTAAATTTATAAAAATACATTTTAATCTAACTAAGGAAATTGATTTTAAAAAAATAGAAATCAAAGATTTACCTTTTGAGGTCATTAAAAAAATAGAACTTGATGATATTCATGCATTTTTAGGATATTTAACAACAACTTTTAATAGTAAAGCAGCAACTAGAGCAAGGAAAATATCAACTATTCGTATATTTTTCAAGTACCTTTCTCAAGACGCAAGCAAAAAGTTCTTATTAGACCATAATCCTGCATTAAACTTAAAAACTCCTAAAAAAGATAAAAGACTTCCTAAATACTTATCTTTAGATGATAGCAAAAGGCTTTTAGATGCTGCATCTAATGAAGATAACAGAAATTGCGAAAGAGATTATGCGATAACTACCCTCTTTTTAAATTGTGGTATGCGTCTTTCTGAACTTGTTGGAATTAATATTAATGATATTGATTTTAGTGAGTGTAAGATGACTGTTATTGGTAAAGGAAATAAAGAAAGAACAATTTATTTAAACAAAGCTTGTATGAAAGCAATTTCAAATTATTTAAAAGTAAGACCAAAAATTGTAAAACATGATAATAAAACTTCTGAAAAAGCCCTTTTCCTAAGTGAAAGGAAAGAAAGAATTAGTAACAGAACTGTTCAATATATTGTAAACAAAGAACTTATGGAAGCAGGTTTAGATAGCAGAAAATATTCAGTTCATAAACTAAGACATACTGCTGCAACTCTTATGTATCAATATGGCGAAGTTGATATTAGGGCTCTGCAAGAACTTTTAGGCCACGAAAGTATTTCTACTACTGAAATATATACTCACGTAAATAGTGATCAAGTAAGAAGTGCAGTTGAAAAGAACCCTCTTGCTAATCTATAGTTAGAAATAGCACACGAGTTAATTCTCGTGTGCTATTGTTTTATCCACTAAATACGAAATCGTTCATCGTCAGAGTCAAACAGCTCGTCATAAATAACGAACCATTCATAGTAAAGCTCATTCTTTTCTTGTTTGTCCCTCGCTTTTTCTTGCAACTCTTCAAGAGATGTTGCATTTAGAATTGTATCAAAATCCAAACCAGAAGAACGATTATCACTCAAGTAACGCCCTACGATTTCATCACCTCTGTCCAATGCTTGATGTAAGCTTTCAAAATCAGGATACGCTTTCTTTACCCTTACTTTGAATTCTTCTGGATAAAACATAAATCCTCCTATCAAAAACTATTTTTCCTATGTAGTCTTCCCAATGCTGAAAAAATAGGAAACTACATCCATCTATAAGAGTATAACATATTTTACATAAAACTGCAAGTTATCTTATTTCTTTTCAAATAATTTTATATAATATGGTTTAATTTCTGGTAATAAACTAGCTAAATATATAGTATTATGGTCTTTATCTTGTATTTTTATATTAGGAAAAGTTTTAATCATCTTTCTATTTCCCCAAATATTATTTATAAAATTATCTAACTGTTTATTTTCTTTTACTTTTTCATATTTTTCTTTTACTTCTTTTTCATTATAAACAGAAATATTTTTTTCAACTACCATTCTTGTAATAAATTGGTCTTGTGCATAAACTGTTGCAATGCAATCAATTACTAAAAATATTATTATAATAGCAACAGCTGTTTTTAAAACTTTTCTAGATATTTTTTCTTGTAATTTATTACACATTTTATCTATTTTAGGATTTACTTTTCTTACTAAAAATACAGTTAAAATACCCCAAAATACAGAGTAAAGCAAACATACTCTACCATTAATATTTAATATTTTTCCGGAGTAATCCCACCATCTAGTTTCTAGTATTGTTTCTATTAAGAAGCTTAATATATATTCAGTTAAGCTTCCAATTATATATCCGCCAATAAATAATGTAAAATTGTTTTTATTAAAATACTTAGCAAATAATATAATAAAAACTGCTCCTACACCATAAATTCCAAGAAAAGGACCATATAGAAAACTTTTTCTTGACTCTAGAACTCCCATTGTAATAATTCCAAATATAGTTTCTATTATATAACCTAGAATACTGTAAATAATAAAATAAGTAAAAATTTTCCATACTCTAATACCTAATATTTTGCATTCTAACTTATCATTATCCTTCATATTTTCTCCTAGATTAATTCTTCTAATTCCCTCATCTTTTCATGGTAAAAATTAATAGCTGCTTTATATACATCTTTTTTCTCTAAATCTACATCTACCATTTTTAACAGTTCAATAGACTTTTTAGAACATCCTTGCTTTAACATTTCAATATATCTTTTTACAAATGGTTCTCCTTGTTTTAATATATTATTAGCAATGCTAATTGCTGCAGATACACCAGTTGCATATTTATATACATAGAAATCTGTGTAAAAATGAGGAATTCTTGCCCATTCATATTTAATATTTTCGTCTACTATCATATTATTTCCAAAATAATTTTTATTTAACTGGTAATAAATCTCATTTAAATCTTCTGAAGATAGTGTTTCTCCATTTTCTATTTTTTCATGAACTATCTTTTCAAATTCTGCAAACATTGCCTGTCTAAATAATGTTGCTCTAATCATTTCTAACAATTCATATAATAGCTCAGCTTTTTTGGTTTTATCTTTTTCATGTTCTATTTGATAACTACTAAGTAGTATTTCATTTACAGTTGATGCAACTTCTGCTGTCATTATTGTATAATCTGCATCTATAATTGTCTGATTTGAACTTGAATAATATGAGTGCATACTATGTCCTAATTCATGTGCTATTGTGCTTACATCTCTTTTACTATTTACAAAGTTTAAAAGTACAAATGGATGAACATTATATATTCCCATACTATATGCTCCACCTTTTTTATTAGGTTTTGCATATACATCTATCCAATTGTTATCAAAAGCTTCTCTTAGTTTATTCAAATATTCTTCTCCCATAACCAATAAAGCATTTTCAACTTCTTTTCTTGCATCTTCAAAAGTTATTTCATCTTTTTCTTGTTCAAATGGATTAACATATAAATCATACATATGGAATTCTTCTTTATTTAGGATTTTCTTTTTTAAATCAATAAATTCATGATTTATATGAAGTCCATCATGTATTGCTTCTATTAATGAATCATAAACTTTAAGAGATGCATCATCATTTAGCACCGCTCTTTCTAGACTTGATTTATATTTTCTAAGCTTTGCAGAAACTGCAGATGCCTTTACATTTGCTAAATATAATTCTGTTATTGTATTTACAAATTTACTGTATTGCTCATACATTAAGTTAAATGCATCTTTTCTTACTCTTTCATCTTGGCTTTTTAAATAAAGAGTATAATTACTTTCTGTTAGTTCTACCTCTTCCCCATTTTCATCTTTTAGATTTCCAAATTTAAATTCTGCATTTGTTAAAATATCAAATGTATTTTCTGGTGCTGAAAATAGCTCTTGATAATTTGCAAGTAAATTTTCTTCTTCTTTACTTAATATATGTTCTTTTTCTTTTAATATATCTAGGATATCTCTTTTATATCTATCTAATCTTCTATCCTCAGATAAATATTTCTCAACTAATCCATCTTCACTATATGTTATTTCTGGTGTCATAAATGATGTTTTTGTACTAAATTCTGTTCCTAAAGCTTCTACTTCTTTATATAATTTTATTCCTTCTTGATTTGACATATCTAAATTGTAATAAAGCATTCCATAACCATATAATTTTTCATACTTTTCTAGTGCTTTTTCATATAAATTATAACAATTATAAAGGTTATCAGAACTGCTACATAGTTTTCCTTGATAACTACTAATATCATCCAAATCCTTTTCTAAAGCTTTTTTAGTTATATTAAACTCTTCTTTATTTTCAAATATTTCTTTTAAATTCCAATCATATTTTGAATTCATTTTTATACCTCCTCTACTTACTTATGGACATCAAGAAATCCTCCAATTTATTTAATAAATAATCAGAAGGCTCTTGCTCATCAGCCTTCATTCTTAGCATAGTTATAATATCGTCGTCATTTAAATCTATAATTAACTTTTCTTCTCCTATAAGCATTCCTAATGACAGCTTATGTGCATTATAAGAAAATCCTTTTCTTGAAATTATAATAGCAACATTTCTCAAAGCTGCATTATATAAGTATTTTCCTGTTATATATACAAGATTTTGATTAATTTCTTCTTCATAATTTTTGAATTCAAAAACTATAAATCTACTATTATAATGTTGTATCAGAATTTTCCAAAATTCCGATGAACCTTTTATTCCACATAACAAATCTCTTCTAAACATTTTATCTTCTGTAGTATCTTGCTCTGAAACTTTAGTAAATTCTGATTCAAATAAAAATTTAATGATTTTTACACATAAATCTTGATATTTTTTATCATTTTTATCACTATTTCCAGGACTGATATCTTGAAGCTGCTTTATAAAATTTATAGCTTGACTTGTTACAGTTTCTTCCTCTTTAAATTCACTTTTTTCATAAGAACAAAATAATCTTAAATCAATTGGTTTTATAGGTGTAATAGGATAAATATCATAGCTTATTGTTTCTGTTAATATCCTCATTAATTCTTTATCATTTTGTGATAAATATAATAAATTAGAAATATCAAGAATCAGAACTTCTTTTTCTTTATAACAATATTGCTTTACTTCTTCTGAAACATAACAAGATACGATTAAAATAGAATTTATTGTTAATAACAAAATCTGGTCTTTCTATTCCTTTTTCAGTTATTATTACATCTTTATTATTAGCATTTACAAAACCTAAATTTACAAGCAACTTTTCAACAAAATTAAATAATTTTGTTTTTCCTTGGAAAGGATTAATATACCCTTTTTCTATTATTTCTTGTAAAGTTAAATGATAAGCTATATCTTTTCCAGACAGCCAATCTTTATTTCCTGCTATAATTTGATTTCTATCAAAAAAACCTATAATATTTGAATCTTTATATATTCTTCGAATAATGTTATATAAAGATTCAGAAATCGATTGTAAATCAGTTAATATAAGAAATTTATATTTGATATCATCTTCATCTACCAAATTATTATACATGCTAACTTTTACATTTTTACAACCTTTAAGTTTATCTATAAATTGTAATTTTGACATTATAGTTTTTGTTATTATCAATACATTACCTGTTAATATTTCAGTTAATTTGTGAATTATTACATGTTTTCCTGCTCCAGTTGGAATTTCTATTAACGTTTCCTTTTTATTATTTTCAGTTCTATTTATTATTATATCTATTATTTGTTGCTGATATTCTGTAAGATTAATATCATTTTAGTATCTACCTCTCTATTTATTTTTATATAAATTATATACCACAAAATGCATATTATATCAAGAAATATAATGAATAAAGAACATTGATTAAATCAATATTCTTTATTAAAGTATTTATTATTAAATTTCTAAATTTATATTTATAATAGAATTGGGCTTATTTGCTCACCATCTAAAGCAAACTTTATAGTCTTTATTAAGTAATTTTCATCAAAAACAATTGACCTTGGTTTTGTTATTGGATTATCTTGTCTAAATGGCACAAAATAATAATTTCTTCTGTTTAATAATTTACCAATATTTTCTGCATTTCCACTTAATCCATTATTAGTAGATGGTGCAATAACAAGTGGTCTATCATTTCTTAAATGAGATTTACAAGCCATAACAGCTGGCGTGTCTATTATATCTAAGGCAAGTTTTGCCATTGTATTACCTGAGCAAGGAGCAACTACCATTATATCTGTCATTTTTTTAGGACCTATTGGCTCAGCTCCTTGTATTGTATGAATTATTTCTTTACCTGTTATTTCTTCTATTTCTTTTATGAAATCTTCAGCTTTTCCAAATTTTGTATCCAAATTATAGCTATTATAAGACATTATAGGAATAATGTCTGCTCCTTCTTTTTCTATCAATTCTTTCATTTTAGGAATTGTTTTTTTAAATGTACAAAATGAGCCTGTAAGTACAAAACCTATCTTTTTCCCATATAACTCCAAATATCCTTCCCCCCTTCATATGACCTTTATATATCATATGAAAAAAGGAGATTTTTCGACATTTATTTATCTAATTATCTCACTTTTAAAATATCTTTCTTGGAATTCAGTTAGAGCTTCTATTTGTTCATTTGAATAGTCTTTATCTCTTGGTACAATAATTAATTTATCATCATCTTCATTAATTCTTTTAATAACTGCAATACACTTACCTTTAAATTCTTTTACTGGCTCAAATACCCCTAAAATATAACAATCTAGCTCTTCCCCATCTCCACTAACAGTATTTGGAACATAGCCGTAATTTATAGGATAAATCATATCAAATTTTGGATGTTTAGAACCTAATGCCCTATCTATTTTTACTTTAACCATTTTTCCAATATAATCTTTACTATTCATATAGTTTCACCTTATTTTTTATTTTAATTTTATTTTATTATTTCTTTTTTGCTATAACATTAAATACATGCCAATGTTTTTCTACTCCTAAAGCTGTTTTTCCTTCTTTTTCTATTTCTTTAAAATTAATTATTTCGAAATTAGAAAATAGATTTAATACTTCTTCTTTTGAAAAGAAAGTCATATTAGGTCTTCTAGCCCATGTGTCATTTATACCAAAGAAATTTCCTACAAAATAGCCATCTTTAGAAATAGAATTTATAATTTTATTCCATAAATCGTAAAAATATTTTCTATTGCAAAAAGATAAGCTAGCATTTGCAACTAATAAACTACAAGGTTCTAAAGAAACATTTTTAAAATCCTGTTTTATAAAATTTAGAGAACTTTGTTCTTCTTCGTTTAAAGAATTTCTAATTATATTTTCAGTATTCTCCTTATCAATTGCTGTAACCTTCCAACCATTTCGTATTAAAAATACTGTATCTCTTCCTGCTCCGCATCCTAAATCTATACATCTTCCAGGTTTTATCTTCATATCCATAAATCTTTTTATATTTTTAGGTATATTAGAATTTTTAGTTTTTTCATAATATTCAAAAGCATTTTTCAAATTTATCACCCTGATATATGTATATCATATTTTTAAGATTTTTTAAATACAATTAAATGGTGAATATTATTGAAAAGGACAGAAAAATTTTTAATAAATGGCTCTATACTTACAATAACTGCACTAATTACTAGAAGTATAAGTATGGTGTTTAATATTTATGTTTCAAATAAAATTGGCTCAGAAGCAGTAGGGGTATTTTCTCTTGTTATGTCTGTATATATGTTTTTTATAACACTTGCAACTTCTGGCCTTAGTCTTGCTTGTACATATTTAGTATCTCAGGAATTTGCAAAAGAAAGGTATTTTGAAGGTTTAAAGGCTGTTAGAAGTTGTATTTTGTTTGCCATTTTTTTAGGTATTGGAAGTAGTTTGATATTAATTTTATTATCTTCAGTAATATCTACAACTTGGTTAAATAATAGAGTATCCCCTACCCCATTTTACTTAATTGCAATAGGTCTTCCTTGTATCGCAATATCATCAGTAATAAATGGATATTTTTCAGCTGTAAGAAAAGCATATAAATCTGCAATTTCACAAACTTTGGAACTTGGAGTAAAAATTATAATTAGTATCATTTTATTGCAATACTTTTCTTTAAATAGTGTTGAAACAGTTTGCATTTGTTTAGTTTTAGCAGATGTAATATCTGAAGTATTTTCTTGCACATTTCTATTTATATTATATAAAATAGATAAAGGATTTTTTAATAAAAGAGCAAAAATAACAGGAATAAGTTATAAAAGAAAAATCTTAAACATAACACTTCCTGTATCTATTACTTCTTATATACGTTCAGGGCTTTCTACTTTAAAAGAATTTATAGTACCTAATAGATTAGTTCTATTTGGGCTTCCATATACATTAGCATTATCTGAATATGGAAGAATAACAGGCATGGCACTTCCTGTTATAACTTTCCCTACCGTTTTTATTGGCTCTTTTAGTTCTTTACTTATACCTGAATTTTCGAGCTTGTTGGCAAAAGGGTACAAGAAAAGAATATTAACAGTTAGCCATAAAGTTTTTACAATAGCAACTTGTTTTTCATTAATCGTAAGCATCATTTGTTTTGTTTTTGCAAACAACCTAAGTTTAGCTATCTTCCAAAATTTAGAGTGCGCCAAATACATAAGAATCCTTTCTCCTTTAATTTTACTTATGTACCTTGATAACATTATAGATAATATGTTAAAAGGTCTAAATAGGCAATTTAAAGTTATGCTTTGTAACATTGCTGATCTTCTTATAACAATTAGCCTATTATATTTCTTACTTCCTGAATTAGGGGTTTTAGGTTTTATTATTTCTATGTATGTTAGTGAAATATTTAACTTTACAGTGAGCTATTTAGAGTTAAGAAAAGCAAGAAATTAGAGACGTTTCTAAAAAAGGAAACGTCCCTAATTTTATCTAATTAATATATTACATTCTATATTATCATCTAAACTATCTTTAAAAATTTCTGCATCTTCTTTAGTCCCTACTATTAAACCATAATGAATAGGTACAGCAATTTTAGGATTAATTTCATTTACTAAACTTGCTGCTTCTTTTGCTGTCATTGTATATGTTCCACCAATTGGAACAAAAGCTACATCACATTTAACCTTTTTGTTTTCTTCTGTTATGTCTGTATCTCCTGCAATATAATAAACAACATTATCTAAAGTTATTATATATCCAACCCAATTATTTGCTTTGGGATGGAAGTTTTTATTTAAATTATATGCAGGTATTGTTTTGAAGTTAATTCCAATTACTTCATATTCCTCATTTGGTTTAACTACTATAATATTTTCTTCACTAAAACCTAACTCTAAACTTCTATTATACAAATCTTTTGGAACTACTATTTTAGTAGTCTCTTTTTTTACTTTTAAAATATCTTCTTCTGAAAAATGGTCATAATGAGAATGTGTTATAAATACTACATCTGCATCATTATAATTTTCAATTATTTTATATGGGTCAAAATATATAACTTTCCCTTTTTCAAACTTAATTGAACTGTGACATAATACTTTAATATTTTCTAACATATAAATTCCCCCTTGTTTTTAATTAAATTTTCCAAAATAAAAGCTACACCATCTTCATTATTAGTAAGAGTTACATATTTTGCTTTTGATTTTACTTCATCATTTGCATTTCCCATAGCTATACTTAAACCTGTTATATTAAACATTGAAACATCATTATAATCATCACCAATTGAAATAGCATCTTTTAAATCAATATTTAAAGCTTCGCATATTTTTTTTGCTCCAAATCCTTTTGAAGTTTTTTCATCAGCTATGTCAAAATATGTAACTTCTCTTGGCTTTTCATTTGGATTAGTTAAAGCTTTTGATTGATTCTTTATTCCAACATTTTCTATTTTTTCCACATTTAGTTTTAAATTTCTTATTTTCTCAAAGCTCTTATCTTGTAGTAAGCATTGCATAACATCCAATTTTTCTACAAAGCTTTCAATTGGCTCTTTTAGTAAAGTATCATATTCGTTATCAGTTTCTTTTAATACAAATCTTCCTTTTTCTGTATTCATAATAAAATTAACATCATTTTCTTTTGCTATATAATATAATTTTATACAAGCTTCTTTTTTCATTGGATTTTTAAATATACATTTATTTTCTTTATAATTATATCCATAAGCTCCATTGGAAGTAATTATATATTCACTTGCCAAGCTCATTTTACTCACTTGAATAGCACTTTTAATAGGTCTTCCAGAACATATAACAACTTTTATTCCAGTTTCTACTATATTTTTTATTGCTTCTTTCGTTCTATTAGATATCTCACCAATATCATTTTTTAAAGTTCCATCTATATCTATAAAAATAGCTTTATACAAATCTTTATACCTCCTTATAATTTTTATTTTTTTACATCTTTATTATCTTCATCATCATTTCTAATTTTCTCTACTAATTTTTTATTAAACTCAAACCTTTCTTCTTTTCTTTTTAGCCTTCTTTTTGAAATTCTCACCTCATAATAAGAAATTATTACTAAGAAAACTAAAAGAATAATTAATGTTGTTTTGCTTTTTAAAATTTCTGTTATTTTACCAAAGCCTGGTAACCTAAATAAATATTTTCCTTCTATATCTTGAAATTCTACATATCCTCTATCTTCTCTGTTATTATTATCTCCCTTTGTTATATATACTTCTTCCCCATTTTTCTCTTCTATTCTTACAATTCTATGTGTATTTATATAATCACCTGTCTTAAAGGATATAATATCTCCTATTTCTAAATCTTCTTTAGATGTATTTGTTATAAAAATTAAATCATTTGTCATAATTGTAGGTTCCATACTTTCTGATACTATAACAAAACTTTTTATTCCTAAAAAACTTGGTAGTTCGTTTGGATTTATATATGATTCTATTATTAAAGTTACATTAATTATAATTAGAAATAATATGAAAATACAAATAATTGTACTAAGTATTTTACCTAATCTATATAAATGTTTACTTGACTTATCAAAATCACTAAGTTTGTACACTTTCTCTTTCCTTTCTCTTATGTATCTAACTATACTAAATATACCATATCATAACAAGCATTTCAATAAAAATTTTATCTTTATTTATAAATAATAATAACCTCTCTTTTAAATGTAAAATTTTATTATAAGCGCAAAGAATATTTAAAAATCAATTGAAATATAATAAAAAAGGTAGTATACTATTATTAGCTAGTTAATTAACAAAAAAAGTTCATAGAGTGTTCCGAAAAAATCAAATGAGTGGTAGCATTTGATTTTTTCTTTTTGTAAAAGTAAATCCACTAGACGCCATATTAAATCAGAGTTGTTCATTTGTGTTCCTCCTTTCCTAAAGATTTCCTCTGAAAAAGATTTAATAATTTACCCTTTAATACAAGTTAAATTTTCATAGTTTAACCTTTTATAACCTTCCTATGCTTTTCTCTAAATCCTTATATACTGTGAGCGTTTATGACTTTTACAAAATAATTTTAGATAAAAATATCACAAAAACTATTAGTTTTTATAAAAAGATAGGCTAAATTTTTTTTAATATGTAATAAAAATGTAATATTATTTTTATTTACTAAATAACGTTTTATAGAGTATAATAGATTTAAGTAATAAAAAATAAACTTTCAAATAGGAGAACAATATGGATAATAATACATTAATCGTTTCTGAAAAAGATCAAAAAGCGTATTTACCATATAAGTATTGCGATATAGAAAAAATATATAATGAAAATAAAGATAAATATGTATCAGTTCAAGATGTTATTAATAAAGATTATATTATACCACTAAATAGATTTAAACATTCTATAAGCTCTAGATTTAGAGAGACTATAAACTTAGTACTTCATAAAGAAAATCAATCTATTTTTAAAGCTTTAGACTTAGCATTTGAGCTCATGTTCCAATACAAATTAAATCCTATAATCATTGCAGCTTGCAGGAATCTAGAAGAACTTGATATATATTTAGATTGTTTAGAAGAAAATGAATTATTTGATTTTAGATGTTTTAAAATAAAATTTGAAGTAACACCCAAAATTTATACAAGAGAAAAGCCTAAATTTGCTTAGGCTTTTCTCTTTGTCTTATCTGGTCTATATAAACTATATTTTAAATCCTCATTGCTATATTGCGAAGGCTTTAGTCCCACTCTATCTCTCATATAATCTATTAATAATACTGCTGCAATGGTTGTAATGCATCCTATTATTATAAATGTATTTGCTGTTGTTGTTATTTCTAAGAATATTGCACAAATTAAAGAAACTATCGCTGTTAATAAATTTGATGATAAATTTCTTAAAGCTGTTAATTTTGGTCTTATTTTTCTATTTGTAAAGTTATTTAAATAGCGTGCAAGCAATGCTCTATATGGTCCTTTTGCTGCATATTGTATTAAGAATAATAATACTACTAATATTAATGATGATTTAGACAATGTATCTTTTCCAATAAAACCTATCAAGATACAAGAAACTGTAGTTGGAATAGTTAATATAGCTATCGTTTTGTTCTTAAATATCTTGTGTATTTGCTCACTATATCTCGCTGTTATTGCTGCTGAAAATTGTAAAATAGCAAATATAATTCCAAAATATGCTTCTGGTACTTGCATTTCACTAAGCATACTACTTCGTAAATTTACAATTCCCATAACTAATCCTAAAAATAGTGCATTTGATAAAATTAATAATTTTACTCTGCTAGATTTTACAGAAAATTTCATAGAGTCTTTTATCTGTCCTATATATTCTTTTAGTGAAATTGGTTTTACTTTATCTTCTACAATTGCTGTATGTCTAAATTTAAATGAAATAACAGTTGATAACACGCAACATAGGAAACATAGTACCATCGGAATATATCCATTTATAGCAAATGTAAATCCTGCAGTTATAGAAGATATTGCATCAAATAAATAAAAATATGATGATGATTTCCCGTCTATTGTGGCAAAGACTCTTCCTCTTTTTTTACTTACAGGAAGTGAGTCATAAAGTATATTTGATTCACATATTCCCTTTATTGAATATCCTAATGCATATATAAATTGTATTAATAATAATTCATAATAATTTTGCATGAAAATCATTGCTAAAATACTTGCACTATATAATACATTTCCTATTATTAAACAATTTTTCTTACCTATCCTATCTACCAAACTTGTTACAGGTAATTGCCAAAATGTATTTGCAAGCGTATAAAAAGCATCTGCAAATAATACTTGTGATGCTGAAAAGCCTTTTACTTGTGTCAAAAATAAAAATATTATAGGAAAATAGAACAGCAAGTCCCAAGAAACTGTTTTATATAAAGGAAATATTTTAACGTTTTTCTTTTTGTGTCTTATATTTTTTCTTTCTTTCGTTTCTTTCATCACTATCTCCTTTTACTTTAGCCTATAATAACAAAAAAACAAAATTTTGACAAGTTTTTTATAATATTTTTCTAATTTTAAGATAAAATAAAATTATGAACCAGATATTAATTACAAATTTTAATGATGATAATAATAAATTGAATAACAATAACTCAAGCAATAATAAAATAAATAATAATAAAAATATAGATGGTATTTCAAATAAGAAATTTTTTAAATTGCAATTTACTATATCTATTATATTTATTATTACCACTATTTCTTTTTCTACTTATTACTTTTATTCACTCAAAAATAAAGAAAAAATATCTCAAAATTTAATTGGCAATTATAATATTTATAAACTTTATGCTAATGTAGAAAATGTAGAAAAAGGACAAGAGACAATTCAAAATAATCTTTTTGGAATTATTGAAATTCCTAAAATTAGCCTTTATTACCCAGTTTTTTCTAACTTAACAGAAGAAAACTTAAAAGTTTCCCCTTGTAAATTTTTTGGAGATACATTAGAAGATAACACAAATATTTGCATTGCTGGACATAATTATAATAATGATATGTTTTTTAGTAGAATAAATCAATTATCCCTAAATGATGAAATCTTTATTTATGATAATACAGGAATTAAATATAGATATATAGTAACGCAAAATTATGAAGTAAAAGAAGAAGACCTTTCTCCTATATATAATTACAATAAAAATGAAAAAACTTTAACACTCATTACTTGTAACAACCTAAATAACAATAGATTTATTATTAAGGCATTACAACAAAATCTTTAAAAATATATAATAATATTTAATATATTATATTAAAATTAAAATAAAGAGTAGAAAATTCTACTCTTTATATATAATAAATTTATTAACTAAATATTTCTATAATCTTTAATTTTCTTATAAGCATACACAGCTGATATACCAAATACAACTACTAATGCAGCTATTGGAAGTGAATCTCCTATACCTGTTTTAGGTAAATTTGTGTTATTATAAATACTAGAATTATTAGTATTTGCTCTATTAGTATTTGTATTAGCATTATTTGTGTTTGCTCTATTTGTATTTGCTGAATTTGTATTAGTGTTTGCTGAATCAGTATTTGCTGAATTTGCTGAATTTCCTGTATTTGATGTATTATTACCTAATAAAGAACCTGTCATATCTGTAAATCCTTCTGCAGCATTAACTGTTGTAGTCATTAAAATTACCATTACACTTAAAACTAAAACCCAAAATACTTTTAATAAATTTGATTTTTCCATATTGATTTCTCCTCTATTTTTAGATTTTTTATTATTATTTGTACAACCACTAATTATTATACCATTTTCTAATGTATATTTCAAGTAGTTACAAAAAATAACAAAATTTAAGTTTTCTCTTCCGTTCTTCGCTTTTTATTTTATACTTAAAAATATATTTCGTCAATAGTTTTTTATATTTTTTTATTTTACATTTATATTACAAAAATATTACATGTATATGTTTAAACATTAAACTTGAATAGAACAATATCTCCGTCTTGCATAACATATTCTTTTCCCTCTTGTCTAACCAAGCCCTTTTCCCTTGCTGTAACCATGCTACCGCATTTCATTAAATCATCAAAAGAAACTACTTCTGCTTTTATAAATCCTCTTTCAATATCAGAGTGAATCTTACCTGCAGCTTGTGGAGCTTTGGTTCCTTTTTTTATTGTCCAAGCTCTAACTTCAGGTTCTCCTGCTGTTAAGAAAGACATCAAGCCTAATAAATCATAAGATTTTTTGATAACTTTATCTAAGCCTGATTCTTCTAACCCCAAAGCTTCTAGCATTTCCTTTTTATCATTATCATCTAAACCAGATAATTCTTCTTCAATTTTAACACATAAAGGAATAACTTCTGCATTTTCTTTAGCTGCATATTCTTTTACTTTTTTAACTAATGGGTCATTTTCTGCATTTTCTATTTGGTCTTCTGAAATATTTGCAATATAAAGAATTGGTTTAGTTGTTAGTAAAAACATGTCTTTAACTAATTTTTGCTCATCTTCATTAAAATCTAATGCTCTTGCAGAAATTCCATTTTCCAAGTTTTCTTTAATTCTTTCTAATAAATCAACTTCTTCTTGATAACTTTTACTTGCTTTTAGATTCTTTTTAGCTTTGTCTAATCTTTTATTTACAGTTTCTATATCTGCAAAAATTAATTCTAAGTTAATAGTTTCAATATCACGTACTGGGTCTATGCTTCCATCCACATGGACAATGTTGCTATCATTAAAGCATCTAACAACTTCACAAATAGCATCTGTCTCACGTATGTGTGATAAGAATTTATTACCAAGTCCTTCGCCCTTACTTGCTCCTTTAACTAAACCTGCAATATCAACAAATTCAATTACAGCATGTGTAACTTTTTCTGGATTATACATTTTAGCTAAGCTATCCAGTCTTTCATCTGGAACAGGAACAACACCTACGTTAGGCTCAATTGTGCAAAATGGATAATTTGCACATTCTGCTCCTGCTTTAGTAATACTATTAAATAATGTACTCTTCCCTACATTTGGAAGTCCTACAATTCCTAACTTCATTTTTACTCTCTCCTATTTCTTTTAAATGTTTTTTAAGTTTCTTGATTCTATTTTTATTTTTTGTTTTTAACTTCTTCTAAAACTTTATTTTTAAATTCTTCTATTCCCATAGTTCCTATATCCCCATCACTTCTTGAACGTATAGAAACAAGATTTTCTTCAACTTCTTTTGGTCCTATAATTAACATATAAGGTATTTTATGAAGTTGTGCTTCACGTATTTTGTAACCTGTTTTTTCATTTCTGTCATCAACTTCTACTCTTATACCTTCTTTTAGAAATTCATCTTTTAATTTATGGCAATAATCATGTTGTTTATCTGTAATAGGTAAAATTCTAACTTGTGTTGGTGCAAGCCATAAAGGTAAATTTCCTTTTGTTTCTTCTAATAAGAAAGATATAAATCTATCAGAAGATCCAAGTATTGCTCTATGAATAACAACTGGTCTATGAGCTTTTCCATCTTCACCAATATATTCTAATTCAAATCTTTCAGGAAGTGCAAAATCTAATTGACAAGTTGGAATAGTTACATCATGATTTAGGGCTGTTCTTATTTGAATATCAATTTTTGGTCCATAAAATGCTGCTTCACCTTCTGCTTCATAGAAGTCTATATTTAATTCTTTTAATATTTCTCTTAATTGACTTTCTGCAGTCTCCCACATTTCATCATTATCAATATATTTTTCTTTATTATTTTTATCTCTTAATGATAATCTATATTTAAAGCTTGAAGCTGGGAAGCCAAAATCTTTTTGATAAACTTCTTTTATTAAATTTAAAATATTTCCAACTTCTTCTTTAATTTGGTCAGGTCTTACAAAAAGATGTGCATCATTTTGACACATTTCACGTACTCTCTCTAATCCACAAACACTTCCAGATGCTTCATATCTAAAATCATGTGCAAGTTCACCAATTCTAATAGGTAAATCACGATATGAACGCATTTTACTTTTATAAATTAACATATGATGAGGACAGTTCATTGGTCTTAAAACCATTTCCTCATTATCCATTTTCATAGCAGGAAACATATCTTCTTTATAATGGTCCCAATGTCCACTTACTTTGTATAATTCAACATTTGCAAGTGAAGGTGTATATACATGTTCATATCCTAAAGAAATTTCTTTATCTTGAATATATCTCTCTAAAATTCTTCTTATAGTCGCTCCATTTGGTAAATACATTGGAAGTCCTGCTCCAACTAATTTATGAGTCATAAATATTTCTAAATCTTTACCTAATTTTCTGTGGTCTCTTTGTTTTGCTTCCTCTAAGAATTGTAAATATTCTTCTAATTGACTTGCTTTAGGGAAAGATATTGCATAGATTCTTTGAAGCATTTTATTCTTTTCATCACCTCTCCAGTAAGCTCCTGAAGAAGACAATATTTTAACAGTTTTTATTTTTCCAGTACTAACTAAATGAGGTCCTGCACAAAGATCAGTAAAATCACCTTGTTTATAGAAACTAATTTCTTCTCCTTCTTTTAAATCGTTTATTAGCTCTTGTTTATATGGTTCATCTTTCATTAATTCTAAAGCTTCTTTTTTAGGTAGTGAAAATCTTTCAATACTTAAATTTTCTTTAATAATTTTTTTCATTTCTTGTTCTATATTTGCCTTATCTTCATCTGTAAATGGTTTTTCTACATCGAAATCATAATAAAAACCATTTTCAATTGCAGGTCCAATTGCAAGTTTAGCTTCTGGGAATAATCTTTTAACAGCTTGTGCCATTATATGAGAAGTTGTATGCCAATAAGCTTTTTTACCTTCTAAATCATCCTCTGAAAAAGTATGAATAACTAAAGAACAATCTTCGTTTAATTCATATCTTAAGTCCTTAATTTCTCCATTTACTTCTCCGCAAGTCATATTTCTTGCTAAACCTTCGCTAATTTTTTTAGCAACATCTAAAATTGTGCTTCCATTTTCGACCTCTAAAATAGATCCGTCTTTTAAAGTAACTTTAATCATAATAAAACCTCCCTTTTGTCCATTAGGAATATCTTATAAAAACTAATCATTATCCCAATCAAAAAACTCCTATGGACATTTAATCCATAGGAGTGCAAATTACACGGTTCCATCCTATTTTTTTACTTAATTTAAAGATTATAACGCATCTAACGTCTAGCTTATTCACTAGAAACATACGAAGAGTTAGTTTTCAAATAGGTTTGCTTAAATTAGTTTTCAGCCTATGACTAATTCTCTCTTGAAGTAACCTCTATTTTACTCGTCTCTTACTTGTTTTTAACTTATATTAATAGTTTAATATCTTTTTTCTAAAAAGTCAAGATTTTCTTTATATTTCCTTTACATTTTTTCTATATTATTGTATAATTTTTTCATGTGCTTCCATAGCTCAGTTGGTAGAGTGCTACCTTGGTAAGGTAGAGGTCACGGGTTCAATTCCCGTTGGAAGCTCCACTCTTTAATCATTAACATCGTCTTTAAAATACCAAAATTCATTAATCGAATTATTGGCTTTTTTTATTTCTTTTCTTCTAAATGTTTTCTTACTTATCATTTCTATAACAATATCACATATCCTATCATATATTATTTCGAATTCTTTTACAATTGAAATTTTATTATCTTTATTAATATCTACAATAATTGTTTCATCACAGGATTTAATAAGTTCTTTTTCTAATTTTTCCTTTTCTGGCTGTAACTTTTTTAACATAAAAATAGAATTTCTTTCTACAAATTCAATAACAATAATATCTAATCTCTTTATTTCATCTATGATTAATGGAACAATTAAATCTGTCTTCACATTTCTAATTGGAGAAATAAAAAGAACAACACTTGTACCTTTTAATTCTTTTCTTAAAAAGGATTTTATTTCTTCCCCACTTTCCTTCATAATTTTTTCTATTGTAGCTTTTTTGTTTTCATTTGGAAAAGTAATGTCTCCAAGTCCTTTTAATAGTTTTTCTCCAATTAATAATGTTTTTAAATCCACATCATTTTCTAATCTTTGGGCATCAAATTTTAAATTATTTATATCTGTTAAATATGCTGATATCTCTATAAATGACATTTCCTTATTTATATCCTTTTTTATAAGCTTATTTAAGCAATTATATCCTGCTTCTCCAAAACCTATTACTTTTATTTTTTTGTATTCTTCTTTTGACATATTGATTTTCCTTTCTTTTATAATTTTTAAATTTTAATATCTTCAATAATTTTATTTAACTTCTTTTCAGAAAGTTCTTCATCTAACAAATTAGAATATGCAACAACTATATTAAGAACCCCTTTTAATTCCATTATGTTACAAGTAAATTTCTTTGCTATAACTGAAATTATATTATCATTAATTACAATGTTTTTTTCTTTAATTTCTTTTTTTAATATTTCCAATCTTACATCATAATTATACTCGGTTATTTCTGCAAGTAACCCGCTTTCAAACCTATATTTTAATCTATTTTCTAAAAAAGCAATATCTTTAGGTGATTTATCACTAGATATTACGATTTGCTTTCCCCTTTCGATTAAAGCATTAAAAGTATAAAATACTTCTTCTTGTACTCTTTCTTTACCTGCTATAAATTGAATATCATCAATAAGGAATACATCTACGTTTCTATATTTATCTCTAAAAGACTCTGTTTTATTTTTTTTAATACTTTTTATAAGTTCATTTACAAATTCGTTAGAACTTATATACAAAACTTTTAAATTTGGATAATTTTCTAATATTTTATTTTCTATTGCATGCATTAGATGTGTTTTTCCTAGTCCATTTCCACTATATATAAATGCTGGGTTATATATTTTACCTGGTGCTCTTGCCACAGCTAAAGCTAATGCATGTGCAAATCTATTATTATCTCCAACAATAAAATTATCAAAAGTATACCTAGTACTATTATTTTTTTCATTATTTAATTTATTTTGCATTTTTATCTTCTCCTTTTAATCTAAATTCCAGTCGCTATAACTGTAACAATTATTTCATCTTTTAGAGATTTATCTATTACTGTTCCAAACATTATATTCGCATTATCATCTATTCTATCATTTATCAATTTAATGCTATTATTTATTTCGTTTAATCCTAATGTTTCTCCTCCTCTTACATTAAATACAACACCTTTTGCTCCATTTATTGAATTTTCTGTTAATGGATTATCTATGGCTTGTTTTACTGCAGTTTCTAATGTTTTGCCTTCATCTGCTACTCCTATACTCATATATGCTTTTCCTTTATAACTAAATATAGTTTTTACATCTGCAAAATCAATATTAATCTCTCCAACAGTTGTAATTAAATCTGTTATACTTTGAATTCCTTGTTTTAAAACATCATCTGCTAATGCAAAAGCATCATTTATTGTAGTTTTATTACTTATTACTTTTAGTAAATTATCATTTTGAACGACAATTAAAGCATCCACATTTTCATATAGTTTTTTAATTCCTTCTTCTGCTCTTACACTTCTTTTTCTTCCTTCAAATGTAAACGGTTTTGTTACTACTCCAACAGTTAGTATTCCCTTTTCTTTAGCAATTTTTGCAACAACAGGTATAGCCCCTGTCCCTGTTCCGCCTCCCATTCCAGCTGTTAAAAATAACATATCTGTATTTTCTAGTATTTCTTTAACTTCTTCTTTAACTTCTTCTTTACTTTCTTCTGCTGCATCTTCTCCTACTTTTACATCAGCTCCTGCACCTAAGCCTTTTGTTGTTTCTTTTCCTATTTGTAATATATTTATACCATTAGCATTTGCAATTTCTAAAATATGTTTTTCTGTATTTAAGCAATAAAATTCTACATTTTTGACATTATCTTTTTTCATCCTTTGAACAGCATTATTGCCTCCTCCTCCAACACCAATCACTTTAATTTTTACTAAATTTCTCTTTGATTTTTCTTCTAACATATTAATTCTTGTATGATATATTTAATAACTTAAATAACCATACGACTCCTTTCTTTATTTTTTAATATTTAATATAATCTA
>CALXFI010000001.1 GCA_944387535.1 uncultured Clostridia bacterium | reverse complement strand
AAAAGTTTGAGATATATTCTCGAATATTAGGAGGTAAAAATGATAGAATTTGAAAAGCCAAATATTGAATGTCTAGAGGTAGATGATACAAATAATTATGCAAAATTTGTATGCGAACCATTAGAAAGAGGTTATGGAGTAACAATAGGAAATTCACTAAGAAGAATTTTACTTTCATCTCTTCCAGGATGTGCTATAACAAGTGTGAAAATTGATGGAGTATTACATGAATTTTCAGATATTGATAATGTAGTAGAAGACGTACCAGATATTATTCTTAATTTAAAAAATGTAAGATTAAAATTTGATGGTAACGAAGAAAAAATCTTAAGAATAGATAAAAAAGGTGAGGGAGAAGTATTAGCTGCAGATATCATTACAGATGGTACTGTTGAAATATTAAATCCTGACTTACATATAGCAACAGTTTCTGAGGGTGGAAGTTTAAGAATGGAAATGACAGCTGATAGAGGAAGAGGTTATAATTCTTCAGATAAGAATAAAAAACCAAATCAAGATATATCTGTACTTCCAATTGATTCAATTTATACACCTGTAAAAAAGGTAAATTATCAAGTAGAAAATACTAGAGTTGGACAAATGGTAGATTATGATAAATTAATAATCGAAGTTTGGACAGATGGAAGCTTAAAAGCTCACGAAGCCTTAAGTTTAGCAGCTAAAGTTATGACTGGGCACTTAGAATTATTTATAGATCTATCAGAAGCAACAAAGAATACACAAGTTATGATAGAAAAAGAAGAATCTAAGAAGGAAAAAGTCTTAGAAATGACAATAGAAGAATTAGAATTATCTGTAAGATCATTCAACTGCTTAAAGAGAGCAGGAATATCTACAGTTGAAGATTTAACAAATAAAACTGAAAATGAAATGATGAAGGTAAGAAACCTTGGAAAGAAATCATTAGAAGAAGTAACAGCAAAATTACATTCATTAGGATTAGATTTTGCTAAGGAAGAAGAATAATAGCGATAAAGGAAGGTGAAAAAATTGGCAACTAATAGAAAGTTAGGAAGAACAACAGACATAAGAATGGCAATGCTTAGAACATTAACAACTGACCTTATCTTACATGGTAAAGTTGAAACAACATTACCTAGAGCTAAAGAAGTTAAAGCAATGGCTGATAGCATTATATCTTTAGCAATAAAAGAAAAAGATAACTTTGAAATGGTAGATGTTAAGGTTGTAAAAGCTAAACTAGATTCTAAAGGAAATAAAGAAACAGAATTAGTTAAAAGCAAAAATGGTAAAGAATATCTTAAAGTTGTAAAAGAAGAAACTACAGAACAAAGACAAAAAGATATGCCATCTAGATTAAATGCTAGAAGAAAAATGATGAAAACTTTAAACAAAGTTAAAGATGAAAAAGGTAACAACATAGATTTACCATCAAAATTATTCAACGAAATAGCTCCAAAATATGCTGGTAAAAACGTAGGTGGATATACACGTATCGTTAAAGCTGGACCTAGAAGAGGAGACGGAGCAGAAGTTGCAATATTACAATTAGTATAATAAAAATAAAAAGACTAAGTGAAATTATTTACTTAGTTTTTTTATTTTTATTTAAAATTTGAAAGATTGTTTATTAATAATACGTTTTATTGACTTTTATAGAGGTTTTGCTATAATTATATTATATTAAAAGAGGAGGAATAAAAAGTGAAGAGGAAAATGGTATTGCTGATAAAAAATCATAAAATACTTACAGCAGAAATTGTAATTATTTTTATAGCTATAATTGTTTTAATAATTTTAGGTATTTTGGGCGTATTTAATTCAAATACTATTGAAACAAATGAACAAGAAAAAACAAATATATTAAACTTATCTATAACTGCTGATGAAAATTGGACGGAAGATTCTACTCCAGCAATTGTACATATAAAAGGGAATTGTGAGGATATAAAAGAAATTGATTTTTATCACGCAGTAATGCCTGAAAACACTAAAACAACTGTTAGTGATTTAGTTGAAGTTCTAACAGGTAAATACGAGATTTCTGTAATACCTCCTATTAATAAAGATGGTTCTACTTATAAAACGAATGGAGTAATAACAGTAGATACTACTATAGAAACAGGAGAAAATGTATTAGTAGATATTATACTTGAATATGTAAAAGTAGAAGATGTGAAAGATGAGGAATTAAAAGAAATTGTTAGTCAAATACAAACGGCAACTGAAAAAGGTGATGAAAGTCTGGAGGGAGAAATAGGTAAGAATATCCTTAATAAGATGCAGATAAATATCAATAATAATACAAACATTACTGATGAAACAAAACAAGAAACTAGCAATATTATAGAGGAATCTAATACAGTTTCTAATTCCGAAACTACAAGTAATGACAATAAGTCTAATGTAGATAATACTTCAAAAGATTCAGAGTCTAGTACATCTAATTCTGGTAATAATGAAAGTTCTCATATTCATACTTGGGTAGACCATACAGCAACACGTTGGGTTTCAAATATTGTAACAGTAGTAGATAAGCCTGCACAAACAATAAACGGTGCAAGACTTTATACTAAAAACGCCGATGGTACATGGACAGCTAATGGTGAAACTTATTGGTTTGAAAATGGATTTACAATAGATGATTTTAAAAATATTTTAAAAGATAAAGTGAAAAATGAAGGATATATTGGAAATTATCAGAATGTGACAAAAACAGTTCCGGCAGTTACTCATACAGAAGATCAAGGATATAATGAAACTTATGTAGATTATCAATATTGTTCAGTTTGTGGACAAAAAAGATAAAATTACGAATAAAAATATTTTATATAATTAAAATGTACAGAAAATTATAATATATATATATAAATATAAAAGAGAAGCTAAAACAATCTTAGCTTCTCTTTTGGCACTTAGCATAAAAAGGTTACCTTTTCTTTCCAAAAACTTCTTCAAAGATAGTTTTGGCATCATCATTTCTAGGCTTAGCCTTTGGAGGAGTAATAGTAGGATTGAGGTACATATATGTACCATCCTTATCAATTCCAATAAAATGAAGATGAATGGTATTTTCTGTGTTCTCATAATTAAACATAATAAATCCTTTCTATTTATGCCATCTACTTTAGATAAATAAATTATATAACGATTTAGAGTAATAATCAATAAATTAATCAAATAAATCTAGAATAGAGACTTTTAGAGCTTTAGAAAATCCTACTATTTCAAAGTCTGTAATAAATTTTTTACCATTTTCAAGTTTAGAAATATCAGAGCGGCTTATTTGGTAACCCATTACTTGCATTCTAGCACATAATTCATCTTGGGTTACTTTTTGTTCTTTTCTTATTTTTTTAATGTTTTTTCCACAAACATTATATATATTATTATTAATTTTAGACTTTTTCATAAAAAACTCCTTACTTTTTGTTCTATTTTTGAACATTTTTCTTGATTTTATTACAAAGAAATGTTAAAAATGTTCTATAATAGAACAAAGGAGGAATATAATAATGAAAACACTAATCGAAGGAAAGAGAGGAATAACACTTATAGCTTTAGTTATTACAATAATAGTTTTACTTATTTTAGCAGGTGTTTCAATTGCAAAGGTAACAGGAGATAATGGAATACTTAACCAAGCTCAAAATGCTAAAGATGTTACACAGCGTTCACAATGGGAAGAACAAATTGATATGGCAATTATAGATGCAGTAATTAAGAATAGAAATCCTACTATTGATGATGTTATTGAAGAATTAAAAAATGAACATATAATAGATAGTGAAGACCAAGTAAATAAGCAAACAGGGGAGATTACAACAAATGAGCCGGAATATATAATAGTGGGTAAATTAGATGATTATCTAAAAGGAATAACAGCGGATGTAATAGCAAATGCTGAAGATAAAAGTGAATTTTATGGTGCTATTGTAAATAACTATACTTGTGAAAATAGTGCGGGAGTAAATAATTGGAAAATATTCTATGCAGATGACAGTAATATATATTTAATAGCAGATGATTATATACACAAAGATTATTGTCCTAACTCGGCAAATAATACAATATATGATAATGGTAATGGATATAAATTATCTATGAATAATGTAATAAAAGATTATCAAGGTTCACAAGATATAACAGATGAAAGAATAAAAGCATTAAATAATGATTATTTTAATGTAAAAGGATATTCAAGCACAAATAATAATATGAAGGCAGTAGCATATATGCTAGATACTGATGTATGGAGTGTATTTGCAGGGGATAAAGCAGAATATGCGATTGGTGGTCCAACAATAGAGATGTTAATTAAGTCTTATGATGAAAAATATAATGGAGAACTTGAAACTGAAGCTATAAATGAAAAGGGATATAGTTTACGAGATTCTAGCAACAGTAGCTGGTCAAATTTTATTAATAATAGCAATGTGACAGCAGATTCATTATATGTTATAGAATCTAATGAAAAGGCAGGAGCAATGTGGCTATCTAGGCCGACAGCAGAAAGGACAACATATGTTTTGTCTGCTGAACATAGTGTTGATTTTTTTGTATATCGTGGTATGTATAGTACTAATTATATAGGTTTTCGCCCATTGGTTTGCTTAAATTCTAATGTTGAACTTGAAAAGAATGATGATGGGAGTTATTCAATAAAGTAGATAAAGTATGAAATATAATTATATTAAGATAAAGGCTAGGTGTAACCTAGTCCTTTGGGTGTAAATTGTGTCAAAAAAGTAGAAGATGAATATAATAACCATAGGTGGTAAAAATGGAGTTTATAATGAAAGTGATATTTTGGACATTGGCCCTTTATGGATTGTTTGAAATAATAAAAAACATAATATATTTAAGTACATATACAAATTTTAAATCAGATGGAATTTATGTAATAATAGCAGTTAAAAATCAAGAAGATAAAATAGAAGGCTTTCTTCGTTCAGCATTATTTAAAATGTTATATGGAAGAGATGATTATGTAAAAAATATAATAGCGACAGATTTAAAATCAACTGACAAGACTAAAGAAATTATAAAAAAGCTATCAGAAGAATATGAGTGTTTAGAGGTTGTCAACTGGAAAGAGTGTAAAGAGATAATGGATAGTGTAGATGATAGTTAAGTTGCTTGAAAAAAATCTTTGTTTGTGATAGACTAAAAATGTTAATTAAAAAAGAATAGGAGAAATACATGGAAATAAC
Source organism: uncultured Clostridia bacterium (assembly GCA_944387535.1). Lineage (GTDB taxonomy): Bacteria > Bacillota > Clostridia > TANB77 > CAG-508 > CAG-269. Next base: position 73,242 of record CALXFI010000001.1, on the reverse strand, counting down.
AGGTGAAATAACAACTATCATATATAAAAACGAAGTAAATAGTTATACAGTAGCAGAATTTGAAACTGACGAAGAAGTAACAACAATTGTAGGATATTTACCTTTTGTAAATGTAGGAGATACTTTAAAATTGGTAGGAAAATTTGTAGAACATAAAGATTATGGAAGACAATTTAAAGTAGATACTTTTGAAAAAATGATGCCACAAAACTTAGCAGCATTAGAGAAATATTTAGCAAATGGGAAGATAAAAGGAATAGGAGAAGCTTTAGCTAAACGAATAATAAAGAAATTTGGAGAAGATACAATAAAAGTTTTTCAGTCATATCCAGAAAGACTTGCAGAAGTAAAAGGAATATCCAAAGAAAAGGCAAAAGAAATGTCAGAAAGTTTTGTAGAGAATTGGGAAGTATGGCAAATAGTAGGATTCTTAGAAAAGTTTGGAATAGGAGCAGAACATGCACAAAAAGTTTTTGATTTGTATGGGACAAGAGCAATAGAAGAAATGGAACAAGATCCATATATATTAATAGACATAGCAAGAGGAGTAGACTTTAAGCAAATAGACAAGATGGCATTAGATTTGGGGATAAACTATGATAACGAAAAAAGAGTAACAAGTGGAATTAAGTATGGGTTAATCAGAAGTACAAATAATGGACATTCTTGTGTATTAAAAGATAATCTAATAGAATTTGTAATAAACTTATTAGATGTAACAACTGAAAATGTAGAAGATGGACTAATTGCTTTAAGAACAAAAGGTGAAATAGTTATAGAAAAAAGAGATGATGGATTAGAATATGTTTATTCATCAGCATTTTATAATGCAGAAGAAGAAATAGCTTTTAGAATAAAAAGATTATTAAACTCTAAGAATATGAAAAAAATAACTAGTTTAGACAAAGAGTTAAAAAAGGCAGAAAAGATATCTAGTATAGAATTATCAGAAAAACAAAAAGAGGCATTAAAATTAGTAAATGAAAACAATGTAACAATAATAACAGGAGGGCCAGGAACTGGAAAAACAACAATTATAAAAAATATAATAGATATTTATGAAGACAAAGGGAAAAAAGTAATCTTAGCTGCACCAACAGGAAGAGCAGCGAAAAGGATGACGGAAACAACAGGAAAAGAAGCGTCTACATTGCATAGATTATTAGAAATAGGAAAAATAGATGATGATAGTCTTTATAAAAATACAAGTAAATATGAAGGAGCACCTATAGATGCAGACGTAATAATAGTAGATGAAGTTTCAATGATGGACATGTTCTTAATGAATTATTTATTAAAATGTGTATATCAAGGAACTAAGTTAGTATTAGTTGGTGATATAGACCAACTTCCATCAGTAGGGCCAGGAAGTGTATTAAAAGATTTAATTAATTCAGAGGAAATACCAACTATAAAGTTAGATAAAATATTTAGACAAGCAGCGAGAAGTAAGATAATCGTAAATGCACATAGGGTAAACGAAGGAGAAAAATTCTTAAGTAAATCGGAAGAAGAAGAGGATATGAATGATGACTTTTTCTTTATAAAAGAAACAAATCAAGAAAAGATGCTTGCACAGGTTGTATCTTTATGTACAGGAAGATTAGAAAAATACGGAAATTATGACTTTTTCCAAAATATACAAGTACTTACACCTACTAAAAAGGGAATGCTTGGAACAAAAGAATTAAATAAAGTATTACAAGCAAACTTAAATCCTAATTTAAATAATCTACCAGAAAAAGCAAGTATGGGAGCAGTTTTTAGACCTGGAGATAGAGTTATGCAAATAAAAAATAATTATGATATTTACTGGGAAAGAGAAGGAACGGGAAAATTAGGAGGATTAGAAAATAAAGAGGTAGGAAGCGGAGTGTTTAATGGTGAAATAGGAACAATAACAGATGTAGACGAAAAACAAAAATTGGTAGAAATCAAATTTGATGATGATAAAATAGCTTGGTATGAATTTTCAGAGTTAGACCAAATAGAACATAGTTATGCAATAACAATACATAAGGCACAGGGAAGTGAGTTCGATGTTGTAATAATGGTGGTACCACCATCATCACCAATGCTTCTTACAAGAAATTTGTTATATACAGGAATAACCAGAGCAAAAAAGCTATTAATAGTAATTGGAAGTGAAAAAGTAATAGACTTTATGATACAAAATATAGATAGCAAAAAAAGAAATACAGGGTTAGAGTTTAAAATGAAAGCTCAATAATCTAAAAAAGGAGGGTAAATTAATCCCTCCTAAAAATGTAATTCAAACTTAAACTTAACTTAAATAATATTTAAACTTTTAATATATGATATATTTAAATTCGACAGAGTATACATGTATGTCATCTTTTGAAGAAGTTGAACTTTAACATATGTTGTATTTAAATTCGACAAAGATAAAGGTAGTTTTACCTTTTGCGTCAATTATCATTTAACTTTAACATGAGATGTCTTTTAAAAATTTATAAATCGGGGAGCGTAAAAAACACTACCCTTAGTGAGGTTGTTAAGAAAATCGATATTTTTTAATTTTATAAAAAATTCACAAATTTTCTTACCACTTTTGCATTAATTCTTTATAAGAAGGGAGCGTAAAACCCACTACCTTTAGGTGGTGTGCAGTTCACATAAAATAATTAAATCAATCCACTTAGAATTTTTGTATTTTTCAAATGACCTTCCTTTAGGTGGTAGGTAGTTCATATTTATAAAATTTGAATCTTAAAAATTCAGAAAGGAAAACAAAATGAAAATTGAAAAATTATTAAACCTTGTTTATCCACCAACGTGCGGAATTTGTGGAAAACTAAACAATGACTTTTTATGTAAAAAGTGCGAAAAAATCTTAGAAACAGAAGCAATATATGGTGTGGATAAAGCTTTAGACAAATATTTTAATAAACATTTATATATTTTTGCGTATCAGGGAATAATAAGAAGAATAATTTTAAAATATAAATTTCAAGAAGAGTCATATTTATATAAAACATTTGTAAATTTTTTGTTAAAAAATGAAAACTTCTTTGAAAAAATGGAAAAATATGATACAATAGTGCCAGTTCCGATTAGTAAAAAAAGGCAAAAGGAACGTGGATATAACCAAAGTGAGCTAATAGCTAAAGAGATAGCTAATAGTTCTAATTTAAGGTTAGAAACAGAGTGCCTTTTTAAAACTAAAAATATAATAGAGCAAAGTAAATTAAATAGAGAAGAAAGACAAAAAAATATACAAAGAGTATATGAGTTAGTAAATTTGGAAAAATTATATAAAAAGAAAATTTTATTGGTAGATGATATATATACAACAGGAAGTACAGTAAACGAATGTGCTAAAGAATTAATGAAAGCAAAGCCAATGAAAATCGGAGTTTTTACATTAGCTAAAGATTAGAAAAGTAAAGAATAAATATATAATACATAAAAATATGAATTTAAATAATAAATTTAAATTGTTATATTACAAAGGAGGAGCATATATAAATGGAGGATTTAGTTGAAAGTATCTTAGACTATATAAGATCGGATTATACTGATTATGCAGTTATGATAAATGGAGAATGGGGTTCACGGAAAAACTCATTTTTGGAATAATAAAATAAGAAAAAAAATAGAGTCTATGCAATTAAATGGAAAAAGATATACGACCATTTATATGTCATTATATGGTATATCAAATCTAGAAGAAATAAGCAAAAAGATATTTATAGAAACTACACAACTTATGGATAAGAACTTAAGAAAATTTATGAATGCTAATGGTCAAGATACAATACCAGAATATGCAAAAACAGGTATTGATATGGCAAATTTCTTTGGGGTAACACAAAATGGAGATAAAGTAGATTATGCAGAATTTTTCTCAACAGATGATAAAGTTCTTTGTTTTGACGACTTAGAAAGAGCAAATGTAGATGTTATTGATATATTAGGATATATTAATAACTTTGTTGAGCATGACCATATAAAAACAATAATTATTTGTAACGAAAAAGAATTATCAGCAAAACTAAAGAGTTCTAATTTAGAGATGAAAACATTCATTGCAACTTATCTTTTAGATAAACAAGATGAATTGAATAATATGGAGAAACCATTAGTAGAGAAAATCCAAGATAAAATAGAGCATGTATTTGATAAAGCAAATGATTACGAAAGAATAAAAGAAAAATTAATAGGAGAAACATTTGAATATGCTCCTAAATTTGATTATATAATAAACGGAATATTAATGCGTTATGAAAATAATCCAGACTTGATACGATTCTTAAGAGAAAATACTGGACTAATAATATCAACATTTAATAAATCAGGAACAAGAAACTTAAGAATATTAAAACATGCATTAAATGATTTTAAGAAAATATATGAAATGGTAAATAAATCATATCCAAATACAAACCATAGAGTTATGCAAACAATGCTAATATTTACAATAGCTATATCTTTTGAAATAAAAGCAGGAAAAGTAACCAAAGATAAATTTGTAAATATTAAAGATAATGAAGAATATAAGTCAATTTTAGTATCATCAAGAATATTAATGGACAATAGACAGTTCTATATAAAAGAGTTTGATAATAACTATTATTATAACTTTAAATCTGAATACCGTTTCTTTAAATTTATTGAATACTACGTACGTACTCGTATATTTGATATGAAACTATTTAAAGAGAATATGGAAACAATACGTAATACTGTAGATACTGAAAACTTACCAGCATATAAGAGATTACTTACAGAAGAATATTGGAAGATATCAGATGACCAATTTGGAAGTGTTATAAATGAAATAATGGATGATGTAAAGGAAGGAAAACTAACATTAATAGATACTGTAAAAATATTTGCATATTTTAGTTATTTTTCGAGAAAAGGGTTAATACAATATGATTTAAAAACATTAAAAAATGTTTTCTTTAATGGAATGAATATAGCTTCACTAAATTCAAAATATTGTGAAAATGTAGATGAAGAATTAGGAAAAATTGCAATCGAGGAAGTTGCAGAAGATATGGAAGATATATTAAAACACTTTAATATGCTAAATGAACAATTACGTGATAAGATGTTTAAAGAAAAAGCAGAAAAAATAATGAAATGTATTCCAATGAGGATGGAACAATTTTATGAAAAATTTGATAAAGAGTGTATGGATATACCAATATTTAAATATTATGATCCATTTCAATTATTCCAAAGAATATCTTGTGCAAGCAATGAAGACATAGTATTAATAAAAGAAAAGTTGTTAGATAGGGTAGAGAAATATCCTAAGAAAATAGAGCCTGAAATGAAAAATATAAAACAATTAAAACAAATAATAGAAGATTACTTGAAAGGAAAAGATCCATCAATAAAAATTGTTATGCTTAAAGAATTTGCAGATAGTTTAGGATATATTTTAGGAAAATATAAAGTTAGTTTTTTACCTAAAAAGCCAGATAAAGAACTAACAGAAGAAGCAGAGAATTAAAAAGGAAAGTTGAAATATGGAAAATATTTATGACAAAAAGAAATATTTAAAATTGCTTAGTAAAGATTATAAAAATATTTATGAGGTAGCAGAAGAAATTATAAATCTTCAGGCAATTTTGAACCTGCCAAAAGGAACAGAAATGTTCTTAAGTGATATCCATGGTGAATATGCTCCATTTGAGCATATTCTAAATAACGGTGGAGGAATAATAAAAAGTAAAATAAATGATATTTTTGGAAATACAATAAGTAAAAAGGAAAGAACAACACTTTCAACACTTATCTATTATCCAGAAGAAAAATTAAAATTAATAAAAGAAGAGGAACAGGATATTAATGAGTGGTATAGTATAACATTATACCGTTTAGTTGAAGTGGCAAAGAATGTGAGTTCAAAATATACAAGGTCAAAAGTTAGAAAAGCAATAACTAGTGGCTTTGAATATGTGATAGATGAGCTTTTAAATTCACAAGCTGGAAATGAGAAAGACAAGGAAAGATATTATAAAGCAATTATAAATACAATAATAAGATTAAACCAAGCAGAAGCATTTATAATTGCAATATCAAATTTAATAAAGAGGATGGCAATAGATCATCTTCATATAATAGGAGACATATTTGATAGAGGACCTAGACCAGATTTGGTAATAGAAAAATTAGAAAAATTTCATAGTATAGATATTCAATGGGGAAACCATGATATATTGTGGATGGGAGCAACATGCGGAAATGAAGCAAGTATAGCAACTGTTGTAAGAATATGTGCAAGATATAATAATATAGGAATATTAGAAGATATCTATGGAATAAATATAAGGCCACTATCAACATTTGCAATGGAAACATACAAAGATGATAATTGTAAAAATTTCTATCCAAAAGTATTTGATGAAACAAAATATGATGAAAGTGACAAGATGAACATATCAAAAATACATAAAGCAATAACAATAATACAATTTAAATTAGAAGGGCAGATGATAAAAAGACATCCAGAATATCATTTGGAAAACAGATTATTGCTAGATAAAATGAATTTAAGTCAAGGATATGTTGAAATAGAAGGAAAAAAATATGAAATAAATGATACAAATTTTCCTACATTAATAAAAGATAATATATATGAATTAACAGACGAAGAAAAAGAAATAATGGAGAGACTTTGTGAGTCATTTAAAAATAGCCCCAAATTAAACGAACATATAGATTTCTTATATAAAAAAGGAGAATTATACACAATATTTAATTCTAATTTATTGTTCCATGCTTGTATTCCAATGACAGAAGCGGGAGAATTTAAAGAAGTAGAGTTCTTAGGAAAAAGAATGAAAGGAAAACAGTATTTAGACGAAGTAAATGATACTGTAAATAAGATATGGATCAATAAAGAAAAAGTTGATAAAAATTTAAGAGATATAATGTGGTATTTATGGATATCACCAGACTCACCATTTTTTGGAAAGAGTAAAATGGCAACTTTCGAAAGTTATTTTGTAAAAGATAAAGAAATGAGTAAGGAGATAAAGAATCCATATTATACATTGACATATGATGAGAAAATTTGCGATAAAATTTTAGGAGAATTTAATTTAGATTTAAAAGAATCTCATATTGTAAATGGTCATATGCCAGTTAAAGCAAAGGATGGGGAGAGCCCAATTAGAGGTAATGGTAAAATTCTTATAATTGACCGGAGGATTTGCAAAAAGTTATCAGGCAAAAACTGGTAATGCGGGTTATATTCTTACATATAATTCTTATGGATTACTCCTTAGCCAAAACAAACCATTTGAATCAGTAGAACAAGCAATTGAGGAAGAAAAAGATATAATATCAGAAATAATTGTAAAGAAAAAAGGCATTGAAAGAAAACGTGTGGGCGATACGGATATTGGTAAAAAATTAAAAGAAGAAATAAGTGATTTAGAACAACTTTTAAAATATTATGAGTCTGGAGAGTTAAAACAGGTAAAATAAAAGTAAAGGCGTTTCAAAGTACAAAAAGAAACGCCTTTTTTTTAAGGTAATTATATAGTAAGTTACTTTGATTATCTACTTTTTTACTATCCTTTAGTGCTTTAGCAAAAAACTAATCTAAAAGTTACTTTTATGTTTTAAATAAATTATTTTTAAAAATCATTATCATTAGAAAAGTCATCTTCATCGCCATTTAGCCAATCCTCGTCATCTAGAAAATCTTCTCCATCATCAAATAACCAATCATTTTCTTTTTTATCAAATTCTTTTGTAATTTCATTTAAATAAGGAACTTCATTAGTATTATTATTCATAATATAATCCCCCTCTATAAGATTATTATATGTTTTAATTTATTTTTTTACAATAAATCTGACCAGGTGTTACAAAAAAAGTTTACATCATATATTAGTATTTTTATTTTTTACAAATTTTTGATTAATATTCTATTTTTAAAATATAATGAATATTTTTTTCCTTTTTTGTAATAATAAGAATATAAACAAAAAAGCTTTAATTAAGAGGAGGAAGATTATGAAAGCAACTGGAGTTGTAAGAAGAATAGATGATTTGGGAAGAGTTGTTATTCCAAAAGAAATAAGAAAAACTTTGAGAATTAAAGAAGGTGAACCATTAGAAATTTTTACAGATAGAGAAGGGCAAATAATACTTAAAAAATATTCTCCAATAGGTGAGTTATCAGAATTCGCAGCAGGTTATGCTGAAACCTTATCAAAAACTACGGGACATATTGCTTGTATTACTGATAAAGATACAGTTATAGCGGTATCTGGAGGTTCTAAAAAAGAATTTTTAGAACAGGATGTAAGTCCAGAATTAGAGCAATTAATGGAAGATAAAGAAGTGTATATGAGTAAAGATAATAGTGACATTGCAATGCCTATTACTAAAAATGAAAATCCTGAGAGAAAAAATAATGCACAAGTTGTCTACCCTATAATATCTAATGGAGATACAATTGGAACGGTCATTCTAATGTCTAAAGAAGCAAATAAAAAGATGAATGAAGTTGAGCAAAAAGTAGCACAGTCAGCAGCTACATTCTTAGGAACACAAATGGATATATAGAAAAATAAACAAGTTCATAATTTTATAAAAAGATAAAATTATTAGCTTGTTTTTTTCTTATTAATATTTTTATTATCTGACAAACCTACAATATAATCTATTGAAGTTCCATAATATTTTGCTAATGTAATTAAATGTGATATAGGTATAGTTCTATTACCTTTTTCGTATTCTGAGTAATATTGTTGAGATATGCCAAGTACTTGTGCTACTTGCTTTTGAAATAAATCATTATCTTCTCTTAAATCTTTCAATCTTTTAAATTTCACTGTAATCACCTTGTAAACGTTGTAATTTAGTATAATTTTAACAAAAAAATGGACAAAAAGAGCCTTTTACATAACAAATTGTGTAAAACTTATTAATCATATTATATGAATATAAATATGCTAATATTATAAAAAGAATAAATATCATTTTTTCCTTGATTTTTTGCTTGTTTTAGAGTATAATTTTAATGTTAAAGTGAAAAATAGAGGAGAGAGTTATGAAAGCGATAGAAATAAGAAGAAAATATTTAGACTATTTTAAGAGACATGGACATGCAGTTATTCCTTCTGCACCATTAATACCAGAAAATGACCCTTCTGTATTATTTACAACAGCAGGAATGCAACCATTAGTACCATATTTATTAGGAGAAAAACATCCAGAAGGAAAAAGACTTACAGATTATCAAAAATGTGTAAGAACAAATGATATTGATGAGGTAGGAGATAACCGTCATTTAACATTTTTTGAAATGCTTGGAAACTGGTCTTTAGGTGATTATTTTAAAGATGAATCAATCGCAATGAGTTTCGAATTCTTAACAAAAGAATTAGGAATACCAGTAGAAAAATTATCTGTAACATGTTTTGCAGGAGATGAAGATTGTCCAAGAGATGAAGTTGCAGCTAATGCTTGGAAAAAAGCAGGGATACCAGAAGATCATATATATTATTATGGAAAAGATGATAACTGGTGGATAGCAGGAGAAGAAGGACCTTGTGGACCAGATACAGAGATGTTCTACGATACAGGAAAGCCAGCATGTTCACCTGATTGTCAACCAAGTTGCGATTGTGGTAAATATGTAGAAATTTGGAATAATGTGTTTATGGAATATTTCAAAGATAAAAATGGATATAGAAAATTAGAACAAAGAAATGTTGATACTGGACTTGGATTAGAAAGAATGACAATGTTATTACAAGGAAAAGAAACTCCATTTGATACTGAATTATTTAGTCCAGTTATGGAGAAACTAAAAGAGTTACAAAAAGTAGATATTATAGAAAGTAGAAGAATAATTGCAGAACACTTACGTTCAAGTATGATGATAATAGCAGACGGAGGAAGACCAAGTAATCTAGATAGAGGATATGTATTAAGAAGATTAATAAGAAGAATGATTAGACATATGAATAAAATACAAATAGATTTAAGTGAATTAAAAACATTAATAGATATCTATGTAGAAAACTTGGGAGAAATGTATCCAGAATTAATTAAAAATAGAGAAACAATAGAACAAGTAATAATAGAAGAAAAAGATAAATTCGTAAAAACACTTGCTAAAGGTGAAAGAGAATTTGAAAAAGCAATAGGAAGACTAGAAGAAACAAAAATAATTCCAGGAAATGTGGTATTTAAATTATATGATACTTATGGTTTCCCACCAGAGGTAACAAAAGAACTTGCAGAAGAAAATGGATATAAAATAGATATGGATGAATTTAATGAATTATTTAAGAAACATCAAGAAAAATCAAGAGCAGGTTCAGAACAAAAATTTAAAGGTGGTCTTGCTGAAACGACAGAAGAAACAATAAAATATCACACAGCAACACATTTATTAAATGCAGCAATAAAGAGAGTAATAGGAAAAGATGCTCATCAAAGAGGGTCAAATATAACAGTAGATAGGATGAGATTTGATTTTAACTGTGATCATAAACTAACATCAGAGGAAAAACAAGAAATAGAAGATTTAGTAAATAAATGGATAAAAGAGGGCTTGCCTGTAACAAAACAAGAAATGAAAAAAGAAGATGCAATAAAATCAGGTGCAGAATGTATGTTTATTGAAAAATATCCAGATATAGTAACAGTATATACAATAGGAGATGTATCAAAAGAACTTTGTGGTGGACCTCATGTAAAGAACACAAGTGAACTTGGAAAATTTAAAATTAAAAAAGAAGAATCTAGTTCATCAGGAGTAAGAAGAATAAAAGCAGTGTTAATAGATGAATAGATTTTATAGGAGGTTTTAGTATGGAAGATTGTTTATTTTGTAAAATAATAAAAGGAGAAGTGCCATCAACTAAAGTATATGAAGATGACTATGTATATGCATTTAAAGATATAGAACCAGCAGCACCAGTACATGTTTTAGTAGTTCCTAAAAAACATATTTCATGTTTAAATGAAATATCAGAAGATGATGAATTATTAATTGGAAAAATTCATATGGCAATTGTAAAAATTGCTAAACAATTAGGAGTGGATGAGAAAGGTTATAGAGTTATAAACAATTGTGGAAAAGATGCAGGACAAACAGTAATGCATTTACATTTCCATATACTTGCTGGAACGCAAATGGGTGAAAAGTTAGTATAAAATACACAAAATAATAAAGATAGAAGAAAATGTTGTATCTATCTTTATTTTTTTATTAAAATGTGTTATAATATAAGAAGTAGAATAATGTACGGAGGTAAAGGTTATGTTTGAGAGTAAATATAGTAAAGTATTAACGGTAATATTAGTAATAGTAATAGTAGCAATTGTAGGATTGCTAGGTTTCTTAGCGTTTGATTTTATACAAAATTATATAATATCAAACGACGCATCTAAATTTGTAGAAGATTTTAAAGGAGAAGTAAATGCAGAAGATAATACAGTAGCAGATGGAAATACTACAGATGATGGAACAAACCCATTTGACCAAATTCAAAGTGAAAATACAGGTAATTCAGGAAATACATCTGAAAAAAGAATGTATAAAGGTTTTGAAATGGTTGGAACAATGGAAATTCCAGCAACAAACTTTAGTTATCCAATAATTACAAAAGTAAGTCCAAAATCTCTAGAAACAGCAGTAGTATTTCAATGGGGAGCAGGAATAAACCAAGTAGGAAATAGTGTAATAATAGGACATAACTATAGAAATGGATTATTCTTCTCAAATAACAAAAAGTTAAATATAGGAGATAAAATATACATAACAGATAATAGTGGAACAGAATTAACATATACAATTTATAATAAATTTGAAACAACACCAGAAGACACATCATTCTATCAAAGAGATACTCAAGGAAGACCGGAAGTAACATTATCAACATGTACAGATGATAGTAGTGCTAGATTAATAATTTTAGCTAGAGTTGAAGATTAATAATAAAAAATAAGTAAAGGAATTTATAAAAATTCCTTTATTTTTTTTGTTAATTTGTATATAATAGGAAGGAAATAAAAAAGCAAATAAGAGGTGCTAAAATGAATAAAAAAGAAGCTAAAGAAAGAATTGAAAAATTAAGAGAGAAAACAGAATATTATGCAAAAAAATATTATGATGATGACAAACCAGAAATATCAGATTATGAATATGATATGTTAATGGTGGAGTTACGAAATTTAGAAAAAGAATATCCAGAATTTAAATCAAAGGATTCATTAACACAAAAAGTAGGTGGACATGTAAAAGAAGGATTTGAAAAAGTAACACATGAAGTGCCATTACAAAGTCTTCAAGATGTATTTAGCTTAGAAGAAGTAGATGACTATATTACAAAGACAAATGAAAAAGCTGAAGAAAATAAAATAAAAGATAGAAAATACGTAGTAGAAACAAAGATAGATGGATTATCAGCTGCATTAGAATATAAACAAGGTAAATTCGTAAGAGGAGCAACAAGAGGAAATGGATTAGTTGGAGAAGATGTAACAAATAATTTAAGAACGATAAAAACAATACCTATGGAATTAAAAGAAAAAATAGACATAACAGTACGTGGAGAAGTATTTATATCAAAAAAGAACTTTGAAAAAATGAACAAGGAAAGAGAAGAAAAAGACGAAGAATTATTTGCAAATGCAAGAAATGCAGCAGCAGGTTCTTTAAGACAATTAGATAGTAGAGTAACAGCAAAAAGACCACTAGATATTTATATTTTCAATGTACAAAAAATAGAAGGTAAAAAATTCAATTCACATTTTGAAGAATTAGAATACTTAGCAAAATTAGGATTTAATGTAAACCCAGTTAGAATTCCTTGTAATAATATAGAAGAAATAGAAGAAGCAATAAAAAAAATAGGTAGAGAAAGGGAAAAATTAACATTTGATATAGATGGAGCAGTTATAAAAGTAGATGACTTAAAATTTAGAGAAATATTAGGAACAACAGCAAAAACTCCAAGATGGGCAATAGCATATAAATATCCACCAGAAAGAAAAGAAACAAAAGTAAAAGATATAATTTGCCAAGTAGGAAGAACAGGAGTAATAACACCGATGGCAATACTAGAGCCAGTGAGAGTTGCAGGTTCTACTATATCAAAAACAACACTTCATAATGAGGATTTTATAAAAGAAAAAGGCTTAAAAATAGGAGATACAGTAGTAATACAAAAAGCAGGAGATGTAATACCTGAAATAGTAGAAGTAAAGAAAAGAAAAAGAACAGGCGAAGAAAAAGACTTTGAAATGCCAAAAGTATGCCCTGTATGTGGAGCAGAAGCAGTAAGAGAAGAAGGAGAAGCAGCAGTAAGATGTACAGGAATAGAATGCCCAGCAAAATTATATAGAAATTTGGTACATTTTGCATCAAGAGAAGCAATGAATATAGATGGATTAGGAGAACAGATAATAAAACAATTATTAGATAGGGGATTAATTAGTAATATGGCAGATATATATTCATTAACATTAGAAGATGTAGCATCATTAAAGAAAAATGGAACAAAATTTGCAGAAAATCTAATAAATGCAATAAATAGAAGTAAACAAAATGACTTATATAGATTAATAACAGCATTTGGAATAAGACATGTAGGAACAAAAGCATCAAAAGTTTTAGCTAAAAGATATAAAACAATGGATAGATTAATGAATGTAACATCAGAGGAATTAGCAATGGTAGATGATATTGGACCAATAGTAGCAAATAGCATACGAGAGTTTTTCTTACAAGACCAAACAAGAGATTTAATTGAAAGATTAAAGCAAGCTGGAGTTAATATGGAATATTTAGAAGAAGAAAGTGGAGACAATAGATTTGAAGGAAAGACATTTGTATTAACAGGTACACTTGAAAAATACACAAGAGGAGAAGCGACAAATATTATAGAAAAATTTGGAGGGAAGACATCTAGTTCTGTATCTAAAAAAACAGATTATGTGCTTGCAGGAGAAGAAGCAGGAAGTAAATTAACAAAAGCACAAAACTTAGGAGTAAAAATATTATCAGAGAAAGAATTTGAAAAATTAATAAAATAACTTCGCGTTGGGGACGCTTCCTTAGCGAAAAAAATGTGTCCAAAGGAAACGTCCCTATTTACACCTTTTTTTCGCATTTGGGACACATCATAAAAAATACAAGGAGGATATATGGAAGATTATACATTTGAAAAGATGTGGGTAGATTTAAGGGATGGATATCAAATATATTATACGTATGTAGGAAATAGATATGTTTTGTTTAAAACAGCTGATAATTGTTATACGCAAAAACTAATATCAGAGCACAAAAAAAATCCACAACCACGTATGCTTATGCTAACACTAAAAAGAGTAAAAGAAATGTTTCCTCATATGGAGGATATAGAATATAAAAGAGATGATTTCTAAAAGGTGAAATAAATGGTAAATATATTTTTTTACGTAAATGGAAAATTTTTAGTAAGTGAATGTGAAAACCAAAAATCAGAAAAATATGGAGATTTTTTAAATTATCCAAAAAGCCATATGGAAGTATGGGATGAAAAATATTATAGTAAATATCATGTAGATTTTGATTATTTTCCAAGAGGAAGAGTAGTATATAATGTAAAAGAAAAATGTTATTATATTTATTGTGATAAATGTATAGAAGATTTAAGTGAAATTCTAGAACAGTATAAAAATGAAAAATATAAAATATTAAGAGATTTTCACTATCAATGTCATAAATGTAATAAAAATTATGTTATTTAAAAGGAGAAAGAAAAATGGCAGTAATAATAGATGGAAAGCTATTGGCAAAAAAGATAAGAAGTAATTTAAAGGTAGAATGTGATGAATTAATAAAAAAAGGAATAGTACCAAAGCTTGCAGTTATAATGGTGGGAGACAATCCAGCATCAAAGGTATATATAAGAAATAAAAGTAGAGCATGTGATGAAGTTGGAATAAAGTATCAAGAATATCTTTTAGATGAAAATATAACTCAAGAAGATTTATTAGACTTAATAAAAAAATTAAATAATGATGAAACAGTAAATGGAATATTATTACAAAGTCCAATACCAGAACATTTGGATATAAATGAAGCATTTAAAACAATAACATATTTAAAAGATGTAGATGGTTTTACTCCAGCTAGTGTAG
This sequence comes from uncultured Clostridia bacterium, assembly GCA_944387535.1. Taxonomy (GTDB): domain Bacteria; phylum Bacillota; class Clostridia; order TANB77; family CAG-508; genus CAG-269. The sequence goes on along the minus strand of CALXFI010000001.1, from coordinate 58,110 downwards.
GAAAACTTTGCTTAGGGGAAGATACTTTTGTATCATGTACTCCTTTAGGAGTAATAAAGATGTTTGAAGAATACAATATTGACTTAAACGGTAAAGATGTGGTAATATTAGGAAGAAGTAATATTGTAGGAAGACCACTTATACAATGCTGTTTGCAGAAAAATGCAACTGTAACAGTATGTCATTCAAAAACAAAAAGTTTAGAAGAACATACCAAAAGAGCAGATGTAATTATTTCAGCAATAGGTAAGCCAAAGTTTATAACAGCTGATATGGTAAAAGATGGTGTAGTTATAATAGATGTGGGAATAAATAGAGATGAAAATGGAAAATTGGTAGGAGATGTTGATTTTAATAATGTAGAAAAGAAAGCAAGCTATATAACACCAGTTCCAGGAGGAGTTGGACCAATGACAATAGCAATGCTTATGCATAATGCAATAAAAGCGACTAAAGAACAGTATAAAGAAAAATCAAATTTATAAAATTAAATAAAAAATGGGGCATTATTTATTAATAATGCTCTTTTTATATTTTGAAGGAGGAATTTTATGTTAGAAGATAAAAAATATTGGGTATGGTTTAGTATAATAAAAAATTTAGGAATCAGAAGAAAACAAAAATTATTAGAAATATATAAAAGCCCTGAACGAATATATTATCTAAATAAAAATGATTTATTAAAAATATCTGGAATAGGAAAACAAACTGTGGATAACATTTTAGATGAAAGTACAAAAGAAGCGGTAGATAAACATATTTTATATATGTGGAAAAATAATATAGATATTATTTCAATTGTGGATAAAAGTTATCCACAAAATTTAAAACAAATATATGATCCACCAATTAGTTTATATATTAAAGGAAATAAAGAAATATTAAATAATAAAGGAATAGCTATAATAGGCTGTAGAGAGGCAAGCGAATATGGTAAAAAAGCTGCTAAATATTTTGGTTATAATTTAGCTAAAAGGGGTATAAATATAATAAGTGGGTTAGCTAAAGGTATTGATAGTTATTCACATATTGGAAGTTGCCAAGCTTTACTGGGAAAAAACTATCCACAAAATAATAGTTATCCACATGTGGATAACAAAATTTACTGTGGAAAACCTATAGCAGTTGTGGGAAATGGATTAGATATGGTGTATCCGGCAAAAAATAAAGAGCTAGAACAAAAGATAATAGATTTAGGTGGATGTATAATTTCAGAATATCCAATTGGAACTAAACCACAAAAGATGCATTTCCCTGCAAGGAATAGAATTATTAGTGGGATGGCAAGTGGTGTGCTTGTAATAGAGGCAAAAGAAAAGAGTGGAACATTAATAACAGTAGATTTTGCATTAGAGCAAGGAAGAGAGGTATATGTAGTACCAGGAAATATAAATTCAATAAATTCTGTAGGAACAAATGAATTAATAAAACAAGGGGCAAAATTAGTTACAAATTATAAAGAAATAGAAATTTAGGTTGAAATAAAGAAAAATAGATGTTATATTTTTAATATAGAAACCAAAGAGAAGGATGGTAAAAATGGAAAAACTTAAAGAAGCAAAATTAAGAAAATATAATATGAGATTATATGCTATTTATACAACCGTAGGTTTTGATTTGTTGTTTTATTATGGGATAAAAGTATTATATTTATCACAAGTAAAAAATATATCAGATGCAAACATTGTATTTCTATCAACAATATACGCATTAGCATCAATTGTTAGTGTTGTGATTGCAACGGTAGTAAACAATAGAACAAGTAATAGAAAGACATTAATTGTCGGAGATACATTTAATGTTATATCAGTATTTATATTAATAATAGGAACAGATTTTTCACAGATGGCAATCGCAGAGGTTTTAAATGCGGTGGCTTTTGCCATGAAAAATATATCAAGTGGACCAATGCTTGAAGAATCTATACCAAAAACAGATAAAAAAGATAGATTATTTACATATATAGATGAAAAAGCATATTTTAAATATTGTATAATTTCAGCAATATCTACGGTTGTGGCAGGTTATTTATATAATGTAAATCCATATATTCCAATGTTTTTATGTTTGTTATTTACAATAATTTCATTAGTAATTGCAGTTAAATTTGTAGAAATAAATAAAACTCGTAAAAACAGAGATGCTAATATGATAAAAGCTATAAAAGATTTAAAAGAAGGTTTTATATATACTATAAAATCTAAAAGAATTAGAGCGTTGCTTTTATCAGTAGGATTTTTATGGGGAGTTTTCTCTTTGTTTATAATATTCCAAACTACATTATTAAAAAACATGAATGTAACAGCTCAGTATATAGGAATAATAGCAATGTTTTTAGAACTAGCTAGAGGATATGGTGGTAGATGGGCTAATCAGTATAACGAAACATATAAAAATAGAACTTTAACAAATATATCAATGGTAGTAGCTGTAGCATTTATTATAGCAGGTATAGGAAGCAACTTAAATATTCCATTTGCGATGCAACTAGTAGTTGTAATAATGTCATTTACAGTTATTAGTATCTTAAGAGGAATTTACATGGTAATATACAAAAAGTATGTTAATAATTTTTCAAATGTGAAGATTTTACCAACTATATATTCAATGACTAATTTATATTGGAACTTTTCAAGAATAGTTATAACATTTATAGGTTCTTTTGTTTTGACAATAGTTGATATAAAATATGGTATGATAGTAATGGGAATTGTATTTTTAGTTTTAGCATTTATAATATATATTTATATGAAAACAAGAGTTGGTTTAAAACCAGAAGAATATACTAAAGAAGATGTTAAATATGCAGATAATTAATAAATTTACATAAAAGTATTGACAGTAATAAAAAATAATGCTATACTAAAAAAGTATAGTTTAAAAATTAATAATAAAATCGATGATTAAGAGAGTAGTTTTATATTGAAGCAACAGCGAGTTAGGTAGAGTGAGAGCTAACATGTGGATTATAAGATGAAAAGAGCTTATGAGTGGCTATGGGAAAAATTTAAATATTTAGTATCATAGTTCGCGGACTCGGCGTTATAGAGAATGAGTGATTTATATAGAAATTAAAAATATATAAATAATTAGAGTGGTACCACGTATTTTTAGCGTCTCTTGTAAAGGAGGCGCTATTTTTTATATAAATTGTTAAAAATAATCATTAGATTTTTATTAAAAGGAGGATTCAAAATGAGTTATAAAAAAATAGTATTATCGTATTCAGGAGGATTAGATACTTCAATTATTATCACTTGGTTAAAAGAAAATTATAATAACTGTGAAGTAATAGCAGTTACAGGAAATGTTGGGCAAGGGGATTATGAATTAGAAGGATTAGAAGAAAAAGCTAAAAATTCAGGAGCATCTAAATTATATGTTTTAGATTTAAGAGAAGAAATGGCAAATGATTATATTGCACCGGCAATAAAAGCAGGAGCAACATATGAAGGAGTTTACCTACTTGGAACACCATTTACAAGACCATTACTTGCAAAAAAACTTGTAGAGATTGCTAAAAAAGAGGGAGCAGATGCAATTTGCCATGGATGTACAGGTAAAGGAAATGACCAAGTAAGATTTGAACTTGCAATAAAAGCATTAGCACCAGATATGCCAGTTATTGCACCATGGAGAATTTGGGATATTAAAAGTAGGGAAGATGCAATTGATTATGCAGAAAAACATAAAATACCTTTAAAGATAAGTAGAGAGACAAATTACTCTAAAGATAAAAATTTATGGCATTTATCACATGAAGGATTAGATTTAGAAGATATAGCAAATGTTCCTAAATATGATGAAATATTAGAAATGGGAGTAACTCCACAAAAAGCAAAAGATGAAGAAACTATTATAGAATTAGAATTTGAAAAGGGATTACCTGTTGCTTTAAATGGAGAAAAATTAAGCTTAGTAGAACTAATAGAAAAACTAAATAAAATAGGTGGAGAAAATGGTATAGGAATATTAGATATGGTAGAAAATAGATTAGTAGGGATGAAATCAAGAGGAGTTTATGAAACACCTGGAGGAACTATAATCTATAAAGCTCATCACTTATTAGAAACAATTTGTTTAGATAAAGAAACAATGCATTTTAAACAAATAGTAGCAAATAAATTAGGAGAAATTCTTTATAATGCACAATGGAATATGCCATTAAAAGAAGCTATATGTGCATTTGTTGATAAAACTCAAGAAACAGTAACAGGAAAAGTAGGATTAAAATTATATAAAGGAAATATAATTCCAAACGGATTAGAAAGTAAATATTCTTTATATTCAGTAAAAACAGCATCTTTTGATGAAGATGATGAATATGATCAAAAAGATGCACAAGGTTTCATAAATTTATATGGTTTACCTGTAAAAATAAAAGCTAAAATGGAAGGAAAATAATAGAAAGAGGTGTTTTAGATATGCCAATGTGGGAAGGAAGATTTTCAAAGAAATTAGATGAAAGGACTAATGATTTTAATTCTTCAATAAAATTCGATCATAGAATGTATAAACAAGATATAAAAGGAAGTATTGCCCATAGCAAGATGCTTGCAAAACAAGGAATTATAAAAGAAGAAGAATCAAAATCAATAATAGATGGATTAAATGGAATATTAGAAGATTTAGAAAGTGGAAAATTAGAATTTGACCCAAATGCTGAAGATATTCATATGTTTGTTGAAGCTGAGTTAACTAAGAGGATAGGAGATAATGGTAAAAAGCTTCATACTGCAAGAAGTAGAAATGACCAAGTTGCTTTAGATATTAGAATGTATTTAAAAGATGAAGTAACTACTTTAATTGAAAATTTAAAGAAATTAGCAGGTACATTTATAAAAAAAGCAGAAGAAAATACACATACAATTATGCCGGGATATACACATATGCAAAGGGCACAACCAGTAACTTTTGCACATCATTTAATGGCTTATGTAGAAATGTTTCTACGTGATTTAGAAAGATTAAGTGAAACATATAAAAGAATTGATGTATCTCCTATAGGTAGTTGTGCTTTAGCAGGAACAACATATCCATTAGATAGAGAGTTCGAAGCCAAAGAATTGGGATTTTCTAAAGTCACAAATAATAGCTTAGACGGAGTATCAGATAGAGATTTTATAATAGAATTATTATCAGATATATCAATTATCATGATGCATTTATCAAGAATAAGTGAAGAAATTATCTTATGGGCTTCATGGGAATTTAAGTTTATAGAATTAGATGATAGTTTCTCTACTGGGTCATCTATTATGCCTCAAAAGAAAAATCCTGATATAACTGAGTTAATTAGAGGAAAAACTGGAAGAGTATATGGAGATTTGTATACAATGCTAACAGTTATGAAAGGAACTCCTCTTGCTTATAATAAGGATATGCAAGAAGACAAAGAAGCAATATTTGATGCTTTAGATACAGTTAATTTATGTATAACAACATTAGATCCATTAGTAGAAACAATGACAGTAATAAAAGAAAATATGAAAAAAGCAGCAGCAGAAGGATTTATAAATGCAACTGATTGTGCTGATTATTTAACAGTAAAAGGAATACCATTCCGTGATGCATATAAGATAGTAGGTAATTTAGTAAAATATTGCATTGAAAATAAGACAACATTAGAGAAATTAGACATAAGTGTTTATAAAAAGTTTAGTAATGTGTTTGATGAAGATATTTATGATGCTATTGATTTAATTAATTGTGTTAATAAAAGAAACGTTTTAGGAGGACCTGCAGCAGAACAAGTAATGAAACAAATAGAAATAGCAAAGAAGAAATTAAATGTATAAAATAAACAAGTAAATATGCCTATAAAAATTTAGGCATATTTACTACAAAAAATTCAAAAAAACTATTGACAATTACATGAAAATGGTTTATACTTTAATCTGTGCTAAGTAATTAAGCACATGCTCCCTTAGCTCAGTTGGTCAGAGCAACTGGCTCATAACCAGTGGGTCCAAGGTTCGAATCCTTGAGGGAGCACCATTTTTTATATAAGGGTAGGTGGCCGAGTGGCTAAAGGCGGCAGACTGTAGTCTTTGGTTAATTCCAAAAACCTAAATTTGCAGCTCATACAAGTGATTGTATGATGATAACTAGGCTAATTCGGGGAAGCCTTAACAGATAACGCTGATGGTAATCCCGAGCTAAGGAAATAAAATTCCTGAGTGTAGAGACTTTATACCTAGTATCTTAATATTAAGATAAAGAGAAAGTCCAGACTACAAACAAGAAATTGGTAGTGAAAACTATAGTAGTAAGAAATCTGTTCTCATTTGAGTACGAAGGTTCGAATCCTTCCCTGCCCACCAAAAAGATACATAAAATTGTATCTTTTTTTGTTTTTCTATGTTATAATTTTTAATGAAGTAAAAAATCAAGATAAATAAAAACGAAAGGAAGAAATTATGGAAAAAATAGGTATAGGTGTAGGAATAATAGTAAAAAATGAGGAAAATAAAATATTAATGTTATTAAGAAATAGTGATGCTAAAAAAGCAGATTCAGATATGAGATTAGAAGGAACTTGGACACTTCCAAGTGGAAAAGTAAAATTTGGAGAAACAATAGAAGAAGCTGGAATTAGAAAAGTAAAAGAAGAAACAAATTTAGAAGTAAGTAAAATAAAAGTTATATGTGTCCAAAACGATGTAAACCAGTATGCTCAATATGCAACATTTGGAATTATTTCAGAGGAATATTCTGGAAAAATAGAATTACCTAAAACGGAAGAATTAGTAAAATATGATTGGTTCGATATAAATAATTTACCAGAAAATACTTGTATTCCTACAAAAAGAATATTAGAAAAATATAAAGAAAATAAATTTTATAACGGATAAAAAGAAAGGTTACTAAATTATATTTTTAGTAACCTTTTTTAAATAGTAACAATCTTTTTAGTAAAATCTAAATTGTTACAAGAATCAAATGTATAGCCAATACTATAAACATTAGTTGCAAAAATATCTTTATCAAGAAGAAGTTTTAAATTTTTATTAGTTGATTGATTAGCAAAACGTTTAACAGAAGTAATAATTTCAAGCTTAGGGTTAGCTTTAGCAATTTCTGAAATTAAGAATTTACCTCTATTATTTAAACCTAATACTCTAACATAAGGATTAACCTTCTTAGATAAAGCCATATCTTTTTTAGTAATTCCAAGTAAAGAATATAATAAAATTCTTTGAATTCTTGTAGCTGTATATCTTTTAGATTTTATAATATTTAGAAATTCTTGAATAGTATTACAAGCATTAGCAGCTTTTTTTATAGAAAATTCTAATCCTTCTGTAACATCTGGAAGTTCAGCTATTTCATCTGTTGACATTTTCCTTAAGTTATAAATTATTTGTCTTTCAAAAACAGATAAATCAGGAATAACATGACCTTGTTTAACATTATCCATTAAAATACCAAAACTAGAAGATGGAAGTAGTTTTCTTAAAATTTCAAAACCACCGTTTTTAATTATATTTCTAATAGCAGTTGCACTTGCAATGTTTCCAGAATAATTAATATCATTATATCCAGCTTCAAATCTTGCAATAGAAATAGGGATAATGTTACTTTTATATTTTTTTAAAGCTTTTATATATTCAATTCCTAAAATATTATTAGGAGAAGAAAGAATATTTGCGTATTTTTTAATATCACTTAAATACATTCTTAAAGCATTTTCACGAGCTTTAGGGAAAGATAATCCTTTTTTTAATTCATGAGATAATATATTTTTATAGGCTTTAGGTTCACGGTATAATATATCTGCAATTTTATCTAGAATTTCAATTTCAGATGTTTCAGCTCCAAAAGAAAGGTAATCAACAACTTTAAGCGAATCTAGAATATGTATTGCTCCATCAGCAAAATTCTCAGCACTGGATGTAGCATAAAGAACGGGTAGTTCTATAACTAAATCTACACCACTTTTTAAGGCAGCTTCTGCTCTAGACCATTTATCAATAATAGCAGTACTACCACGCTGAGTAAAATTACCACTCATAATAGCAACAGTATAATTAGAACCAGTCATTTTTTTAGATTGTTCTAAATGATATAAATGACCATTATGAAATGGATTATATTCACATATAACACCTAAAACTTTTCCCATGATAAATCCTTCCTTGTATATTTTTATAATTACTGTTATAATATTACCATAAAATGGAGAAAAAAACAATGGAAAGGTTGATAAATATGGAAAAAGTAACAATTTATACAGATGGTGCTTGCTCTGGAAATCCGGGACCAGGAGGTTGGGGTGCAGTATTAATTTATAATGAGAATAAAAAAGAAATATCTGGAGGAAGAAAAGATACAACTAATAATATAATGGAATTAACTGCAGTAATAGAAGCTTTAAAATTATTAAAATATCCTTGTGAAGTTGATTTATACAGTGATAGCGCATATGTGGTAAATTCGTTTAAACAAGGCTGGATTTATAATTGGGTAAAAAATGATTGGAAAACAGCTTCAAAAGAACCTGTAAAAAATAAAGAAATTTGGGAAGAATTGTACAATTTAACAAAAATACATAAAGTTAATTTTATAAAGGTAAAAGGACATAGTGATAATGAATTAAATAATAGGTGTGATGAACTAGCTAGAAATGCAATAAAAGAACTACAATAATATGATTTTACATAATTATTGACAACTTTAAAAAAAGTGCTATAATATATGCATGCTAAAAATTAGCACATAATTTTATTCTCCTGTTTTCACAGGTTAATATAGCAACATGGAAAATAAGTATTTTGGGGAGGAAAAATGGAGAAACCTACTTCACAAGATTGTCAGAAAGCACCAATTTCTAATGTGTATCTTACAATGATAATGGAAAAGGTACCAAGAGGAAAAATACCAGCAATTACGATATGCCCTGTTATGCGAGTTAGGCATACTTTTGTGAAAATTAATCAAGGAGGAGTTATAGATCCAAAAAGATATACCTTGGCTGGTACAAGGCCTCTTTCTGATTATTATTCAGAAGGGCAATATGAGCTTTTTACAAAAGATGGATGTTGGTATTTGGAGTTTAATGATTATGAGCCATATAGTAGATATATTGAATATGCGGGTAAAAACTTTGACAAATATTTGAAAAAGATTATTCATTGAATAATTGATATGATGGCTATAAGTAGGGAATAACAAAGACTACACAGTTTATAAATTTGTGTGGTCTTTGTTTATTTTATATTACATTTTTGTTACATTTGGAAAAAATATTGAAATATTTTCTGCATTTCAGTATAATAAAAGTGTATGATATTGAACAAAAGAAAATTTGGCAGAGGGGGATTTTCATGGATACTTTTGCAGACTATATTTTAGGAGAAAAAGATTTAGCTTCTAAAATGGAGATAGTATATTATTTATCTAAAAAGAATAGAATATTTTTTAATAAATCTGTTGTATTTAAAACAGAGATAGCAAGAATGTTTTTGGACTACTCAAAAATTGAAGTTGATAAAAACTTAGTATTAACAGCAGCATTACTTTGTAATGTAAAAAAGGTAGATAATGCTCAAGATATTGAAAGTGTCCATGCATATGCAAAAAAAGGAGCAGAGTATTTAGGTGGCATTGGATTTAATAAAAGATTTTGTAAAATTTGTGAGGAAGTAAATCGTTATAGTAATAGTAATCCGCGAGAAAAAGAGAGTGATATTTTAGAATTAGTAGATAAATTTGGTGGAATGCTTTTAGACAGACCAGAAAGGTTAGGCTATAATCCAGAAGATGCACTAGTACTTTTAGAACATAGAAACTTAAAAAATGAATATAATCGTTATATGGAAACATTTATAGAGTTTGTAAAATTTATGGAAGAAATAAAAGTTAGTGAAATAATAAATATGACAGCTTTAAAAAGATTAATAAAAATTTATAATGAAACAGATGGAATAATTAAATTTATAAAAGAAGTTGTATATAATTATGAACCAAAGGTAGATAAATTAATAGAAAAACAAAAGGAAAAATTATCTAAAGAAATGTTTGATAGCGTAAGTGATCCTAATAGACCATTATTTAGTAAGGCAACTGTAGAAAAAATAATGAACCATTTAGGTGATGATATAGGAGAAAATATAGAGGAGTAATATAATGTACGAAATATTTGCAGATTTACATGTACACATAGGAAGAAGTGAAAATGGAAAACCAATTAAAATAACAGCAGCAAAGTCACTTAATTTTGCAAACATAGCAAAAGAATGTGAAGAAAAAAAAGGAATAAATGTTGTAGGAATTATTGATTGTGCATCACCATATGTAATTGAAGATATAGAAAACTTTTTAAGAACAGGTGAGGCATATGAGCTAGAAGATGGCGGAATTATATATAAAGATAAGGTGTGTATAATTTTAGGAAGTGAAGTAGAAACTTCAGAAAAAGGAAGAAATGGCAAATCTGGTAGTGCACATAATTTATGTTATTTTCCACATTTAAGTGATATAAAGAAGTTCTCAAAAGAATTAAGCCATCATTTAAAAAATATAACATTAAGCACACAAAGAACAGATTTATCAGGATATGATTTAATAGATATGGTAGAAAAGTATAATGGAATAATAGTTCCTGCTCATATTTTTACGCCATATAAGAGTTATTATGGAAATTGTACAGATAGATTAGAATATGTATTTAAAGAAAAATTTGATAAAATATTTGCAGTAGAATTAGGATTAAGTTCAGATACTTTTTTAGCAGATGAAATATCAGAATTAGAGACACGTACATTTTTAACTAATTCAGATGCACATTCTCTTCCAAAGATTGCAAGAGAATATAATAAGATGTTAGTAGAAGATATTTCTTTTAAAGAGATTGTAAAAGCTTTAAAAAATGAAGATGGTAGAAAAATCTTAGCAAATTATGGTTTAGACCCAAAACTTGGAAAGTATCATAGAACTTATTGTGATGATTGTAATAAATCAATAGAAACAAAAGAACCAGTAGATAAATGCCCATATTGTGGTGGAAAAAATGTTACTTTTGGAGTTTTTGACAGAATAGAATTAATAAAAGATAAAAAAGAAACAAGAAGTCCAGAAAATAGACCACCATATATTTATCAAATACCACTAGGATTTATTCCAGGAGTAGGTGGAAAAACTGTTCAAAAATTATTGGATAATTTTGAAACAGAGATGAATATATTACACAAATTAACTAAAGATGACATAGAAGCAGTAGTAGGAGAAAAGATAGCAACAAATATAGATAATGCAAGAAAAGGAAACTGTGAAGTGCATTCAGGTGGAGGAGGAAACTACGGTAAAGTTTCTGTGAAAAATAAATAAAAAAGTTCTAAAAATCTCTTTATCGAATACACATTATGTATAAACGATAAGGAGATTTTTTATGAAGGAAAAAGGATTAAAGATTAAAGAGACTATAAAAGGGCATATATTAAATAATAAAAAAGAATATATAATTGTAACTTTATTATTTATAATTGGAATATTTTTAGGTGTTTTTTTCGTAAATAATTTAGGAGAAACACAAAAAGCAGAAGTACAAGAATATTTAAATAATTTTGTTGAACAAATGAAACAGACAGAAAATTTAGATAGTATGAGTTTATTAAAAACAAGCATTACACAAAATATAATTTTTGCGAGTTTGATATGGTTTTTTGGTACTACTGTTATTGGAATTCCTGTTGTATTTGGACTTGTAATTTATAGAGGTTTTTGCTTTGGCTATACAATTTCTGTTTGTGTTACAATTATGGGAATAGCAAAAGGATTAATATTCGTACTTATTAATTTATTGCTTCCGAGTCTATTACTAATACCTGCGATTTTAGGAATAGCTGTGAGTGGTTTTAAATTATATAAATCAATTGTAAAGGATAATAGAAAAGAAAATATAAAGTTAGAAATAGTAAGGCATACAGCTTTTTCATTGGTGATGCTTGTGGTTATGTTAGTTGCTTCTTTAGTAGAAATTTTTATTTCTACTAATATTTTGAAAGCTGTTATTAAGTATTTCTAAAAATGTCAAAAAAATTTAAAAAATGTATTTACTTTTTTTAAAATGTTTGATATAACATATGTAGTTTATGTAAATAGATTATTAAAGATTAGAGGTAGGTAGAGTTATGGAGAGACAATTAAAACAATTTTTCGATTTTTTAGAAAATGAAAAGAAATTATCAGATAATACATTACAATCATATAAGAGAGATTTAAAACAGTTCAAAAGATTTTTAGAGTCATATAGCCTTCATTATAATAAAGTAAGTGAAGATGATATAAATTTATATATAAAAGAATTACAAGATGATGGTAAAAAAGCTTCTAGTATTTCTAGAGCTATTGCGTCAATTAGATCATTTTACCAATATGCATTAAAGAAGAAAAAAGTAAAAAGAGATCCAACAGCTAATGTTAAATCACCTAAAATAGAAAAAAGAGTACCTAGTGTATTGACAGCTAAAGAAGTTGAACTATTATTAGACCAACCAAAAGATATAGATTTAAAAGGTACTCGTGATAAAGCAATGTTAGAATTTGCTTATGCTACAGGTATGAGAGTTACAGAAATTATTTCATTAGACATTGATGATGTAAACTTAGAAGAAGGTTATGTAACTTGTAGAAATACAAATAAGGAAAAAACAAGAACTATACCTTTAGGAAATATGGCGTTAAAAGCTTTAAAAGAGTATATTGAAGAAGCAAGAGATATAATGATTAAAGATGAAAACCAAAAAGCTTTATTTGTTAATGTTAATGGTGGAAGATTAACAAGACAAGGTTTTTGGAAAATTATTAAATATTATAAAGAACAAGCTCATATAACAAAAGATATTACACCACATGTTTTAAGACATTCTTTTGCTACACACTTATTACAAAATGGAGCAGATTTAAAAGCAATACAAACTATGCTTGGACATTCTGATATTTCTTCAACACAAGTATATATGCAGTTCCAAGATGGAGGTTTGAAAGATATTTATAAAAAAGCTCATCCAAGAGCATAATTTAAAACTACCAATTTGGTAGTTTTTTCTTTTAAAAAATTGAATATATTACAAAAGTGTGTTATAATACATTTTACTTAGTATAAATTACTATTTTAGTAAGGAGTGTAGACATTATGTCAAACATTCAAAAAGTCTTCCAGGAAGCGATTCGGAAAAAGCAAGCAATAAAGATTTTTCTTACTAACCAAACAGATTGGGAAGGTTACATTCCGGTACATGTAGTATTTTGGAATCCTGAACTTAAAACAGAGCTCAAGGAAACGACCCACCACAAGAATTTTGATGAAGTTGAAATTAATGTGGATAATGAGGATAAACCTTATATTGCATGGAGTGTTGATAACCCAAACACTGAAGTAATGAGGGTTCATTTTTATTATGAAGGAATCGACAGAGAAGATAGCCCTGTTTATGCATTTCTTGATATTGAAACTGAACCAGCATATGAGATGGGAAAGATAAGAGAAGAGCTTGTAGACTATCTGAAAAATATAGCTAATGAAGAAGCATTAGCAGAAGAAATAGCAGAAGATGATGATTTCTTCTATTCTGTTATATATAAAATACGATAGTACTTTTTTCTGATAACTAAACTTTTGGGAGCGAACCAGCCAAGCAGTAAATTGTTTGGCTGGCTTATTTTTTTATATTTGAAAATTATGTAAAATTGTGGTATAATTAATTTATCATTGTCAATATGTCGGTTGTAGCTAGTAGCTACAGGAAGGAGGACAAATGTCCACGGCAATGGAAATTATTAAAAGGGCAAATCGGGAAAATAGAGGAATTGTAATAATACTTTCAGGAGCAAAGGAGATGGGAACAAGAATTCCTATTTGTGTTAGGGTTAAGGCTAACAATAGAAATGGAAGTATTCAAGAGACGTCTCATCATGGTGAGAAACTCACTCTTGAGGTGGACCTTAGGAATAGCAACAACAAGGTTGCATATGTTTGTGATGAAAATCACACTAAGGTAAAGGTGTCTGAATTTCTTTTTACAGATTCAGTAAAAGAGGGCTTGCCAGTTTATGCATACATTTCAGCGCATGTTTTTACAAGTTTTGACGAGTTGAATATTACAAGGGCAGAGCCAATTCCTCTTATTCCAGAGGTTAAAAATGCTCACTATATGTCTGAGTGGTAACTAAAATTAAGCCCTTTTAGAATAGGCCAGCAAGTGTTTTTAATGCTTGCTGGCTTATTCATGTCTTAATATTAATGTAAAAATAATAGTCTTTAAAATGTTTTGGTTTAAGTATTTTTGTTAAAATTTTAGATGAGGAAATAATAAAATATACTCACATTAGTGAAAAAGAACTAGAAAAACTAAAATCACAAATGGTATAAAAAGTAAGAGGAGAAATCCTCTTATTCTTTTGAAAAAAACTTAAATATTTACTAAAAAACATTTGACAAAAGAAAGTATTTAATAGATAATAGATATGTGAAAGTACGAGAGAAAATAAAAGGCTAAAATACAAAGGAGGAACAAAAAATGTATTTATTTAATAGAATAACGGTAAACCCACAATTACCAAAAAGAATAGAAAAATTATCTGTAATAGCAAATAATTTATGGTGGTCTTGGAATACAGAATTTTTAAGACTATTTCAAAGAATAGATGGAGACTTATGGGAAGTATCAAATAAAAACCCAATTAAGTTTTTAAAACATGTGTCACAAGAAAGATTAGAAGATGTAGCAAAAGATGTTACATTTTTAAAAGAATATGATAAAGTAGTAGAAGAATTTGAAGGTTATATAAATAGTAAAAATACATGGTTTAATAAAATGTATCCAGAAGAAAAAGGAGATTTAATAGCATACTTCTCAGCTGAATATGGACTAGACCAAACAATTCCTATATATTCAGGAGGACTAGGAATATTATCAGGAGACCATTTAAAATCAGCAAGTGATTTAGGAATACCACTAGTTGCAGTAGGGTTATTATATAAAAATGGATACTTTAACCAAAAAATAGATGGAAATGGAAATCAACAAACAGAATATAATGATATAGATTTATATGATTTACCAATAAACCCTGTAAAAGATGAAACAGGGGAAGATTTAATAATATTTGTAAAATTCCCAAAAAGAAGATTATATTTAAAAGTATGGAGCATAAATGTAGGAAGAGTAAAACTATATTTATTAGACTCAGATATTGAAAAAAATAATCCAGAAGATAGAGATGTAACGTTAAGGCTTTATGGTGGAGACCAAGAAATGAGAATACGCCAGGAAATAGTTTTGGGACAAGCAGGAGTAGAATTACTTACAAAATATTTAAAACTAAATCCAACAGTATATCATATGAACGAAGGACATTCAGCATTTTTAACATTAGAGCTTATGAAGAACATAATAAAAGAAAAAGAAGTATCATTTGAAGTAGCAAAAGATATAACAAGCTCAAAAACAGTATTTACAACACATACACCAGTACCAGCAGGAAATGACATATTCCCACTAGATTTAGTAGAAAAATACTTTAAAGACTTCTGGCCAAGATTAGGATTAACAAGAGAAGAATTCTTAAGATTAGGAATGAAACCAGGAAAAGATTTAGACAATGGATTTAATATGGGAATATTAGCACTTAAAATTGCAGGAAAGAAAAATGGAGTAAGTAAACTACATGGAGCAGTGTCAAGAGAGCTATTTGGAGATGTATGGCCAAATATTGCAGCTAATGAAGCACCAATAGGATATGTAACAAACGGAATCCATACATGTTCATGGCTTGCACCAAGGATGAAAGAACTATTTAATAAATACTTAATACCATATTGGCAAGATAATATGCATAAAGACCAAGTGTGGGAAAAAATAAGAAATGTACCAGATGAAAAAATATGGCAAATACATAATGATAGAAAAGTAAAATTATTAAGATTAGTAAAAGATAACACATATGAAAGATTAAGACGTTCAGGATATAGCTATGAAGATATAAATGAAATAATATCAAAACTAAATCCAAATGCACTAACAATAGGATTTGCGAGAAGATTTGCAACATATAAAAGAGCAACATTAATATTTAAGGACTTAGAAAGAATAACACAAATAATAAACAATAGTGAAAGACCGGTGCAATTAATATTTGCAGGAAAAGCACATCCAGCAGATAAAGAAGGACAAGACTTAATAAGATATATTCATCAAATATCAATGATGCCACAATTTAAAGGAAAAATATTCTTACTTGAAAACTATAATATAGCAATGTCAAGATATTTAGTAAGTGGTGTAGATGTATGGTTAAATAACCCAAGAAGACCAATGGAAGCATCAGGAACATCAGGACAAAAAGCATCAGTAAATGGAGTAATAAACTTTAGCGTACTAGATGGTTGGTGGGCAGAAGGATATACACAAAATAATGGATGGACAATAGGAACAAATCAAGAATATGAATCATATGAAGCACAAGACCAAGCAGATAGTCAAAGTCTATATAGAACATTAGAAGAAAAAATAATACCAACATTCTATGATAGAGACAAAAATGGAATGCCTACAAAATGGATTGAACTTATGAAAAACTCTATAATAACAACAGGAGGAAAATATAGCACATCAAGAATGCTAGTAGACTATACAAAAGACTATTATATGCCACTATGTAAATTAACAAAAAAATATTATCAAGACATAGACAATGTAGCAGCATTTAACACATGGAAAAAAGACTTATATACAAACTGGAAAGATGTAAAAATTTCACAAACAGAAAACGATGTTGATAATATAACAATAGATGCTGGAAATAAAATAGAAGTAGGCTGTGAAGTGGAACTTCCAAATATAGATGTAAACAATGTAAGTGTAGAAGTTTACTATGGCAAAATATTAGAAAATGGAATAGTAGAAAATGTAAGTATAACACCAATGCAACTAACAGAAGAAGACGAAGAAGCGAGAAAATATTATTATACAGCAAAAATAGAATTAACAACTGGTGGAAATTATGGTTATACATTTAGAGTAATGCCAAAGCACGAAATGATATTAGAGCCAGCAAACTTAGACTTAATAAAATGGGTAACAAAATAAAAGTACTTAAAAATGCTGTTTTTCAGGACGGGGTCAAAAAACAGCAAAAGAAAAAGAATACATCTCAAATAAAAGAGGTGTATTTTTTATATTTTTGTATTATAATGCTGTTTTTTGACCCCGTCCTGAAAAACAGCATTATAAAAATTAAATGTAACTTGAAAAGAAAATTGTTATATGCTAGTATTTAAGATGTAAAAACAAAGAAGATGTAAAAATAAAAAAATTAAAAATAAAATAGGAGGAAAATGAAGTGAATAATATTTCTAGTAAGTATTTAGCAATATGTCCATTAGATGGAAGATATTCTGAGATTGGAGAAGCGTTAGCACCATATTTTTCAGAATATGCTTTAGTAAAAAACAGAGTTTGGGTTGAAGTAAATTGGCTTGTATTTCTATTAGAAAATTTAAAAGAAAGTGAGATATTAAATAAATTTCCAAAAAAGAGACTAACGGAAATATTAGATATTTCTGAAAGTTTTTCAGAAAAAGATTTTATGAGAGTAAAAGAAATTGAGAAAGTAACTAATCACGATGTAAAAGCAGTAGAGATTTTTGTAGGAGAAAAGCTTAAAGAAAAAGAAATGGGAGAGCTTGTAAGTTATGTACATATTGGTTGTACTTCTGAAGATATTAATAATACTGCATATGCAAATATGATAAAAAATGGACTTGCAAAAGTTTGGATACCGGAAGCTAACAATTTAATAAATATTTTAACTGATTTTGCAAAAAAATTTGCAGGTATTCCAATGCTTGCACATACTCATGGTCAACCTGCAACACCAACAACTGTTGGAAAAGAATTTAAAATATATGTTCATAGACTTAAAAATTCTTTAAATGATGTTATAGAAATAAAAGAAACAGCTAAATTTAATGGAGCGACTGGAAATTATTCAGCAATATCTGTAGCATTTCCAAATGAAAATTGGGAAGAATTATCAAAAAAATTTATAGAAGAAAAATTACAACTTACATTTAACCCACTAACAACACAAATAGAAGGTCATGATAATATGTGTCATATATTTGATGGAATAAGACATTTTAATAATGTTATGCTTGATTTAGTACGTGATATGTGGTTATATATTAGTAAAAACTATTTTAAACAAATAGTAATAAAAAATGAAGTAGGAAGTAGTACGATGCCACATAAAGTAAATCCCATTAAGTTTGAAAATAGTGAAGCAAATATAGATATTTCAAATAATATATTAGTAGGATTATCTAACAAACTTCCAGTTTCTCGTATGCAAAGAGACTTATCTGATTCATCAAGTCAAAGAAATATTGGTATGGGAATCGGATATTCACTTCAAGCAATAAAACAAGCAATTAGTGGATTAAAAAGAGTAGAAGTAAATGAAGAAGAAATATCTAAAGCTTTAGAAAGTAATTGGGAGGTATTAGCAGAGCCAATTCAAACAGTACTTCGTAAATATGGTATTCCTGATGCTTATGATAGATTAAAAGAGCTTACAAGAGGAAAAAGAATATCTAAAGAAGATATTAAAGATTTTATAAATTCACTTGATGTAATTACAAATGAAGATAAAGAAAATCTTTTGAAATTAACACCTGAAAATTACATAGGTTATGCTGAAAAATTAGCAAAAAAATAAAATGATATAATAGTTAGAAGAAGCCAACTATATGAAATTGGCTTCATTTATTTTATAAAATAGCTCCTAAAATTAAAATGCCAATATTATCATTGTAAATTTCATCAAATTGAGAAATAGGAAGAGGATTTTCACCAATACCTGCTTCAATTGTATAGCCAGGCCTATTATATTCTTGAATAAACCAATCTTTATATCCTGCAAAACTAGAATTGTATGGAGTTTCTGCTAAAAGATAACCACTAGCTTCGGCAAATCTATTTCCAATATATTCACTTCTTGGAGGGTTAAAATTTTGAAATTGCCAGTAAATTTCTTGACCTTGTGTATGGAATGCAATAACAAGCTTAAAATTATAAGAAAGAGTAAAGTTATAAATAGCAAGAGCTTCAGGTTCTGTTAAAGGACCGTAGCCCACAAAATCACGAGGACTTGGCTTATTAAAGCCTTGTGCATATTTTATTTCTTTTGCATTATTCCAACCTGCCGGAAATTGTAAGTTTAAGTCTACTCCATTAAAGTTTGCTTTCCAACCATCAGGGAAAGGAATGCTCGGAAAATTTTGTGCAATAGATTGGAAAGAACGGTAAATAGGACTGTTTATAGGGTAGAAGTCAGTAACTAAGTCAACACCATCTGGATTTACCATAGGCATAATGTAAATAGAAGTTTGTCTAAATAATTCTCTAATTCTAACTCCATAAAGAGAAGCATTATTAATGTAAGCTAAACAGTAATCTTCTATAAATTTCATAAGAAGAACAGAAGTAATCCATTCTTGTGCATGGATTGAGGCAGAGTAAAATACTTGTTTCCTTCCACGACCGAGCTTGATTACAGGAATAGATTTACCAAGAACGCTATATCCTGCATTTTGAATTTGAATAAAAGGGTAAGTATTATTTAATTCATAAAGATTAGACATCATAGTTTCATGTGTATAATTAATATTTGTTTGAACAATAGCCATAAAATCACCTTAAAATATAATATGTAAGAAAAATTAAAAAGTGATGACTTGTAATTTTTATTTTATCAAGTTATAATATTTATATGAAAAAGTTAGTGGTTAGTAAAAAATATGATGGAAAAAAATTGAATAAATTTTTGTTTTCTAATATGTCTGGATTGTCAGAAGGATTGTTTTATAAAACTCTTAGAAAAAAAGATATAAAGATAAATGGAGAACGTGTTAATTCTAATGTAACGTTAAGTGAAGGTGATGAAGTATTAGTATATATATCAGATGCATTGCTAAATTCCAAAGTTTCATTAGATATTATTTACGAAGATGAAAATATCTTAATTGTAAATAAGCCTTATAATTTAGAAGTAACAGGGGAAAACAGTTTAACTAGTATAATCCATGAAAAATATAAGAAAAGTAGTTTTTTGCCAATGCCTTGTCACAGAATAGATAGAAATACACAAGGTTTAGTTTTGTTTGCAAAAAATAAAGAAGCTCTAGATATACTTTTAAATAAATTTAAAAATCATGAAATAGAAAAACATTATTTAGCTTTAGTTTATGGAATACCAAAAAATGATTTTAAAAGAGCAGAAGCATATTTATTTAAAGATAATAAAAAATCTAAAGTATATATAAGTGATATTCCTAAAAAAGGATATAGAAAGATTATTACAACATATAGAGTATTAGAAAAAAGAGAAGATAATACTTCTCTTTTAGATGTAGAAATAGAAACAGGAAGAACGCATCAAATAAGAGCTCATTTAGCATATTTAGGATATCCAATAATAGGAGACCGGAAAATATGGAAAGAATGAAATAAATAAAAAGTTTGGTAAAAAATATCAGTGCTTAAAAAGTTATATTTTAAAATTTAACTTTAAACAAAATAGTGGAATTTTAGAATATCTAAATGGAAAAGAATTTGTATTAAAAAATAATTTATAATAAAATCCCCTTTCTATTTAAAATAGCAAGGGGTAGAGGATTTAATACACTTCTAAGGAAGCTATGTTTATTTTGAGTTCTTCAAAAGTGTTTTACTATTTACTTTTAGATAGTGTAATTAAGAATAGTCAGAAAGAGAATTTTTAAGTTTCATATATAAAATAATAGCTTACGGAACATTTTGCAGTCCGTAAGTTGTTTTAAAGTGGAGCGGGTAGAGGGAATCGAACCCTCGCGACAAGGTCGGAAGCATTGCATTCTACCACTAAATTATACCCGCGAAATATAAGAATACAATAATAAGTATATCATAACTATAAGAAAAAGTAAAATAAATAATAAGGGTTTATAAAAAATATTTATTCAATATCGTAAAAATTTTTAAATTCATAACCTTGAGACTTTAAATAATTGATTGAATCTTTTAATACAAGGGAGCTATCATTAACATCTTTTGTATCATGCATTAAAATAACTAAAGTATTTTTATTTTTTGAAGATAATATTAAATTATCTAATAATTGTTTTTTAGTGTATTTTTTTTCTGAATCTTTATAAGAAGGGAGCGTAAAACCCACTACCTTTAGGTGGTGGGATATAAGCAACTAATTTTTGAGATTCGTAAAATTAAATTGCTTGATAAAAATATTAGATTTTGATATAATAAACTTCTAAAGAAATTCTAGAAATTTAGAGGAGGTGAAAAATATGTATTTAACTGTAAAACAACAAGTAAAACATCTGTCTAAAGCAGAATATAAAATAATAAAAGAACTTTGTCATATAGCAAAAAATCTAACTAATCAAGCAATATACAATATAAGACAATACTATTTTGCTGAAGGAAAATATTTAAACTATTCAAAAAATTATGAATTACTTAAAACGTCAGAAAATTATAAATTACTTAATTCAAATATGGCACAGCAAATAATAAAAGAAGTAGATGGAAGTTTTAAATCATTTTTTTCATTACTAAAATTATCAAAAGAAGGAAAATATAATATAAAAGATTGTAGGTTACCACATTATCTTTCAAAAGACGGATATACAAGTTTAATAATAGGTTTTGTAAGACTAAATGGAAATAAATTAATAATACCATTTTCAAATAGTTATAAGAAAAATCATAAACAAATAGAAATAAAAATTCCCCCAATATTACTAGATAAGAAAATAAAAGAAATACGAATAATACCAAAAGGAAAAGCTAGGTTCTTTGAAATACAATATATATATGAAGTAGAAATAATTCAAAGAAAATTAAATACCCAAAATGTACTAGCAATAGATTTAGGAGTAAATAATCTAGTAACAGCAGTAACAAATAAAGGAAAAAGTTTCATAATAGATGGAAAGAAAGTAAAGTCAATAAATCAATGGTATAACAAAGAAAATGGAAGATTACAAAAAATAAAAGATAAACAAGGAATAAGTAATAAGAAAACAACAAAAAAACAGAAAATAATAACACGAAAAAGAAATAATAGAATAAATGATTATATAAGTAAAGCAGCAAGAAAATTAATAGATTATTGTATTACAAATGATATAGGAACACTTGTTGTAGGATATAATGAGAAATTTCAAAGAGAAAGTAAAATAGGAAAGAAAAACAATCAAACATTTGTAAATATACCATTTGGCAAGTTGTATTCTAAACTAGAATATCTAACTAAGTTAAATAATATACTTTTTGTAAAACAAGAAGAAAGCTATACATCAAAAGCAAGTTTCTGGGATAAAGATGAAATGCCAATATATGATGAAGATAATAAAATAGCATATAAGTTTAGTGGAAAAAGAATATATAGAGGAATGTATAAAAGTTCTAAAGGAAGATTAATAAATAGTGATGTAAATGGAGCATTAAATATATTAAGAAAAAGTAGCGTTGTGTCTCTTGAGAGGCTATACAGTAGAGGCGAAGTGGACACGCCTGTAAGAATAAGGGTTGCCTAAAAAAGGTGGAAACTTAAATACCAAACTTCTTAAACGGATGAAAGAATTTCATCCTCGAAGCCAACTACCTTTAGGTGGTTGGTAGTTCACTTAAAGCATTCCAATCAATATAAGTGTAATCTATATTAGGTAAAAGTTTTACATACTCATTCTTTTTATCTTTATATACATTTGACATAAATCCATTAGGAAATCTAAATACATGCGAAGAATAAGCATTAACACCAATAGCGTTTCCAATTGCTAAATCTGTTTTTTGAATTTCTTGGATAAAAGACTTGACATTTTTGTATAAAATAGAATTATTGTGACTATATCCATGATTTGCAATATAGTGACCTTCTTTATAAGCTCTATTTACTATTTCAGGATATTCTTCAACTTTTTTTCCTATTACAAAAAAGGTGGCTTTAATATTTTCTTCTTTTAGAATATCTAAAATTTTTGGAGTAACAGAAGGGCTTGGACCATCATCAAAAGTTAAGTAAGCAATCTTTTCATTAGAATTAAATATATTATTAATATTATTTATAAATTCGCTTGAAACTTCTTTAGTATCAATAGTTGTTGCTAAAATTATATTGTTTGAAAAGTAAAAAATAGAAGATATAAATAATAACAAAAATATTAGAAATATAAAAATATTTCTTTTTTTAAAAAGATAAATTTTCAAAAAACATCACCAATAAAAAATATTACAAAAATATTAAATTATTACAATTATAGGTCATCTGATTATAAAAAATAATTTCTGTTGTTGTTGATAAAATCTTAAAAATATAGTATAATAGATAAGACATGGGGATGCAATGGTTTCGACATAATACTAGAAGTATAGATTGCAAGTAGTGGATGGTCGCTTTGGCCACTTAAAAAAAGCGAAAATAAATATAAACGCTGATAACGAAGAATTAGCATTAGCAGCTGCCTAAGAGCAGCTCCGCTTTACTAAAAAGTCCCACCTTTTTAGATAAAGTGTTATATTAGTGGGAAACGAAGCTACTTTTGCTTTTGGAGTAGTGGGTATTTTAAAAAGCTATATTTTAATAAAACCTGTTTGTTGGTGTTATTAAAATGAATAAAATAAACAAACTAAACTTGTAGATATCTATGTGGAAGGTGTTGTGGACAGGAGTTCGACTCTCCTCATCTCCACCAATTAGGACACGAAATTAACATTTTTGTGTCTTTTCTTATTTTTTAAAATTTATTAATAAAAAAATATAGTTAATCAATGTTAAAAAACCAAAGAGAATTGGTTAAAAAAATTATACTAGAAGTAGAATCTACTTTTGGTTGAAAGTTATGTAAATTTCTGGTATAGTAAAGAAGTATTATACATAGGCTTAGCCATAAGAGAAGGGAAAAATCATGGGATAAATGGTTTAAAAGTGCTAAAAGCGAAGAACAAAAAGAAATTGTTAGTTTTGGAGATTTGCTAGCTAGGTATGTACAAAGTGCAATGAAAGATGGATGTTCTTTCGAAACTGCTGTAACTAGTTCATATCTAAAAATTTCAGCAATGTATGAAAAATTAGATGAAGCTATGAAACAATTTTCTTTACCTCCTTTAAAAAGGAGGTTTCTTTTTATTTTACATAACTATTTTAATTATTATATAATTGTGTTATAATATATGAGAATTAAAGTTTATAGTTAGTAAAAAGAAAGGGAGAGTATTATGCTTACATTTGTACATGCTGACGAAGAATTTGTGAAGATGTACAAGTTTCGGACACAAGATAATCATGTTGTGCTTGTAAAAGAATTTGAAAATGGAGTTGCAACAATTAAACCCACATGGGATTACAAAAATTTAGATGAGTTTATTAAAGTTATTTCAGGTTGTCTTAATGAAAAATCTAATTTTAAAAAAGAGCTTATGAAAGCATATGGCTATGATGAAAATTCTAAACTTAAGGGAATTAATATTATCATATTAGGTATCAATGTCTTTATTTCGCCTGAAAAGAAGAACAAAGATGAAATTCAATCTACTATTGACGCAAGTATGATAAAACATTTTGAAAGAGATTTAAGAGAAGTTATCAATAGTTCGTTCCATTGTCAATATTGTGACTATATAACTGATATTGTCTATAGCACTGAAATTCAATTTGTGAGCGAAGAGGCTGAAAGAAAGTGGAGAAAGAAGACTGATAAGTTAAGAGAAACAGAAATAGGATTCTTTATAGTAGACTGTGCAGACAACTTAGCTAAATATATTCAGTATCTTGTTGAGAATATGGATAAAAAGTTTCCTGCAGTAATAGATGAAGCAATTGAAGACATTGATTCATTGACGATGGCAAAAGGTGAAATTATGCTAGAAGCAATCTATTTGCTTGTTGATACTTGGAAATACGGAGATGAACTTATAAAATGGAATAGACAAGCAATTGATTTTCAAATGCAAAGTATTATAGATGAACTCTAACTTGGCTAACTAATAACAAATGGTTAAATAACCATTATGCTAAAAAGAAAAAATTTTCTTTTCCTCTATTTAAATAGAGGTTTCTTTTTTTGATTTTATATTTTTTACCTAGAATTAGTTATTAATTGACTTTTATGTAAATAAAATATATAATAACAATATGTAATTGTAAAATCATTTTACTTAGAGAAAGGGATATCATGAGAACCATCATAAAAAACGTGAAAAAAGCTTTTTATTTCAAAGATGAGAAAGGATATGAGGTTCTAGTAGACGGATTTGAAGATGGATTTGTAATGATTAAAATGCCAATTGCTGTTACTAGATATGAGGATAAAATCGCAGTTTCTATAGTAGACGGAAATAATCTTATTAGCTTTTTATCTGGTTGTTTTGATAAAAAGTCTAATTTCATAGAGATGCTGTTTGAAACATATGAATGTGATTCAAACGCTGAATTTCTTGGATTTAAGTTAAGGACAGGAGATATGTCATGCACAGTAACTAAGGAAAATTCAGCTTTTTACAGCATTAAAGAAATCATAGAAAATTTCCTTGGCATATATATTGAAGCAGAAGCTGAAAAAATTAACAAGAGAACAGATGAGTATAATAAAGAAAGGGAAGATTTGGATAATTTTCTCGATAGTCTAGATGTAGCTTTTAAATGTTCCCAAGCAGAAGATAAATATATAGAAGAAGCTGAAGGGGTAGATGAAGACTTTTTGGGATATGGACAAGATTTTGTTGCACTGGTTCAGAATTTCGTGGAAGAAGAAGGCTACAATATTTCTGATGCTGTTAATGAGACCTATAGAAGGTTTGATTCAATCAGTTTCAATATTGAAGAAGACTTAGAATCAATACGATTTATTTGTAGGTTCTGCCTCTATGGAGATGAAATTTATGAAAGTTATTTTAATATTTGTATGAAGATGTATAATGATGAGCTAAATAACTATCTCTAAGAATGATTTACGAGAGTGTTAAATAACCTCTTAAAAAAGAATTTATCTTTCCCTCTAGAAATAGAGGGTTCTTTTTATTTGAAGCGTGTAATAATTGAAATTTAGGGAGAATAAAATAAAATGTGAACATTTTGTGAAAAATTAAAAATAGGTATTGACAATTAGCAAAATAGGGTATACAGTATTAGCAGTCAGAGATAAAGAGTGCTAAAAATTGAAGGAGGTAATATATATGATTAAACCATTAGGAAGTAGAGTATTAATTAAAATGAAAGAAGGCGAAGAAACAACTAAAAGTGGAATAATATTAGCAGGGGCAGCACAAGAAAAGCCACAAGTAGCAGAAGTAATTGAAGTTGGTCCTGGAGAAATAGTAGATGGAAAACCAGAAGAAATGAAAGTTAAAAAAGGTGATAATGTAATAGTTTCAGAATATTCAGGAACAAAAATAAAATATGAAGGTGTAGATTATGTAATAGTAAGACAAGATGATATATTAGCAAAAGTTGAATAAAGGAAAATATAAGAAATTATTTTTGAGAAAGGAATGATATAAAATGGCAAAGATGATTAAATTTGGAGAAGATGCAAGAAAATCTTTATTAGAAGGTGTAAATAAATTAGCAGACACAGTTAAAGTTACATTAGGACCAAAAGGAAGAAATGTAGTTCTAGATAAAAGCTTTGGAGCACCACTAATTACTAATGATGGTGTAACAATAGCAAAAGAAATAGAATTAGAAGATAAATTTGAAAACATGGGAGCAAGACTAGTAAAAGAAGTTTCAACAAAAACAAATGATGTAGCAGGTGATGGAACAACAACAGCTACAGTTTTAGCACAAAGCATGATTAAAGAAGGTGTTAAAAACGTAGCAGCAGGAGCTGATCCAATGGCAATAAAAAGAGGTATGGATAAAGCAGTAAATACAGCAGTAGAAGGACTAAGAGAAATTAGTTCAAGTGTAAGTGGAAAAGAAGATATTGCAAGGGTTGCAAGTATATCTGCTAATAATGAAGAAGTAGGAAACTTAATTGCAGATGCAATGGAAAAAGTTTCAAAAGATGGTGTCATAACAATAGAAGAATCTAAAACATCAAATACAGAATTAAATGTTGTTGAAGGTATGCAATTTGATAAAGGATATTTATCACCATATATGGCAACAGATACAGAAAAAATGGAAGCTGTTTTAGATAATCCATATATTTTAATTACAGATAAAAAGATTAGTAATATCCAAGAAATATTACCATTACTAGAAAGCTTAATGCAAGAATCAGGAAAATTATTAATTATCTGTGATGATATGGAAGGTGAAGCTTTATCTACATTAATCCTAAATAAATTAAGAGGTGTTCTAAATGTTGTAGCTGTTAAAGCTCCAGGATTTGGAGATAAGAGAAAAGCTATGCTTCAAGATATCGCAGTATTAACAGGTGGAGAAGTTATCACTTCTGAATTAGGATTAGAATTAAAAGATACAACAATTGCACAATTAGGTAGAGCAAAACAAGTTAAAGTTCAAAAAGAAAATACAATTATAGTAGATGGTGCAGGAGATAAACAACAAATAGCTGATAGAGTTGCACAAATAAGGGCTCAAATTAATGAAACAAAGAGTGATTATGATAAAGAACAATTACAAGAAAGACTTGCTAAAATAGCAGGTGGAGTTGCAGTTATTGGTGTAGGTGCAGCAACAGAAGTTGAAATGAAAGATAGAAAATTAAGAATAGAAGATGCTTTATCTGCAACAAAAGCAGCTGTAGAAGAAGGAATAGTTGCAGGTGGAGGAACAGCACTTCTTAATGTAACACCTAAAGTTCAAAAATTAGTAGATACTTTAAAAGATGGAGAAAAATTAGGTGCTGAAATCGTATTAAAAGCACTAGAAGAACCAGCAAAACAGATTGCTAGAAATAGTGGATTAGAACCAGCAGTTATAGTTGAAAAAGTTAAATCAGAAAAAGAAGGAATCGGATTTGATGCAGCAACAGAGACTTATGTTGATATGAAGAAAGCAGGAATTGTTGACCCAACTAAAGTAACAAGAAGTGCACTTCAAAATGCAGCATCAATTGCATCTATGGTACTTACAACAGAAAGCTTAGTAACAGATGCACCAGAAGAAAAATGCAATTGTAAAAATGACAATGCAGGAGCAGGAATGGAAGGAATGTATTAATAAAGAAATTAAATCATAAAAATAAAAAGTAGAGAATGTAGCAAATTACATTCTCCACTTTTTGGCTTAAGCCAATGAAAGACGGTTATTCAGGTAAGCATAAGTATTGTTCGACTAGGTTACCCTCTTTGTCATATCCATTATATAAGATTAGTTCAACTTTATCGCCTTTTTTGACTTTCTTATATAGGGTTTCATCGTCAAAAGTTTTGGATAAATCATCATAGGCGACTGTTACTAGATATTGTTCAGGATGGAATTGAGTTATATTAGTGAAAAACTTACCAGTATACATAGGTATATATGTTATATACGAATGCTTATACTGCACTGCTGTAACAGTTGCAGTTACTTCAATTTCTTCCTTTTTGTCAATTGACTGACAACCAGTAATAAAAATGCACATGACAATAGTTATAACCCAAATAAACCGTTTCATAAAATCCTCCTTTAATTGTTTGAAGGTTTGTGCCTGAAAGATTATTACTTTCATAGGCAATAAAAGATAACATATTAATATTATATCAGATTATTTACATAAATTCAAACCTTATAAATACAAAAACTGTCGGCTTTTTATAACCAAGGTCTTATTATATCTTCAGAAACATTCATATTATTATAACCAATCCCAATTTTCCTATCAGGCTTTTTATTTCCGTGACAGTCAGTACCAGCAGACACAAACATATTATTTTGTTTGCAGTAATTTTCTAAAATTTTTATTTGGATAGAACTAAAACCAGAGTAATAAACTTCTACACCATCAATTATATTGTTATTTCTTAAATTATCTAGAAATTTAATGTGATCATCTAATGAATATAAATATAAATGCGCTATAAAAACTTTTCCACCACATTTTCTTATATTTTCCGAAACCTCTTTTGCAGATGGATATTGTTTAGAAAAATTTCTATATAATATAAAATTAGGATTACAAGTAGATTCCCTAAAAATAATACCACTATTATTCCACTCTTCATCAGTAAAGAATTTTTTGTTTTCTTGATACTTAGTAATATCATCATAAATAATTTTTACAGGGAATTTTTTTACTTTATCATATTGTAAATTAGGAGTTGTTTTTATATTATTTTTTTTACATATGTCTAAAAATTCGTAAAATTCTTTTTTATAGCCTTGAATTTCATCTTCTTTTTTATATGTTTTATCTATCCACTTTTGTAATTTTAATGGGTCAAAATTATATCCCAAAAGTTCAATTTTAACACCATCAAAAACACAATTTAGTTCTGAACCACTTATAATTCTTCCTGAAAAGTATTTTTTTATATCAATATCTTTTAATTTTATATGTGGAAGAGCTGTATCATGGTCTGTAATTGAAAGTGTAGTAACATTATTTTTTTCAGCATTAGATAGCAGTTCTTCGACTGTCCATGTGCCGTCTGAGAATATTGTGTGTGTATGTAAATCTACCATTTTTATCACCTATTTCTATTTAAAAAGATTTATTTTTAGTATATATTTTTTATAAGATTTTGTCTATTAAATAGAAATAAAAAATATAATAAAATTTTCTATAAAATAAATGTTTTTCTATTATTGATTTTTTCTAATGATTAATGTATAATAAGTTTTGTATTCTTATGCCAAAATAGCTCAGTTGGTAGAGCAACGGATTCGTAACCCGGAGGTCAGCAGTTCGATTCTGCTTTTTGGCACCATTATTTAACAGCTTATGAACTGTAAAAGTGTTCATAAGTTTTTTTAGTTGTTGTTAAAAAAGTAATATATGATATAATAAAGATATATTGTATAAATAAAATGGTGATTATTATGGAGAAGTTATCCAATTTTTTTAAAACTAAAAGAGTAGCAAAAATAATAGGAATAGTAATATTCACAATTGTTATAATATTAGCAATTTGGCTATGGTCTATTTTTGGACCTAGTTTTAAAGTTGTAGGTATTTTAGGTAAAATTAACGGAACATCATATAGTTTAGAGAAAAGAAAAAGTAGTGTGGCTTATAATGGAAGATGTAGAGTTAATGTTTATCCATCAAAGAATTTATACGAACCAGATCTTATACAGAATCAAAATAATAAACATGCGATATTTTTGTATGTTGGAAGTGCTACAAGCAATAAAAAAGGAGCTGTTTCTATAACCGTTGAGTCAATGGATGAGGCAAGTAGTAGTATTGTAAGTAGTATGAATACAATAACAAGTACAAAAGAACCAATAATAAGTAGAGAATATGATACTTTGAACTATTTTGTTTACAATGGAAGAAATTATTTTTACAATTTAAATCCATCTGGAATAATGTTTACAACACCAATTAATAATAATTATTTGTATTGGGTAATGATTGGCGATTATAGGAATTTTAATAAAGAAGATATTGAATCAATACTATATTTTGATGTTATATAGCTTAGAGAAAAAAGTTAAAATTTACAAAAACGATAAAATGTGCTATAATAGTAATATGCAAGATGTTTTTACTCCATTTTGCAACTTGTATTGGCAACTGGTAAAAATATTTTTTTTGGAGGCAAAATGTACGACTATGTCGAGGAAATGACAAAAGATTGGCTAAATGAACTTATGGAAAAGGTAGATGACAAGCCTTTTAGTTATGCAGACATCTCAAAAAGGCTTACTGTTGTAACCAATATGGGAGAAAGACAAGTAAGTGGAAAAGTAAGAAGGCTTTTTGAAAAGCTGTATGAGCAATATGTTGAAAAAAGAATTGGTGAGGTTTCTGAAAGGAATGCAACAATTATCTTTTGCGAAAAGCATAACAAGTGTGTAAGTAAATATACTGCTAGAGGTGTTGCTTATTACAATGATAATCTTTTAGAGGTTATCAAAGCTTTACCATATTGCAGGGAAGGCGAATATTACAAGTTCCCAGCACTTAGGGTAGATATCAGAGGAAGGAGTCTAACCTTCAGAGTCATTTCCTAAAAAGCAAAAGATCAGTTCAAACTTTGAGCTGGTCTTTTGTTTTTTCAATAAAATAAGGGAAAATGGGTACACAGATTTGGAAAAGTATGGTATACTATTATACAATGAGGGAGAAAATGTAAAAAGGAGGAGATATGTTATGGCAGATATGAAAATATCAGATGATATAACTTGGATTGGCGCAAGTGATAATGATTTAAAATTATTTGAAAGCCAATATGTATTAGAACACGGAATGAGCTATAATTCATATTTAATAAAAGATGAGAAAAATGTGATTTTAGATACTATAGATGAACACGTAACTAATGTTTGGAAAGATAATTTATCAAAGGCATTAGGAGGAGAAAAACCAGATTATTTGGTAATTTCACATATGGAACCAGACCATGCTTATAATATAGGTATGCTTGCTAAAGAATATCCAAAAATGAAATTAGTAGGAAATCAAATGACATTTAATATGCTTGCAAACTTTTTTAGCGATATAGATTTAAGTAGTAGAAAAGTAATTGTAACAGAAGGAGACGTATTAGACATAGGAAAACATAAATTACAATTCTTTATGGCACCAATGGTTCATTGGCCAGAAGTAATGGTAACTTATGAACAAACAGAAAAAGTCTTATTTTCCGCAGATGGCTTTGGAAAATTTGGTTCATTAGATTATAATGAAGAATGGGACTGTGAAGCAAGAAGATATTATTTTGGAATAGTTGGAAAATATGGCGTTCAAGTACAAGCATTATTAAAAAAAGCAGCTGCATTAGATATAAAAATGATATGTCCTTTACATGGACCAATATTAAAGGAAAATCTAGAATATTATATAAATAAATACGATGTATGGAGTAAATATGAGCCAGAAGATGAAGGAGTATTTATTGCAGCAGCAAGTATTTATGGAAATACATTAAAAGCAGCAAAAGAAATGGCTAAAATTTTAGAAGAAAAAGGTGCAAAAAAAGTAGTTGTATCAGATTTAGCAAGAGAAGATTGGGCAGAATGCGTAGAAGATGCATTTAGATATTCTAAACTAATAGTTGCATCATCTAGTTATAATATGGGAATATTCCCACCAATGGAACATTTTCTAAGACATTTAAAAGATAGAAATTATCAAAAGAGAACAGTAGGAATAATAGAAAATGGTTCTTGGGCACCATCAGCAGGAAGAGGAATGAAAACAATCCTAGGAAAAATGAAAGATGTAAATATAGTAGAACCAATGGTTACTATTAAATCAAGGATGAGTGAAGAAAACAAAAAACAAATGGAAAATTTAGCAGATGAAATTTTAAAAAACTAACTTTAGGAAGGAGAACTTAAGCGTGGGATTTTTTGAAAAATTAAAACAGGGAATGAACAAAACGAAAAGTTCATTTGATGAAAAAATAAGTAATGTATTTAAAAGCTTTAGAAAAGTAGATGAAGATTTTTTAGAGGAATTAGAAGAAATTCTAATTATGTCAGATATTGGAGTTGATACTTCAGTAAAAATAATAAATAATCTAAGAGATAGAATAAAAAAAGAAAAAATTCAGGATGAAAAAGACGTAAAAAAAGCATTAAGAGAGGAAATGCAAAAGATTTTAGATATAACAGATATAAGTTTACATTTAAATACTAAACCATCTGTAATTTTAGTTGTAGGAGTAAATGGAGTAGGTAAAACTACTTCAATTGGAAAAATTGCAAATAGACTTGCGAAAGATGGAAAGAAAGTAGTAGTTGCAGCAGCAGATACATTTAGAGCAGCAGCAGTAGAACAATTAGAAATATGGGCTAATAGAGCAGGAGCAGATATAGTAAAAAGAGAAGAAGGAGTAGATCCAGCATCTGTTGTATATGATGCAATAAGAATAACAAGAGAAAAAAATGCAGATGTATTAATAGTAGATACAGCAGGAAGATTACACAATAAAAAATACTTAATGGATGAATTAAATAAAATTCAAAAAGTTATAAATAAAGAAATGCCTGACTCAGATAAAGAAGTACTATTAGTAATAGATGGAGCGACAGGTCAAAATGCTATTTCACAAGTAAAAGCCTTTAAAGAAGAAGCAGATATAACAGGATTAGTAATTACAAAATTAGATGGAACAGCAAAAGGTGGAGTTGCAATAGGAATAGTTTCTGAAAATAAAATACCTATAAAATTTATCGGCGTTGGTGAAGGGATAGATGACATGGAAGTATTTAATTCAGAAGATTTTGTAAAAGCTATAATATAAAGGTGGAACTTATTAACAAAAGGAGAAACTACAAGTTAATGAAAATATAGACAAATATTTTTATACATGATATAATGTGCTCATAAATAAGGAAGATTATTTATGAATACTACAAATATCACAAATTATAAACCAAAAGATTTTGCTGAATTATTGGGAGTTTCTGTTAAAACATTACAACGTTGGGATAGAGATGATATATTAAAAGCAAATTGTACTCCTACTGAAGATATTATATTTATAATCAATATTTACAATTTAAAGGTATACAAACAGAAGATGATATAAGAAATGTAGTCTTTTATGAAAGAGTATCAACACAAAAACAAAAAGAAAACTTAGAAAATAAAAAAATTTTTGAAACAATTCTGCAATGCAAGAGGAATTATTGTTAATCAATGTATAGAGAAATTTGAAAGTGGACTAAATTACAATCGCAAGAGATGGAATAAGTTACTTGAGGAGGTTATGGAAAATAAGATAAAAACGATTGTAATTTCTAATAAAGATAAATTTATTAGATTTGGATATGAAATGAAGAATTAGTTCAAGATATTATATCGATTTTGCATGTTTTTAGTTGTAAATTATATGGATTAAGGAAGTACAAAAAAAGATAAAGGAGGACAAAGAAATTGCTAAAGAGTTACAAAACGGAAATCAAACCAACACCAGAACAGATAGTAAAAATTAAGCAAACAATTGGGACTTGTAGATTTATTTACAATTTTTACCTTGCACATAACAAAGAAATTTATGATAAAGGCGAAAAATTTATGACAGCTAGAACTTTTAGTGTTTGGCTTAACAATGAATTTATACCAAATAACCCAGAATATCTTTGGATAAAGAAGGCGAGTTCAAAGTCTGTTAAGAAAGCTATGGAAAATGCATATACTGCCTTTGTAAAGTTTTTTAAAAAACAAAGTGGTTTTCCAAATTTTAAGAAAAAGAATAAATCAGATGTAAAAATGTATTTTGTAAAAAACAATCAAAAAGACTGTTTTTGTGAAAGACATAGAATTAAGATTCCTACACTTGGTTGGGTGAAGTTAAAAGAAAAAGGGTATATTCCAACGACAAAACAAGGGTATGTAATTAAAAGAGGTACAGTTTCTTGTAAAGCAGGAAGATATTATGTATCTGTTCTAATTGATGTTCCTAAATCAGAAAAGACTAAATTAAATGATTTTGGCTTAGGTATTGATTTAGGACTAAAAGATTTTGCAATTATGAGTGATGGGACTGTAAAAAAGAATATTAACAAGTCAGCAAGAATAAGAAAACTTGAAAAAAAATTAAAGAAAGAGCAGCGTTGTCTATCGAGGAAATACGAAGACTTAAAAAAACGTAGCAAAGAAAATAAAAAGAAAGGAGAAGCTACTAGACAAAATATACAAAAACAAGTCATAAAGGTACAAAGACTTCATCAAAGAATAGAAAACGTTAGATGCGATTACATTAACAAAAGTATAAATGAGATAGTGAAAACCAAGCCATCTTATATAACAATAGAAGATTTAAATGTAAAAGGAATGATGAGGAATAGGCATCTTTCAAAAGCAATTGCTTCACAAAAGTTCTATGAATTTAAAAGAAAATTAGAAGCAAAATGCAAAGAATATGAAATTGAATTAAGAATTGTAGATAGATGGTATCCATCTAGTAAAATATGTCATCATTGTGGTTTTATTAAAAATGACTTAAAATTATCAGATAGAATTTATAAGTGTGACTGTGGATATATAGAAGATAGAGATTTTAATGCAAGTCTTAATTTAAGAGATGCAAGAACTTACAAAATAGCATAAACAAGCGATTGTAAGTATGTACCGATGGCTAGTCGGGAATTTACGACTGTGGAGTGTACAAGAACTTGTGAGTAGTGAGTTAGTTTTAACCACAAAAGCATACACAATGAAGCAGTAAGAAATGTTTGTGAAAACTTTCAAGATCTCGATATGAGTATATTTGTTCATATTTTGAGTAGCAGGTAAAAAAGTGGATAAAGATACCCAAAAACAAGAAAATATCCAAACAAAAGTAAATGAAGCAAAAACAGTAGAAACAAAGGAAAAGGAAGTCAAAAGAAAGAAAAATAGTAGAACAAGAATGTTGCTTGTTATTGCATTTTTATTAATATTTGCAGTAATTAGTTATGTTCAATTAAGAGGAAGTTATTTAGAATATTTAGAATTAGGACAAGAATATACTAATATTTTTAAAACAAATATAACTTATCGTTATACAACTATGGCTGTTATTTTCCTTATTCTATATATAGTTATCTATTTAACAAATAGAGGTATAAAAAAAGGATTAAAAGTATTTTTTGATAATGAAAATAAAAAAATGCCAAAGCTTCCAAATAAATCTTTAGCATTAGTAATATCAGCAATTGTAAGCTTTTTTACATCATCAGCTCTTATGCAAAAAATAATGCTAGCAACAAGTAAAGCATCATTTGGAATACAAGATCCTATATTTGGATTAGATATTTCATATTATATGTTTTTAAAACCATTGATAGAAACAGCCGTCTTATATTTTGTAATATTATTTGTATGTTTATCAATATATATGGCACTATATTATATTATAGTATTTAATCGATATTTCGACGGAATAGATGGCAAAATGTTAAAAGAAAGCTTATTTATGAAGAAATTACTTAGAAATGTAATGTTAATAGTAATAGGTATAGCGATTTTAACTGTTTTAGGTACTCAAAATGTTATGTTTGGAAAAATACTTACAGTTGGTGACAACATAGAGATAAATGGAGCTGGAATGACAGAAGCAACAATTCAAGTTTGGGGATATGTAATATTTGCATTTATAATTGTAATATTTGCATATAGAGCATTAAAAGCATTTAAAGCTGGAAGTACAAATAAAGTATTAAAAAACTTAGCAGTAATACCTGGATATCTAGTTGTATTATTTGTTGCAATGCTAGGATTTGACTTAATATATGTAAATTCAAATGAATTAGATAAAGAAAGAGACTATATTTCAGCAAATATAGAAAATACAAAAAGAGCATATAACATAGAAATTGAAGAAACTAATCTTGAAAGTTCAGGAACAATAACTCAAGAAGAAGTAGATGAGGCAAAAAATGTAATAAATAATATACCAATAATTAGTAAAGATGCAGTGTTGGAGACTATTCAAAATAACCAATCAAATGCAGGCTACTATGTCTATCCAAATGCAACACTTGCAAAATATAATATAAATGGTGAAGATAAATTAGTATATTTGGCGCCTAGAGAAATTACTAATTCAGGAAGAACTTATAGTAATAAAACATATGAATATACTCATGGAATGGGAGAAATTATAACATCTGCAACAGAGAGTACAGATAGTGGAAATATTAAATATGTACAAAGTGATGTATCAGGTTCAGATGAAGTAATTAATATTTCAGAGCCAAGAATATATTTCGGACTAGAAACAGATGAGACAATAGCAACAAATACAAAAAATAAACAAGAGTATGACTATACAGATGAAAACGGAACAGATCAAGTATCAACTTATTCAGGCGAAGCTGGATTAAATTTAGGATTTTTAGATAGATTAGTACTTGGAATTTCAAAAGGGGATTTAAATTTAGCTTTCTCTAGTGAAATGACAAGTGATAGTAAGATATTAATAAATAGAGATATCATAACAAGAGCTAAAAAAGCAATGCCATATTTAATTTATGATGAAAATCCATATACAGTTGTTACAAATGATGGAAGAATTGTATGGGTGTTGGATGCTTATACAGTATCATCTAGTTATCCATTTTCACAATATACTACAATTGAACATGATGGATACACACAAGATATAAATTATATAAGAAATTCAGTAAAAGTAATAATTGATAGCTATGATGGAACAATGGACTTTTATATAACTGATAGAACAGATCCAATTGCTATGGCTTATAGAAATATATATGATGGATTATTTAAAGATTTAGATGAAGAAATACCAGAGGATATATCTAGTCACTTTGTATATCCAGAATACTTATATAATGTTCAAGCAGAAGTTTTAAAAGTATACCATAATACTAGACCAGATGTAATATATAGAGGAGACGATTTGTGGGATATTGCGAAATCTAGTACAACAAGAAATACAAATACAACAGGAACATATATGGAACCATATTATACAATGGTCAAAACTAATAATGGTGAGCAATTAGGATTAGTACAGATATATACACCAGATCAAAGGCAAAATATAATTTCATACTTAGTAGGAAGCAATGAAAATGGTGAAAATGTGTTAAGATTATACAAATTCTCAGCTGATAGTAATATAGTAGGTCCAATGCAACTTGATAAACAAATAGAAGAAGATACAACTATTAGTAGTCAGTTAGATTCTTTAAATGTAACAGGAACGAAACTTACAAAACAAATGATAGTAGTTCCGATAAATAATACATTATTATATGTAGAACCTATCTATCAAACAATGCTTAATGAATCAGATGTTCCACTTTTAAAGAAGGTAATAGTAGCATCTGGAAATAAGGTTGCAATAGGAGATACTTTAACAGAAGCATTACAAAATTTACTTTCAAGGTATGCGACTGATATTGAAGTTGAAGATACAGGAGATATAGAAGGAATTATTGATGCTATTATAAGAGCAAACCAAAACTTAACTGAATCAAATGAAAATAATGATTGGGAGTTAATGGGAAGTGACATTTCAAAACTTCAAGAATTAATTAATCAATTAGAACAAGCAAGAGAGGAACAAAAAGCAGATGAAAATCAAGTAGATGGAAATACAACAAATTCTACTGATACAAATGTTGTAAGTGAAAATACAATAGATGAGCAAAATAATGTAACAGTTAATAATGCAAATGAATAAAATTAAAAAGTAGCAAAATGAAATGAAAAATAGAAACAAAAAAGAATAAAACAGACATAAAAAATCCACTATATAATTAGGTGGATTTTTATGTTTGTTAATAAAATAAAAAGAAGAAGTGAGGAAAAAAAGAAAAGGGAAAAAGAAAGAGAAGAAAATTTAAATATCTTAAATAAGTCAGTAAGTCATTTAAATAAAGTACTACAAGAAGGAAATTTTGTAGAACTTACTTATTTATTAGGAAATAAAAAAGAAATGTTTATAAGAAACTTTTTTGCAGGAATATCAAGAGGAATTGGCATAGGAATAGGAGTAACAATAATTACTGCAATACTTGTAATGATACTTCAAAAAATAGTAACATTAAATATACCAGTAATTGGAGAATATATATCAGATATTGTAGAGATAGTTCAAAGAAGCAGATGAAACAAAAGGGGACGGGCCTTTTTTGTTTCATTTTGCAAGATAATATAAAAACAATTTTAAAGTTGTAAAAGGATAATCTTTTTGATATACTAGAAACAACATAAATAGTAATAAAGACTTATATAAAAAAAGTTGAAAATTGTTATAATGTATTCAACAAATTAAGTATTTCTAATTTTAAATTAATAAGAATAAACATTAAATTTTAGAATGTAAAATAACGTTGTAATTGGCACTGAAATGGCACTGTAAATTTTTAAATATAAAGTGTTAAATAAATATAGCTGAAAAATAAAAACGCAACATTAAATTAGAAAAGTGCAACGTTGAATGATAAAAATGCAACATTAAATGGCAGAAATTCAGGTATAAAATGAAAAAATTCAGGTTTAAAATGAGAAAATTTAGGTATAAATAAAAAATGTAGGTTTAAATTATAAAAATGTAGGTTAAAAGTATAAAAATGTAGGTAAAAATAGATATTTTTTGTATGATAAGAGGTATGAATATGGAAGAATTAAAAAAAGAAGATATAAGAAGTATATTTCATAAAAGAGATGAGAATTCAAATAAAGGAAATTTTGGTTATGTAGGAATAATGGGAGGATGCATAGAATATTCGGGTGCTGTTAAGCTTGCAAATTTAAGTAGCTCTGCTTTAACATCTGGTTGCGGAGTTGTAAGACTTATAGTACCAAAAGAAATAGCAAATGGTGTTATGCCATATCTTTTAGAACAAACATTATTTACAATAGAAAGTAAAGATGGACATATGATATTTAATGAAGACGAAATAGATAAATCTTTAGAAAAATTAAAAGCGTTAGCAATTGGTATGGGATGGGGAGAAAGTAAAGATAATGAAAAAATACTTAGTTACATATTAGAAACAAAAGAAATACCAGTTGTAATAGATGCAGATGGTTTAAATACACTTGCTAAAATGGATAAGAGTATATTAAATAAAACTAAGTGTAAAGTAATATTAACACCACATCCAAAGGAATTTGAAAGAATAAGTGGTTATAATTTTGAAGAAATTAAAAGTAATCCACAAGAACTTGCAGTTAAGTTTGCAAAACAATATAATGTTATTTTATTACTTAAAGGACATACTACTACTGTTACAGATGGAAAAACAACTTATTTAGTAAAAAGAGGATGCGCAGGTATGGCAACTGCAGGAAGTGGAGATGTTTTATCAGGTATATTAGTAGGAATTTTAGGATACAATGAGCCAAATGTTTTAACAATATCTGCAGGAGCATATTTAGCAGGTTTAGCAGGAGAGCTAGCAGAGAAAGAATTAAATGATATTTCTATGAAAGCATCTGATACAATATCTAAAATACCAGAAGCAATTAATGAAATAGGAAAATAAAAAATGGGGCATTGCCTCATTTTTGTTTACTTTTTGGATATGGTTTTATAATATCTGTTCTATATAATAAATAATCTATACTTGTATTGTAGTAATCTGCAAGTTTGCTTAGCAATTCTAAAGGAATTGTTCTTCTTCCTAATTCATAGTAAGAATAAGCAACTTGTGAGATATTTAAATATTTACTTAATTCACTTTGTGTTAAATCATTATCTTCTCTTAAATTTCTAATACGAGTTTTCATATATTTATCCTTTCCTAATTTTAAGAAAATTATAAAATAAAACAAAATGTTATATTGACTTTTAAAACAATTTGTTATAAGACAAATAAAAAAGAAAGGATGAACTAAATATGGAAGAACAAAAGAAAGATAAAGGAATTACACTTATTGCACTAGTTATCACAATCATAGTTTTATTAATACTAGCTGGTGTTTCAATTGCGATGCTAACAGGAGATAATGGAATACTTACTCAAGCACAAAGAGCTAAAGGTGAAACAGAGAATGCAGCAGCAAATGAAGCGGCAATACTTAATGAATACAATCAGATTATGAGTAATTGGACAAAGGGAGAAACATCAACTGGAGGTGAATCAGAATCAGAAATTTATGAAATACTAAAAACTACGTTACCAGTTACTGTCAATGTAAATGGTGGCGATATAAGTAAATATGCAGGAGTTTTACAATTCGAATTAAGAGATGAAAATAAGAGTTTAATTAGTAAAGCTACTAGTGATGAAGATGGTAACATTGATTTTGGTGAATTTACATTCACTAAACCAGGTGATTATACTTATTATATAAAGCAGATTGGTTTAGGAGAGCCTTATACAACTTATGATGATTCAGAATATGAAGTAACTTTTAAAGTAATAGCTGAAGGAAATAAGTTAAATGTAGAAATATGGGCTAAAAATAATAAAGATCCGGGAAGCCTTGTACCTGAAATTAGTTTTCTTAATACAGTAGCACCACCACCACCAAGCAATTAGTAAAAAAATGTTGTTTATAAACAAATAATATGAAATGAGTAAAATATAATAAAGTAAAAAAAAGACTCTTTTCAAGAGCCTTTTTTTTTACTTTATTATATTAGCTTATTAAATACTTTTTTACCTTTTTTAAGAATAGCATATCCATCTTTGAAGTCATTGTCTGAAAGTTTGTAGTTTGTATCTGTAACTTTTTCATCATTTAGAGATATACCACCTTGGTTGATAAGCGTTCTTGCTTGTCCTTTAGAAGGAGCCATATTACATTTAATAATTGCATCTAAGATTGAAATATTTCTATCTTCTAATTTAGTAGTAGGCATGTTATCTAAGTTACCTTGTCCACTAAATAATGCATTTGAAGCTTCTTCAGCTTTTTTAGCTTCTTCTTCTCCATGAACCAATTTTGTTATTTCATATGCTAGAATTTTCTTAGCATCATTTATTTTTTCATCTTTAAGGCTTGCAAGTTCTTTTATTTTTTCAATAGGTAAGAATGTAAGCATTTTTAAAACGTTTTCTACACTATCATCTTCAACATTTCTCCAATATTGGTAAAATTCATAAGGAGAAGTTTTGTTAGGGGCAAGCCATAGGGCACCTTTTTCAGTTTTACCCATTTTCTTACCTTCTTTAGTTGTAAGAAGTTTAAATGTTAAACCAAAAGAATCGTCTTTACCAATTTTTCTAATTAAATCAACTCCACCTATAATATTAGACCATTGGTCATTTCCACCCATTTCTAACTTACAACCATACTCATTATATAAATGTAAGAAATCATAAGATTGCATAAGCATATAGCTCATTTCAAAGAAGGTAAGACCAGTTTCTAGTCTTTGTTTATAACATTCTGCTGCAAGCATTTTATTAACAGAGAATAGGCTTCCAATTTCACGTACAAAGTCAACAAATTTTAAATCTAAAAGCCAGTCGGCATTATTTACTATTATTGCTGCGTTTTCACCTTCAAAACTAACAAATTTTTCAACTTGCTTTTTAATACAAGCAACGTTATGGTTAATTTCTTCGCGAGAAAGCATTTTTCTCATATCAGTTTTTCCAGATGGGTCACCAATTGTTGCAGTACCGCCACCAACTAATATAATTGGTCTATGTCCACATTTTTGCATATGAGATGCAACCATTAGTGAAACAAAATGACCAACATGTAAACTATCAGCAGTAGGGTCTATACCAATATAAAAAGAAATTTTTTCTTTTCCTAAAAGTTCTTTTAACTCTTCTGGGTGAGTAATTTGTTCGATATAACCTCTTTCGTTAAGCAAATCAATAACATTTTCCATAAATCAAAATCCTTTCTTAGTTAAGTGTTATTCCGTTAAAACCAGTTTCTTGGTTTTGGATAATACCATTTTTGAAATCTTTTTTATAATTTTTAAATTCAGGATATCCAATGAAACGATTTAAGTTTCTAACAGATATACCTGTTTGGTTAGAAATAGTATCTAAAGAATTATTAAAACCGTTTTCGTCCAAATAAGATGTAAATTGCATAAATTCAGCTCCATCTTTTTTACTACATTTAGGGCAAACATTACCCTCTGAAACATAAAAACTTCCACATCTACTACATCTATTAAATTCCATTTTAAATCCTCCTTGTTTTATCTTTTGACATTTTCTTCTAAAATCTACTACATTGTAACATAAATCAAAGGAAAATTAAAGACCTTTTTCTTTTAAATCATTAAATTTTTTGTAAAAATCAGGGATAGATTTTTGAAGACGAATAGGTCTTAAATTTTTATCTGTAAAACAATGTTTAGTTTCACCTGTAAAGACAACTTCTCCTGTATTTTTTTCAGTAGCAGTATAACCCATAGTAAGTCTTACACCATTAAATTCTTTTACATATAGTTTTATTAATATAACATCATTAAAAGTAACATGATGTTTAAAAGTGCAATTAACACCAAGAACTGGTATCATAACATTGTTATCTTCAAAGGCAGAATAAGGCATACCAAGTTTATCAAGAAGATAGCATCTTGCTTCTTCCATAAAACGAATATAATTAGAATGATGAACAATTCCCATTCTATCAGTTTCATAATAATTAATTCTTCTTTCAAATACGTAATCCATAAAAATCATTCCTTTCAAGTGGTAATTATATAAAAATAGTAAAAATATGTCAATAAATGGTATTATAATAAAATTTATAAATTATTAAGCATATTTTAAATGTTAATGAACTTGACTATTAAAATAAAAAAATATATTATTAATTAAATAAAAATTTTTTAGAAATGGAGATAATACGAAATATGAATAATGATGAAATTATTATAAGAAAAGCAAAAAGCAATGATTTTAAACAAGTTCATGAATTGGTGATAGCTGTTCATAATTTACATGTAAAAGAAAGAGGAGATATATATAAAGATACGGAACCATTAGATATAGAGACATTTAAAGATGAACTAGCTAATATTAATAATCTATACTTAGTAGCAGAAAAAGAAGGTAAAATTGTAGGAATTTGTTTTGCAGAAATAAAAAATATAAAAGATAGTAAAATTATGAAAAAAAGAAGAATATTAAATATTAAAGAAATTAGTGTGAAAAAAGGTGAGCAACGACAAGGAATTGGAAAGAAGTTATATAATGAAATGACTAAATTAGTTAAAAAACAGGACATAGATAGCATAGAATTATTAGTTTGGAGATTTAATAGGGAAGCTATTAAATTTTATGAAAGTTTAAATATGAAAGTGAAAAACATAAGATTTGAACAAAAATTACATAATTAGTTGACTTATCATAA
The DNA here is from genome assembly GCA_944387535.1 of uncultured Clostridia bacterium. Classification (GTDB taxonomy): domain Bacteria; phylum Bacillota; class Clostridia; order TANB77; family CAG-508; genus CAG-269. Next base: position 14,240 of record CALXFI010000001.1, on the reverse strand, counting down.
AATAAGTGGTAGTATATAATCGTAATTGCGTTAGCAATTACAGTAAGGCTATAACAATCTGTTATTTACAGAGAGGAGGGATTCGCATGTTGAAGGAACTGCTTGAGTTGACCAAGACTACTGAGACTGTATCTGATAATGCAGTCGAGGGAGTCGAGGGTAAGGTCGTGAACTACGATTGCGATCCTATGTGCCCTAAGGAGCTGTAACTGAAGCTCCTGGAGAGTCAGTTAGAGATAGCTGGCTCTCCAATTTTTAAAATCTAATGACAAAGGAAAGTGAGCAAGATGCAAAATATTTCAGCTGCTTGGTTAACTACAAATTATACATGTAATTGCATGTGTGATTGGTGCTATGCACGGAAAATTCTAGGAAAAAATCAAAATATGAATTTTGATTTGGCTAGACAAATAGTTAAATATTTGAAAACAAAAGGAATCAATACAATTACATTAATTGGTGGAGAACCTACTATTTATCCAAACATTTTGAAGCTAATTAAGTATATTAAAGAACAAGGGTTGAAGATAAGAATTGCTACCAATGGTAAAAGATTCAAAGATATGGCTTTTGCACAACAAATTTTTGAGGCCAAAGTAGATGGTATAAATATTTCTATTAAAGGATTTTCAGAACAAGAGTATCTTTTAAATACTCATCAAGTAGGTTTAGAAGATGCTATTACTGGGTATCATAATTTAAAAAGTTTAGGAATTGAGCCATCTATATCTTATGTGGTTACATCGAATAATTCTGATAGGTTTGATAAATTTGTTGTAATGTTGTTAAAATCAAAATTGGATAATTTAGTTATTCAATTTGAAAAGCCTTCTTTGAAGATTGATGGAACAAGTAAGACAATGGATATAAGAGAGATGGGAGCTTTCACAAGTTATATTTTTTCTACATTAGAAAAAAATAACTTTAATTATACCATTGAACTTTCATTTCCCTTGTGTTTTATTGAAAAAGATGTTTTGCAAGAAATGCTCAAAAAAGGAAGAGTTTCCACATGTTGCTACGTACAAAAAGGTACGGGGATTGTGTTTGATGTTAATGGAAAAGTTATACCATGTAATCACTTTTTAGGTTATCCATTTGAGGATGCACCATTGAATTTACAAAATGAAAATGCAATTGAAGAACTAATGGATAGTGAAATAGTGAAAAAATTTAAAAATACTGTAAAGCGATTTCCTAGTAGCAGATGTATCAGGTGTGATCTCTGGCATATATGTGGAGGTGGCTGTTTTACACGTTGGTTTTATATTGATCCGAAAGATTATATTGATGCCAACGTATAAATCAATTATAAAGAATAGGAACTCTCGATTTTGGGAGTTTCTATTCTTTATATATTAATATAAAATTTTAAAAAATAAAAAAGTTCTTCATAAAATAGAAAATTATAACTAAATGTGATATAATCGAAAAAATTAAGTAAGATGGAGAATAAAATGAAAAAGATAAATGGAATAATAATGCAATACTTTGAATGGTATATGAATTGTAATCAAAACTTGTGGAATGATATAGCAGAAAATGCTTCTAAATTAGCTGAAATGGGAATAACAGCTTTGTGGCTTCCACCTGCATATAAAGGAATAGGTGGAAAAGATGAAGTTGGTTATGGTGTTTATGATGTATATGATTTAGGAGAATTTGACCAAAAAGGAACTGTAAAAACAAAATATGGTTCTAAAGATGAATATTTAAATTGTATACAAGTATTAAATCAAGCAGGAATAGAAGCATATGCAGATATTGTATTAAATCATAAAATGGGAGCAGATATGTTGCAAACAATACCAGCAAATAAAGTAGAATGGGGAAATCATAATATAGAAGAAGCAAAGCAAGAAACAGTAAGAGTAGCTACTAAATTTACATTTCCAGGAAGAAAACATAAATACTCAGACTTTGAGTGGAACTGGACAGATTTTGATGGAATAGACTATGATGAAAAATCAAAAGAACATGCAATCTTTAAGTTTAAAGATAAGGATTGGAGTGTGGCAGTAGATGAAGAATTTGGAAACTATGATTATTTAATGGGAGCAGATTTAGACTTTGGAAACCCAGAAGTAGTAGAAGAATGTAATAAATGGGGAAAATGGTATTTAGACTTTACAGGAGTAGATGGATTTAGATTAGATGCAGTAAAACATATAAATGCTAACTTTTATAGAGATTGGATAAAAAAATTAAGAGAAGAATCAAAACAAGAATTATTCACAGTAGGAGAATATTGGAGTGGAGATGTATCAAAATTACATAGATATATAACAGAAACAGAAGGAGAAATATCTTTGTTTGATGTGCCACTACATTATAATTTTTATAATGCATCAACTAATCCTAATTATGATTTAAGTGGAATTTTAGAGCATACATTACTAAAAGAAAACTCAAGTAAAGCAGTAACATTTGTAGATAATCATGATACACAGCCAGGACAAAGTTTACAAAGTTTTGTAGAAGCTTGGTTTAAGCCTGCAGCATATAGTATAATCTTGCTAAAAAGTGAAGGATATCCATGTGTATTTTATGGCGATTTTTATGGAATACCACATGATAATATAGAACCTATGAAAGATTTGAAAACTTTAATAGAATTAAGAAAAGAAAAAGCATATGGAGAAGAACATGACTATTTTGATAACAAAAACTTCATAGGATGGACAAGAGAGGGAGATGAAGAGCATTTGCAATCAGGACTAGCAGTTGTGATTTCAAATGCTGGCGATGGAGAAAAAAGAATGTATATAGGGGAAAAATTTGTAGGAGAAAAGTTTATAGACAGTTTAGCAAACTGTCCTGATGAGATATTAATAGATGAGCAAGGATATGGAAACTTTAAAGTAAAAGGAAAATCAACATCGGTTTGGGTAGAAGGATAATGGGGACGTTTCCTTTTGTCGCTTTTTCGACACTTTGGGACAGTTCTTATAAAAGATATGTCTCCAGTTGTTGTTTTTTCGACAAAGGGAAACGTCCCAAAATGAAAGGAGAAAAATATGTCAAAATTTGTACATTTACATATACATAGTGAATTTAGTTTATTAGATGGTGCAAATAGAATAAAAGATTTACCAGTAAGAGCAAAAGAACTTGGAATGGATGCTATGGCCATTACTGACCATGGTGTTATGTATGGTGCAATTGATTTTTATAAAGCTTGTAAAAAAGAGGGCATAAAACCAATTATAGGTTGTGAAGTATATGTAGCACCAAGAAGTCGTTTTGATAAAGAGCCTAATATTGATAACAAATATAATCACTTAATCTTACTTGCTAAAGATAATCAAGGGTATAAAAATTTAAGTAAATTAGTTTCACTTGGTTTTACTGAAGGATATTATTATAAACCTCGTATAGATTTAGAAATATTAGAAAAATATCATGAAGGATTAATTTGTTTAAGTGCATGTCTAGCAGGAGCTGTAAACCAAGCATTACTTAATGGAAATAATGATAAAGCTGAAGAAATTGCTCTTTGGCATAAAAGAGTTTTTGGCGATGATTATTATATTGAAATACAAAATAACGGAATAAAAGAACAAGTCTTAGCAAATCAAAAGTTAGTACAGCTTGCAAGAAAGCTAGACATACCATTAGTTGCAACAAATGATGCACATTACCTAAAAAAAGAAGATGCTTATAATCACGAGGTTTTACTTTGTATTCAAACAGGTAAAAGAATGAGTGATGTAGATAGAATGAGGTTTGATACAGATGAGTTATATGTAAAATCTCCAGAAGAAATGAGTGAATATTTTAAAGCTTTTCCAGATGCAATAGAAAACACTGTTAAAATTGCTGATAAATGTAATGTTGAATTTGAATTTGGACATACAATACTTCCTAATTATGATGTACCACCTGAATTTCCAACACATTTTGATTTCTTTAAAAAGTTATGTGATGATGGAATAAAGAAAAGATATGGAGAAAATCCAAGTAAGGAAATATTAGATAGAGCAGAATATGAAATTAGTATAATCAAGAAAATGGGATATGTTGATTATTTCTTAATTGTTTGGGATTTTATTCATTATGCAAAGACACATGGAATATCAGTAGGACCAGGACGTGGATCTGGAGCAGGTTCTATAATTGCTTATGCAATTGAAATAACAGATATTGACCCTATGAAATATGATTTGCTTTTTGAAAGATTCTTAAATCCTGAAAGAATTAGTATGCCTGACTTTGACGTAGACTTTAGTGATACACGTAGACAAGAAGTAATTGATTATGTGTCTGAAAAATATGGGCATGACCATGTGTCACAGATTATAACCTTTGGGACAATGGCAGCTAAAATGGTAATAAGAGATGTTGCAAGAGTTTTAGATGTACCATATTCAGAAGCAGATAGCCTAGCTAAGATGATACCAAATGAATTACATATAACAATAAAGAAGGCATTAGAACAAAATAAGGAATTACGTGATAGATATCAGAGCGATGAAACAGTAAAAAAAGTTTTAGATATAGCAATGGGATTAGAAGGTATGCCAAGACAGGCTTCAACTCATGCTTGTGGTATAGTTATTACAAAAGATCCTGTAGATACTTATGTTCCTTTATATGTTCGTGATGGACAAATATCAACACAATATATAATGACGACACTAGAAGAATTAGGACTATTAAAAATGGACTTTTTAGGTCTTAGAACTCTTACTGTAATACAAGATACAATAGAGATGGTAAAAGAAGACAAGGGAATAGACATAGAATTTGATAAAGATATGTCAGATCCAAAAGTATATAAATTGTGGCAAGAGGGTAAAACTTGTGGAATATTCCAATTTGAGTCTCAAGGTATGACAAACTTCATGAAAGAGTTACAACCAGACTGTTTGGAAGATTTAATAGCAGGGGTTTCTTTATATAGACCAGGACCTATGGACCAAATACCAAGATACATAAAAGGTAAAAAACATCCAGGTCATAATGAATATACACATCCAAGATTAGAGCCAATCTTAAATGTAACTTATGGTTGTATGGTATACCAAGAACAGGTTATGCAAATAGTTCGTGATTTAGCAGGATATTCTCTAGGTAGAGCAGATTTAGTAAGACGTGCAATGGGAAAGAAAAAGCTAGATGTTATGGCTAAAGAAAGAGAAGTATTTATTCATGGGCAAGTAGATGAAGATGGAAATGTAGTAGTTCCAGGTTGTGTAAGAAATGGAATAGACGAAGAATCAGCCAATAAAATATTTGATGAGATGGCAGAGTTTGCAAAATATGCATTTAATAAGAGTCATGCAGCTTGTTATGCAGTAGTAGCATATAGAACAGCTTATTTAAAAGCATATTATCCAGCAGAATTTATGGCAGCAACATTAAATAGTTTCTTAGGTAATTTAGATAAAATACCACAATATATTGATGAGTGTAAAGCTTTAGGAATTGAAATATTAAAACCAGAAATAAATAAAAGTAATACTAAATTCACAGTTGAAGATGGAAAAATACGTTTTGGACTTGGAAGTATTAAAAATGTTGGAACTGTACCTGTAAATAATATAGTAAAAGAAAGAACAGAAAATGGTGATTACAAAAGTTTTACAGACTTTTACGAAAGAATAGCGGATGAAGCGGTAAATAAAAAATGCGTGGAAAGTTTAATAAAAGCAGGAGCATTTGATGAATTTGAACAAACAAGAAGTACACTTTTAGCATCATTTGAAGGGATAATGGATTCAATTCAGAGTGAGAAGAAAAAGGGATTAGCAGGGCAAGTATCAATGTTTGACTTAGGAAGTAGTGAACAAAAAGAAGAATTAAATGAAATGAAATATAAATTTGAAGAACACGAAGAACTTCCAGAAAAAGAATTATTATCACTAGAAAAAGAAATGCTAGGAATTTATATATCAGGACACCCATTAGAAAAATTAAGGGAGCAAATAGAAAGACAAACTAATATAAATACATTAGAACTTAAGAAATTAGATGAGCAAATGTCAACGACTTTAAGTGAAGAAAATATCCAAATTCAAAATGAAAAACCCAAATATCAAGATGGACAAAATGTAAAATATGCAGGAATAATAACTTCTATTAAAAAGAAATATACTAAAAATAACAAGATAATGGCATTTGTAACAATTGAAGATTTATATGGTACAGCAGAAGTAATTGTTTTTGAAAATGCATATCTAAAAGCAGGGAAGAGTTTAGTAGAAGAAAACATTGTAATGGTAGATGGTAGATTAAGCATAAGAGAAGATGATACTACAACTATTATTGCAAATGAAATTAAAGATTTTGGAGAACAAAAACAAAGAATTTTGACATTAGATATAACTAATTTAGATGAAGAACATAAAGACAAATTAAGAGGAGCAATATGTTATTTCCATGGAGATAGAAATAATATAAATGTCCAAATAAAGGTAGGAGAAGAGTATAAGCCTTGTGGACAAATGTATGTAACAGATGAAATACTAAAATTCTTTGGACAATTAATAGGAACAGAAAATGTAATTGAATAAAAGAGGGGATTTGAAACCCCTCTTTTTTAAATCCATTCTCCATATTTTTTAATATAAATCTTTTTAGCAAACATAGCTAAAATACAATATAGGAAAGTTACAACAAAGATTAACACAATATCTTCTGCTGCCATTGGAACTAATCCAATGAAACTTCCTAAAGGTGTAAATGGTACGATAAGTCCTACTAAAATTAATAAGATAGAAGAGAAATATACCATTTTATTTGCATTACTTTGTATAAATGGTATTTTTGCAGTTCTAATAATATGCATTCCAACTAAGTTTGAAACGATACTATATGAGAACCAAATTGTTTGGAAAAGGGCTGCTTCTCTGACGCCAAAGATAAACCATAAAGATGCAAATACAATTAAGTCAAATATAGAGCTAACTGGTCCCATAAATAGCATAAAGTGTTTTAAACTCTTAATATCTAATTTTTTAGGTTTTCGTACAATTTCTGGGTCTACATCGTCAAATGGAAGTGTCATTTGTCCAAAGTCATATAGTAAACCTTCTACTAATAATTGAATAGGTGTTTCTGGTAAAAATGGTAAAGCAATACTTGCGACGATAACAGATAATACTTCACCAAAGTTAAAGCTTGTTGCCATCTTAATATATTTCATTAAATTAGCAAATGTCTTTCTTCCTTCAGTTACACCATCTAATAATACATTTAAGTCTTTCTCTAAAAGAATAATATCTGCAGATTCCTTGGCAATATCTACAGCAGTATCAACTGAGATACCAACATCAGAGTTTGTAAGTGATGGACTATCATTAATTCCATCTCCCATATAGCCTACAACATTTCCATCTTCTTTTAAAAGTCTTACAATTCTAGCTTTCTGGATAGGAGATAATTTTGCAAAAATATTATTTTTTCTAACTAATCTAAGGACAGCTACATCTGATAACTTATCTAATTCACTTCCCAAGATTATGTGTTTAGATTTAATATTTACCTTGTCACATATACATTTTGTTACTTCTGCATTATCACCTGTTAAAACAATTACACGAATTCCAGCTTTATTCATTCTTTCAACGGCTTGTTTAGCACTTTCTTTAGGTGGGTCTAAGAAACCAATGAATCCAATTAATATCATATTTTTTTCATCTTTTACTTCAAAATCATAACCTGGTTCATTACTGTATTTTTTACATACTGCGATAACTCTTAAACCTTCTTTATTTAAGTTTTTACTTATTCTTTGTATATTTTCTTTAATTTCTCTAGTTAACGGAGAAACTTCTCCTTTATATTCTACAGAAGTAGATATATTTAGAATTTCTTCTACGGCACCTTTTGTTATTAATTCATCTTTACCTTCTTCATTTTTTACAGCAATAGATAAACGTCTACGAGCAAAATCAAAAGGTATTTCATCTAATTTTATATATTTTTTAGTTAATTCAGGCATATTGTATTCAGCGCCACGTTTAATTACAGCTTCATCAATATTACTTCTTAATCCTGTTTGAAGACTAGCATTTAAATATGCATATTTTAGAACACCAAGGTCTTCATCACCTTTTATGTCTAAATACTTTTCTAGAACGATTTTATCTTCTGTTAATGTTCCTGTTTTATCTGTACATAGAATATTCATAGCACCAAAGTTTTGTATAGCATCTAGTTTTTTTACAATAGTCTTTTTCTTAGACATTTTTACAGCACCTTTTGATAAACATGAAGATAAAATAACAGGAAGAAGTAGAGGTGTGATAGCAATAGAAATTGCTACTGCAAATGTAAATGCTGTTACAATACTATGTTTTGAAAAGTTAAGTATAAAGACAATTGGTATAATAATTAGCATAAATCTAATTAATAATTTACTAATACTCTCAATTCCTTTTTGGAAAGCTGTTTTTGGTTTACCTGTAGTTAATGTGTGGGCAATTTTTCCAAAATAGGTGGAATCCGCTGTTTTAATAACTACACCTTTTGCACTTCCAGAAATTACATTTGTTCCCATAAAGCAAATAGTATCTATATCTGCAATGCTATCCAATTCATCTTTATTTATTTCTGTTTCAACAGTCTTTTTAACTGCATCTGATTCTCCAGTTAGAGAAGATTGCCCAACATAAAGGTCTGTTGCTTCAATAACTCTTAAATCAGCTGGAATCATACTACCAGCAGAAAGAATAACTATATCACCAAGAGTTACTTCCTTTATTGGAATTTGCACATCTTTACCATCTCTTATTACATGACAAGTTGTGGCTACCAATTCTTTTAATTCATTTGCGGCCTTATTAGAACGATACTCTTCAAAAAAGTCTAGCAAAGTACTTGCAGCAACTAAGATACCAATAACAATAATATTGGCGTAACTAGGTGTTTCTGGTAAGATAACATCTGTATAACACAAAAGTAAAGTAATTCCTAATAAAATTAAATTAAATGGTGTAAATAGACTTTCAAAAAAGTAGTGATACCATTTTTTTGGTTTTGCTTGTTTTATTTCATTTAATCCTAAATTTTTAATTAATTCACTTGCTCTTTTTGAAGAAAGTCCACCTTCATTAACTCTGTATTTTTTAATAAATTCATCTTTTGGCAAAGTACATTCTTCGCCATACATCTTACTTACATTAACTTCTTCTTTAGCGTTTGCCAAAATACCATCTCCTTTGTAAAAAAATTCTACTTTAAAATTATACCACTATTGAAAAAAATTACTACAAAAATATATAAAAAAATTAAAAAAAGTGATAGAATAATAAAAAAGTAAGGAGGAAAATATGGAAAGAGTAAGAGTTGCAGGGATTATAAAAATTAATAATGGATATGCATTTATGCATAGAAAAAATGTGAAAAAAAGAAAGGATATACAGGAGTATTACACTTTCCCAGGAGGAGGACTAGAGGAAGGAGAGACTTTAGAAGAGGGAGTAATTAGAGAAATTAAAGAAGAGTTTGGAATTACTGTTAAAGTTATAAAAAAATTATATGAAATGGAGTCTGAAAAATTTAATCAAAAGGAATATTTCTTTCTTTGTGAATATGTAGAAGGTGAGTTTGGAACAGGGGACGGACCAGAGTTTAGCCACAATCCTAAATATGCTGATAGTGGCGATTATCTACCTGAAATCATAAAGAAAGAAGATATTGAAAATCTACTATTGTTACCACCAGAGATAAAAGAAAAGTTTGTAAAAGATTTAAAAGAAGGTAAATTATAGAAAAATAATTAGTAAAATATAAAAAAGGAAATAGAGAAAATGGAAAGAGAGAAGTTAGTTGATTTAGAATCATGGCTAAAATTTTTCATGTTCATAGGAATAGTTTATATTATTTTTAGTTTTTATCTTATGTTTTTAGGATTAGGAAAAACAATAGTATTTGTAAATGATAAAAATAGAGAAGAAATAGAAAATATGCTAAAGACAAGTGAACAGTATGAAGAGATTGAAAATATAAAAGATTTAGATAAAATACAGTTCTTTATAGCATTTAACGATTATGAATTTACACTGTTTTACGATGATGGAGAAGAAGAAAGAATATTGGATAACGATTTAAATGATTTGAAGGAATATATAGAAGATAACGGATATGGTAAATCTTTGAAATATATTCTTATAGATATTATTGTAATAAATATACTTGTGCTAATAAATAAAAAGAGAAAGAATGTAAGAGCTAAAATTGATTATATAGATGATGGGGAACTATAAATAAATAGGTGTTCTTTATATTAGAACACCTATTTTATATTTATTTTTGTGTAAGTTTCTTCTTAACGATTAAGAAAGATACTAATGTAATTAATGCCATAATTATAACAATTTTTATTATTGTGGAAATTTTTATACCTGTAGATGACAATTCTTCATAACCAGTTACATGGTCTATTTCATCTGTTAATACATCTTTATTAAAATCTTCATCAACATTTTTTTGATGTTCATCAATTTCTGGAACAATGTTTAATTCAGTATCATTAGATGAATCTGAAACTGTTTCTATATTTTCACTATTATAAGTTTCCAATACTTCAAAAGATTGATTATTATATTCTTTTGGTAAGTTTAGATTGTCTTCAGTTTTTTGATTGTTGTTTTCATTAGGTAAAACAGGTTTTATTTCAGGTTTTGGGATATTATCATTTTCAGGTAAGTTAGGAATTTCAGGTTCTTTATTATCTTCTTCAACAGGTAAATCAGGTTTTTCTTCAGGAGTTTCAGTATCATCTTCTACAGGCAAGTCAGGTTCTTCATCAGGAGTTTCAATATCGTCATCAGGGGAGTCTGGATTTTCATCAGGTACTTGTTCATCATCTTCTTCAGGTAACTCTGGTTTTTCTTCCTCATTATCTGGAAGTTCTGGAACTACAGGTTCTTCTTTATCTCCGCCTTCTGGCTCTTCTGGCTCAGGTTCCTCTGGTTTTGGTTCTTCAGGTTCAGGTTTGTCTTCTTCATCTGGTGTTTCTGGAATACTATCATCAATTATTTCTATATAAATTGTTTTAGTTGTAACATTATTATCAGAATCAGAAACTTTGTATGTTACCTTATAATTTCCTGCTATATCAAAATCTAATTTTGTATTAATAACAGTATTAGCTTTACTTATTGTAATTGGACCATCTTCATTGTCTGTAGCAGTAATTAAACTATATAAATCAACTACTTCTCCAAGTTTATATTCTAAACTTTCAGCTTTTGCTGTAACTATAGGAGAACCACCTTTTTGTATTGCTGTAATTAAACTTGTATAAGGGGCTTGGTCAGCTTCTCTTAACCTCATATATGCATCGATAACTTGTGCTTTTTCTTTAAAGTTTATAAATTTATTATTAAGTTCTGCTTCAGTTACTTTTGCTTTATAATTCTCAATAATAGCAATTAAAGAAGGCCTTAATTGTTCATAAGCTATATCATTTGCAATATCTTCATCCATATCTTCTTTAATTAAACCATTGTTAATTACAACATATCTAGTAATTTCATTAGTAGCATTATATTCAGGTAATAAATTTCCAGTTAAGGTGCTATACATTTTTATTTTATTTTGATATTTATTAGGATATTTAACTTCTATTACATATCCAACATCCATATCAATTTCTTGTTTTCCTTTGTTAAAATCAAAATATCCTCCGTTTGATACATCTTCAGTAACTAAAACACCTTCAGCATTATAAATTTTAATGTATTCATTACAACTCATTCCAGATTGATTTGGATATGAGATTTCTGCTTTAGTATAGTTATCTTTGAAAATTAATTGATATGCAATAGTATCATAATTATATCCTAGTACTTGCATTTTTAAGTAATTTTCATAATCAACATCTTCTTGACTGTAATAAGTATGTGTATAACTTAAGTCTTGTTCTTCTTTTACTTGTACATAAGTATAGTCTTGGTTATATCCTTCAATTATTGGCATCTGTAAATAGTAAGTTCCAATTGGTAAGTTATTAATAGATAGGGAAGGGGTATCAATTGTTATAGATTTTACAGTACTATTTCCATCTTTTATTAAGACAACTTTTCCATCTATTTTACTAAAATTATCAATATCAATATTAAGTGTAATGTTTGATGTTATTCCATATTTTGATAATACATCATTTGTTACTAAAGAATATTTTCTATTAAAGTTTTCACTTGTCATGATTGTGTTTAAACTGTCATCTGTTACAAAATCTTTTAAAATATTTATAAGAGGATAGTTTTTTTGATAAACATTAGATTTAGTAGTATCTGAAATATTTAGACCCCAAGCTTCCATGTACGGAACTATATTTACATTGTAAATATTAGCAATAGCTTCTACATAGGCATCTTGATTTGTCATATTTCTTCCTAAATTTAATTGCTCACGATACCAAGAATACATTTTCCTATAAGTTGTACCACCTTCAAATGTATTTAATAAATTAATAATAACATATAATCTAGATGGTTCATCTATATCAGTAAATATTTTTCCGCTTAATCTTTGTGAATTTCTTTCTTCTTCTATGTTAGGTAGTTCACCAAGCCAGTTTCCTGGGTGGAAGTAGATGCTTTTATCTATTTGAATATAGTGTCCTATAATGTTGTTTGAAACTTCTCCAAGTAGCATTTCACCTTTTCCAAGAGACCCTTGATACCCATGCGCTAATTCGTGTAATCCACCCCAGTTCATTTCAAAGAAAGATCTCATACTGCTATTTGTTACACCAACATGATCACCTGCATAATATGCAGCACCAATTCCACGGACATTTGCTCTAACTAAATATTTTGTTCTTACATTTTGGTCTGTTAGTTTTTCAGGATTAAAATCTAAGCCTACATATTCGTCCATTTTTTCTACTACTTTTTGATAGTATTCTAAGAAGCTATCTAAAGATGTAAAACCATTTTGGTAGAAGTTTGTCATATAAGGGATGTCTGTAGAAGGAGTTACTAATAAAAGTGTTTCACTTTCAATTACACCATATCTGTTTCCACTTTTTAACCAATTTGCTTTAAATTCTGCTTCATCATCTTGGTAATGATAGTAATCTAATGGCTTTACTTTTTCATCATATTCTAATTCAATTTTAAATGTTTTGTTAATTATAGTATTTGCTCTAGATAATATTGTAGATCTAATTAAAGGAACTGCGTCATATCCAGTATCATTTATTATGTTTGCTACAGTTATCCATTCTCCAGTACTTGGTAATGTTTTTGAACTTTCAATATCTTGGTCATTATTGAAAAAGTTAATACTTAAGTTATTTTCAGAAGATAGAACACGTGCTTTTATATCTTGATTTGCAGATAAATAAACTCCAAGTATTTGTCTATCTCCATAATTACATCTTGAAAATTCAGCTAAATCCATATTCCAAACAGATGGTATTGTATAAAGAGTTCTTTCAACATTTATTTTTGCATTTTCATCATCTGTTACAATTACAGGAACTATTAAGCTAGTTTCATTATTATGAGAGTCAGTTACTTTATATATGATTTCATAATTTCCTACTTCACCAATTTTTACATTTTGAGTATGTGTGATTTTAGGTGTTAAATCTCCGTCTTCAAAGTCCATAGCAAAAATTCTAAATCTACTATCTAAAACATTAAATTCATCTATAAGTCCTCTTTTTATAGTTATTTTAGTTGCACCATAAAATAGGGGAGCATTACTTGCAGACCAATAACTATTTGGATTTTTCTTTTGATTTTCAGTTTTCGTGCTTGTAAATGATAAGTTATAAAATAAACCAATAATAATATTTAATATAAATATTAAAATAATCAATAAAGAAACTTTCTTTTTCATAAAAACCTCCTTTATCATTTGTTTACATAACAATTTTATTCTAACATGAAATAACGATATAAACAACAAGAAGTTTTTGGTAATGATAAGTGGAATTAGAAGAATTGAAACACTAAATTTTTATTTGACAAATATAAATTGATGTATTATTATTTAATTATGAAAAGAGATGTTTGTCATAGCTGTCAACATTATAGTGTATGTGTACCCGGAAATACACATACTTTTTTTGCAAAAAATAGAGCAGATTCAAGATCTCTGCTCTACAATATTAAAAATTGCTAATTAATCTTAACTTTGTTGTCTTTTTGGATTATTAGAAAAACAAAAAATACCACTTTAAGTAGTGGTAAATAATAATGGTTCTATAATAAATGTTGGGGTGATTAAAAACACTTCAACATTTTTTTGTAAAAAATAATGCACTTATCTTAAAT